>JAGWRI010000104.1 GCA_028876525.1 Gemmatimonadota bacterium | reverse complement strand
GTGATGCGCACCGCCTCGTCCACGCCGAGCTGCGTTTCGCGGTTGAGCTTCTCGCGCAGCGTCTCGCCCTCGATGTAGGGCATGACGTAGTAGAGCTGCGCGTCGGCGGTGCCCGAATCGAACAGGGGCAGGATGTGCGGGTGGCTGAGCGCCGCGGTGGTCCTGATCTCCTGCACGAACCGGTCGGCGCCGAGCACGGCGGCGAGCTCGGGCTTGAGCACCTTGATCGCGACCTTGCGGTCGTGCTTGACGTCGTGGGCGAGATAGACGGTGGCCATGCCGCCGGCTCCGAGCTCACGCTCGATGCGGTAGCGGTCGGCGAGGGCCGCGGCGAGACGGTCGGGCGTCGTCACCTCTCTGCCCTCGACGCGAGCTGCGAGGTCCACGACGTCATCACACGCACCTCTCGAAGCGGCGGCGCGGCGACATGCACCTTGAACACGAAGCGACGACCGCCGATGCCGACGGTATAGTTCGGCCCGGGAAAATCGGCAACGGTGGCCGTGAACAGCTTCTGAGGACTCGCGAACGGAGACGCGCTTGTGGGTTCGTACTTCACGGAATAGAAGGTCTGTAGTGTTTCCGCGCGGCCGTCTGCCGTGCGTCCAGTCTCGAACACCGCCGTGATCAGCTCCGACCCGCCGGCCGCCGGAGTTGGCATCCCGTATTCCGGGGGGGCGATCACGACCCGCCGGTCGCTGCCGTCGAGCGCCAGCGCCATCAATGATCCCCCGGTGCTGGACTGGCCGTGCTCGATCACCCAGCGGCCGTCGCTCGTCATCGTGTAGATGGCATTCTCCGGCATCCTCACCGGGTGGCCAACACGTCGTCCGCCGCGGATCACGCCCGCGGAGTCGTTCGACCACACGAGGTACGCTCCACTGTCGGACAGCGCATGCACCTTGCCCGTGATGTCGGTGCCGGGGGGGAGCGGCGTCGGCGCGGCGCTCTGGTTCGGGTCGCCGATGAGCGCCGTATCCCGATGCGTGTAGACGATCCGCCCATCCGCCGCCCACGCCGGCGGGCCGAATCCTCGACCGGTGAGCCACGGCGTCACATGCCCCGTGATCACATCGATGACCTCGATCCGTTCGTCGGCGGCCGTCCTCACGTGCACGGCGAGCGTGCGGCCGTCGGCGCTGAGCGAGAGGCCGTCGTAGTCATCGGGGGGCGCCGGAATGGTGTCGATCCGCCCCGACCGGTCCGCGCGCACGAGGATTCCGAGGGCCGCCACGTCACCGGGCGCGTAGGCGAGCACGCCGGACGGGCTGACCGCGAACTGCGCGGCCCCTCGACCGGTTTCGATCCGGACGCTGTCGGCGATCGCGACCGCCGGGCCGGTTACGCGAAACGACGCCGCATCGAACGGCGCGGCGTACAGCCGTCCGTCCAGCGTTGCGTACACGAGGTGGCCGTGGCCGTCGATTTGGCCGGCGATGGCGTGCAGCGGCTCCTCGCCGCCGTTCGCGCCCGGATGCATGACGGATCCGCCCGTGCCGGTGGCGAGATCGGCCACCCAGAGCGTGTTCCCATCCCCAACGAGGACATGGGCTCCGTCCGGCAGCGCCTTGGGGAATCCGCAGGTTCTCACACAGGCCACGGTGCGCACCGAATCGCCCAACGATGTGAGGATGCTCAACCGGTCGGCGAAGTCGTGCGAGAGCACGATGCGCCCGTCTGCCATGACCGTGCCGCCCCACGAGTCCACCGAGGACTCGCCGGACGGCGTCCGCCGCAGCAGCGTCACTCGGCCATCGGTCAGCGTCTCCCGCATCAGGCCCTGGGGGCCGAAGAAGTACACCGCGTCGCCTGACGGTGAGAAGAAGGGCGCCTCCGCGCCATCGGTGCCGTCGAGGGAACGAAACCCGAACTGCGAGAGCGTGCGGACGTAGAGCTGCGATGCCGCGCCGTGGTGCGCGACGACCACGAGCTGCCGCCCGTCGGGCGAGAGCGCCACAGCCTCCGTTCCCTCCGGCATCCGGAGCTCGGGAGCCAATTGCAGCGAATCGGGGAGCACGATGCTCGCGCTCAGTTCCGCAACGGCCCGGTTCGCCACGCGGCCTGCGCGTCCCAGCAGCCAACCGCCGCCCAGTCCCAACGCGGCCATCGCCGCGCCGGCCGCAAGCGCCGCGCGCGATCGCCCTCCTCGACCCGCAGCGCGCGTCGCGAACGCGCCCGCCGATGCCGCGAGGGCAGCCGAGGGCGACGCGAGCGCCGCCGAGAATTCGGCCGCCGTGCCGAACCGGTCGGCGGGGAGCTTGGCCAGGGCGCACAGCACGGCCGCCTCGACGTGCGGCGGGATCGTCTTGCGCACGAGCGTCGGCCGCTCCGGATCGGCGCTCATCACCTTGGCGACGATCGCCTGCACGCTGTTGCCCGTGAACGGCGGGTCGCCGGTGAGCATCTCGTACGTCACCGCGCCCAGCGCGTAGATGTCGGCGCGAGCGTCGATCTGCTTCTCCCCCATCGCCTGCTCGGGGCTCATGTACTGCGGGGTGCCGAGCGAGAGCCCCGTCTGCGTCATGCGGGCGCCGGCGGCCGTCTGCACCGCCAGCGCGATGCCGAAGTCCGCCACCAGGGCATGCCCGCTCTGCAGCAAGATGTTTTCCGGTTTGATGTCGCGGTGCACGATTCCCTGCGCGTGCGCGGCGCCGAGGGCGTCGGCCACTTCGCGGGCGATGCGCAGCGCGTCGTCGATCGGGAGCTGCCGCTCGCGGTCGAGGCGCGCCCGCAGCGTCTCGCCCGTGAGGTACGGCATCACGTAGTAGAGCAGGCCGTCGGCGTCGCCCGAGTCGAGGAGGGGCAGGATGTGCGGGTGCTGCAGCTTCGCGGTGGTCTTGATCTCGCTCAGGAAGCGCTCGGCGCCCAGCGCCGCGCCGAGATCGGGGTGGAGGACCTTGATCGCGACCTCGCGGTCGTGCTTGAGGTCGTGGGCGAGATACACGGTCGCCATGCCGCCGGCTCCGAGCTCGCGCTCGATGCGGTAGCGGTCGGCGAGGGCGGCGGAGAGGCGGGACGCGGCGTCGCTCATCGCGTCGTGTCTCCCATCGCACGTCGGCGGACTTCCGACCACCAGTCGTGGACCACCACCAGGCGCTGCGTGTCGCCCTTGAGCACGAGCAGCCGTTTGCCGTCGGGCGACACGTCGTAGTTGGCGTGCGGCGCCGGAGCGCTGACGTACCGGTCGGCCATGAAGTTGGCACGCGATACGACGTGGAATGACGGCGTGGTGGAAACAGTAACGACCACGAACTGCCCGCTGCCGCGGTAGAACAGGCGACGCCCGTCGCGCGACCACACGGGCTCCGTGCCTCCGTCGGTGGAGATCGGAATGCGCGGGCCCGGCCCGGGAAATGCCTGCACCACGACCTGCATGGTGCCCGACTGATCGGTCTGGTACGCCAGCCAATGCCCGTCCGGGGACAGGCGGGCTTCGAAGTCCTGCGCCGGGTCGCTCACGGCCGCGTGCGGGGTGGTGTCGCCACGGAGCGCGCGGTAGTACAGGTCCGCGGTGGAGGTGTCCACCTGGTAGACGAGCGTCCGTCCGTCGGAGCTGATGATGCCCTCGTAGTACGCCGCCCGGGGATCGGCCTGCAGCGCACTCGGCGGAGCGCTGGCGTCCACCGGTTGCCACCAGATGGCGGACCGCGGCCCGCGGTCCGAGCGGAAGAGCACGCGCGTCCCGTCGGGGGTCCATTCCGGGCGCTCGTTGACCGTGCCGCCGCTGGTCAGCCGGCGGAGCCCCTTGGTGGCGAAATCGTACAGCCAGACATCGCGCGTGGCGCCCGTCGAAATGGAGACCGCCAGCCGCTGGCCGTCGGGCGAATAGCGGGGGAACGAATATTCGCGCGCTCCCGGCACCAATGGCGTCTCGCCGGCGGAATCGGCGAGCACCAGCGCGGACTGTCCCGTGCCCGTGGCATAGACCAGGGTGCCCGTATGCGAGAGGGCCGCCAACTCGACCCCCCGGTTGCCCTGCGCGACGTCGGTCAGCACGGGGCGGCCCGGGCCCGCGAGGGCTTCGGCTTTGGTATCGAAGGGGGCAGCCACCAGTTCAGCGCCGGACGTGCCGTACACCAACATGCCGTCGAGCATCCCGACGGCGCCCAACCCGGGCGTGGCCGTGCGATGTACCTTGCCGGAGGAAAGGGAGAGCACCGCCAGGTGCACCGTTTCCAGCCCGCCGCCGGCCCAACTGGCATATACGATGTGATCCCCGTCGGGGAGCGCCACGGGATAATACTGTAGGTCCTCCTGACTCGCCGCGTCGAGCGGCGCCGTATGCTGCTTGGCGGCGTCGTTGGCCCGGAACCAGACCAGACGGTTGTCCACGCTCGCGACGATGATCCCGCGCTTCGTCCACGTGGCTCCGGTCATGTTGGGCAGGTCGGCGATGCGTTGCGGGGTGCCGCCGGCGAGGCCGACCTGGAGCAGCCGGCCGGCCACCCAGAACGCCACCGACTGCCCGTCGGGGGAGAAGAACGGTTGCTCGCCGCCTTCGGTGCCCGAAAGCGGCCGGGCGTTCAGGGCGTCCATGCGCCGCGCATAGAGGCGCTGGGTGCCGTCGCCGCCGAGGGCGGCGAACACGAGCACCTTGCCGTCGGGTGAGAGGGCGACGTTCAGCTGCGATTGACGGAACACGACGGGATCGACGCCCGGTGGTGGCTCCAGGGTGAAGCGCAGCACCGCGTCGTCCCCCGCGGCCCGGCCCGCCGCATTTCGCTCGTATGCCGCGAACGCGACGGCCGCCACCGCGACGGCGGCGAGGGCGATGATGGCCGGCAGGCGCAGCATGGTGCGCCGGTCGGCCGCTTGTGGTGCCCCGCGCCGGCCCGCCGCCGCGCTCCCGTGCTGCGGCGGCGCGCTCAACGCCGCCGCGAACTCCGCCGCGGTGCCGAACCGGTCGGCGGGCAGCTTCTCGAGCGCGCGATGCACCGCGTACGCCACGGGCTCGGGCGTGTTCTTCCGCAGCATCGTCACCGGCTCGGGCTCGGCGCTCATCACCTTGGCGACGATCGCCTGCACGGTGGAGCCGGTGAACGGCGGGTCGCCGGTGAGCATCTCGTACAGCACCGCGCCCAGCGCGTACACGTCGCTCCGGGCGTCGATCTGCTTCTCGCCCATCGCCTGCTCGGGACTCATGTAGTGGGGCGTGCCGAGCGACAGACCGGTCTGGGTCATCCGCTCGCCACCGGCGCTCTGCACGGCCAGCGCGATGCCGAAATCGGCCACCAGCGCCCGGCGGTCGTGCAGGAGGATGTTCTCGGGCTTGATGTCGCGGTGGATCACGCCGTGCCGGTGGGCGTAATCGAGCGCGTCGGCCACCTCGCGCGCGATCCCCTCGGCGTCCTCGATGGGGAGCGGCTTCTCGCGGTTCAGTCGATCGCGCAGCGATTCGCCTTCCACGTACGGCATGACGTAGAACAGCAGGCCGTCGGCCTCGCCGGAGTCGTGCAGGGGCAGAATGTGCGGGTGCTGGAGCGCCGCCGTGGTCTTGATCTCGGAGAGGAAGCGCTGGGCGCCCAGCGCGGCGGCGAGATCGGGGTGGAGCACCTTGATCGCGACCTTGCGGTCGTGCTTGAGGTCGTGGGCGAGGTAGACGGTGGCCATCCCGCCCTGCCCCAGCTCGCGCTCGATGCGGTAGCGGTCGGCGAGGGCGGCGGAAAGGCGCGTGGCGGCGTCACTCATGGCCGGCCTTCATCGCGGCGGACAGCCAGTGGCGCATCTCGATCAGGCGCGCGCCCTGGCCCATCGCCGCGGGCGGGATCTGCAGCATCACGAAATGCTTATCGTCGGGCGCCACGGCGTACTCGTGGTAATAAGGATACCGGAAATATGGCCCCGAGAAGAGCACCTGCGTCCGCGTGACCCTGAACGTGGGCGACGTGCTCACGTCAGCCGCGAGCAGATGGTCGTTATCGTCCTGATAGAAGATTCGCCGCCCATTGTGCGACCACTGCGGGCTGGAACCCGGACCGGACGATACCTGCCAGAGCTGACCGCCGGCGTCCGGAAAGGGCTGGACGTACACCTGCTGGGTGCCGCTGCGGTTCGACGAATAGGCGAGCCAGCGCCCGTCGGGCGACAGGGCCGGGCCGAGTTCGCTCGCCGAGGCTGCCGCGAGCGGAACCGGGGTCGTATCGCCGCTGGTGCGCAGGGCCATGATGTCGCGACTGCGCGTGGCCGTCGCCTCGGTGCGGTAGACGATCCACCGCTGGTCGGGCGACCAGAGGCCGCCAAAGATGCCGTGGACGCCGGTGAGCAGGGTCGCGGCCCCGCCCCCCGAGGCCGGCTGTGCCCAGAGCCTGAGGAGGCGCCCCCCGGCATCGGACACGTACATCACGCGCTTGCCGTCGGGCGACCACTCGGGGCGAACGTTGGCGGTTCCGGTGAACGTCAGCCTGGTGGGCGGACCGCCGCCAAGATCCACGACATAGATGTTGCTCCCGCCGGACGCCGAGTCGGACAGGCTCACCGCCACCTGCCGGCCGTCGGGCGAGAGGTCGAGGCCGCCCAGCCCGGCCACCGGAAGCGCCTGCGCGGTGTCGATCAGCGTTGCCGATCCGTCGAGGGCAACGCGTGCCAGCCGCAGCCCCGTTGGCCCGGCCAACGGCCTCCGTCGCACGTACAGCAGGGTCCCATCGGCGCCGACCTGGATGTCGCCCGACGGATCGGCCTCCGGGTAGCTGTTGTTCTGGACGCTGTCGAGCAGCGTGATGGACGCCCCGGTGACGGCCAGGCGTTTGCGATCGAATGGCGCGCCGACCAGCGTGCCGTTGCTGTCTAGGTACAGGAGCCACCGCCCCACCACCCAGGCGGCGATCGCGCCCTCCTGCACCACGCGGGTCTTGCCGGTGGTCAGGTCGAGGCTGATGACGCGGGGTCTTGGGCCGATGACGGACACGAGAACGGCGTCGGCACCGGGAATCGCCGTAACGCGAGCGAACAGGGATCCCGTGGAATCGGCGGTGAGCACGCGGCGGGTAGTGCCCCCGGACGACGGCGTCGCGTACAGCGCCTCCATGCCGGTTCCCGCGGTCACGATGGTTCCGTCGCTGAGCCACGCGGCCCCCGATAGGACTGCCGAGTCGGAGAGCACGACCGGCGTCCCCCCACTCCTCGGCACGCGCTTCAGCTTGCCGTCTGTGAAGGCGATCCACCGTCCGTCGGGGGAGAACGTTGGCGCAGGTCCATCCTGGACGGAAACAGAAAGCTGGGTGAGCACGCGCGGCGCCAGGCGGTCCGCGTCCTTCAGCATCAGCTCGACCTGTCCGGCCGCATTCGTATCCAAGTAAGCGATCGCCGACCCGTCCGGGGCGATGGCCGTCGCCTTCGCCACCGCACCGGGCAGCGTTCCCATCGAACCGAGGACGATCTGTCGCACGCTGGCCGGCGGCGCGGGTTGGGGCAT
>JAGWRI010000103.1 GCA_028876525.1 Gemmatimonadota bacterium | reverse complement strand
GGCGGGCCGCGCCGCCGCCTCGCGCGCCGTGACGGCCGCGGTGCGCACGCGCTGCAGGGCCTCGTAGCCGGGAAGCTCGTGGAAGGCGTCGCGGAGGCTGTGCTGCACGTCCGTCAGCCGGGGGAGCAGCCGCCAGAACAGGAACGCCAGCACGAGCGTGGCGGCCGCGGGCAGGTGCAGCCACGCGAGGGTGGCGAGCAGCACCGCGGCGAGTAGCGTCGCCGATCCCGCCGCGGTTGCCACGTGCGCGCCGGCGTGGGCGCGCGTGGCGTCCACCGCAGCCCGCGCCGAGCGGCCGGCCAGGGCGTCGAACGCGGCCAGCGTCCGGTCCTCGGCGCCGTAGCTTTTCACCAGCTTGATGCTCTCGACGTGCTGCATCGCCATGGCGAGCGTTTCCGCCGACGTTTCGGACAGGGCCACGCCGGTGCGGTGCGCCGTGCGCAGCGTGGGCCGGAGCGCTGTGGCCAACAATGAACCGCCGAGCAGCGCCGCGACCGTGGCCGGCACCGACACCGCGACGGCGAACCCGAGGTAGACCACCGCCGAGATCGCCTGGCCCAGGCCGCGCAGAAGGAACGAGACCGCCACCGCCGCGCGATCCGCATCGCGCGTGATGACGTGCGCGAGGTCGCTGCTCCGGCGCGCCGTGAAGAACTCCCACCGGGCCTGGAGCAGCGCCGCGTACAGCGACGTCCGCAGGTCGCGCTCCACGTCCTGCTCGAGACGCATGGATTCCACCAGTTCGCGGCGCTGCACCGCCGCCTGGAGCCACGCCACGGCGACGAACGCGGCGAGCACCGCGGGAAGCGAGGGCGCGAGCCCCACCAGCGCGAACGCGTGCGCGATTCCGCGCTGGATTGCGCCAACCGCGCCGCTGCCGGGAATCGGAACGCCGGCGGCGCCGAGGAGCGGCACCAGCAGCATCACCGTCGCGCCCTGCGCGGCTCCGCTCACGACGGACAGCACCGCCACGAGCCACACACGGCCGGCGCGCCCGCGAAGCACGTCCCGCGCCAGCTGCCGGGCCGACGCGAGGGGACGATCAGCCATCGGGCGTCTCCCGTGGGCGTGCTGGCCGCAGGTAGCGCGCCAGCAGACGCACCGGCCGCACCACGCGATAGGCGACGAACAGCCAATCGGGCAGCGACAGAGCCCCCCAGTCTTCGGGCGACGGCCAGAAGGCCCACCGGTACGCGAACCGCAGACGCGCGGCCACGCCGCCCTGCAGCCGGTAGTTGAAGCGTAGCTTGCCCGCGGTCTCGCCGCTCCCTTCGTCGCGGGCGCCGGAGGCGATCCGCCGCCAGGCGCGATCGGCGAGCCGCGCGACCGCGGGATCGCGCCGACAGGCGTCGCGCATCGGCACGCTCAGGGGCGCCTCTACCCATTGCGCGGCGACGTGACAGGCCACGAGCACCGCCCGTCTCGCGGCGGGCGCGGCCTCGAGCACGGCCCGGGCGTCGCCTCCGCGCCGACGGAGCAGCTGTCCCGTGGCCGCGACCCATTCCAGCCGCTCCCACCGATGCTTGCCGCCGTGCAGGGCCTGCAGCAGGAAGGCGTCGTCGTCGCCGAGCGCGGCAATCGGCCGGTCGCCGAGTGTCACCGGCATGCGGCGCTCCCACAGCGCCTCGAACGGCGCCATCCCGACGAACCGCCGCGACAACGGCCGCGCGTGCAGCTCCACGAGCTGTCCCGTTTGGCCGTGAATCAGCGGGTAATCCCCGTCGACGTGCCGGAACCAGGCGTCGCGCCGCGGCGTGAACCGGTACTCCGGCGCGTAGCCGAGCTCGCCGAGCAGCGCCAGCGCGCCAGGAACCGCACCGGGCGCGACGAGCAGGTCGAGATCGGTGAACGCCCGGGCGCCGATGTCTCCGTACGCGCGCTGGGCGAGCACGGGTCCCTTGATGGCGAGCATCGGGATGCCGGCCTCCTCGCAGGCCCGGGCGAGGCGGTAGAGCTCCGCGGCGCCGGCGAGCGCGCGCGCGCGGGCGGCGCGGGCCTCGGCTTCGATGGCCAGCCATACTGATTCAGGTATGTCCGCCCTCGCCGGCGCGAGATGCCCCGCCGCCAGCGCCAGGAGGCCGTGCCGCGCGAGCAACGGGGGCATCTCGCGCCAGTCGGCGACGCCCGCCACCGCGGCGTCCCGCCGCGC
This sequence comes from Gemmatimonadota bacterium, assembly GCA_028876525.1. Lineage (GTDB taxonomy): Bacteria > Gemmatimonadota > Gemmatimonadetes > Gemmatimonadales > Gemmatimonadaceae > JAGWRI01. Next base: position 31,172 of record JAGWRI010000103.1, on the reverse strand, counting down.
GGCCGCGCGCTCGTCCAGGCGGGCCCGCGCCACGGCGCACGCGAGCTCGAGCGCGCTCGGGGACGCCCGCGCGGCGTCAGACACGCCCGGCCCCGATGGCCGGCCTCACCCGGGCCCTCCGCGCGTCATGGCGGCGCAGAAATCGTCGAGTTCGGCGCGCGACGCCGGCGCGGGCACGCTCCAGACCGGCACGGCCGAGACGAGGCGGGAGAGGGCTTCGAATTCCGCGGCTCGCAGGTCGCGGTCGAGCAGCACGTTCGCATAGGTGTTGCGCACGAGCGCGATCAGCGCCTCCCGCAGTGGCAGCCGGCGGGGCCCGGCGCCGGACCCGTCGGGGCCCGGCACGAGCACGAAGACGCCGGCCAGCGGGAGCGGCCGGTCGGCGGAGAAGCCGGCCCCGCGCGACGCCAGATCCAGGTGCCGCTTCTCCCACCCTGCTGCCATCAGGGGCAGCGCTTCCGGCGTGTCCAGCAGCAGCGCCACCGAGTCGTCCCACAGCCGCACCGACGGCACTCCGGGCTCCACCTCCCACACGCTCCCGTGCCGCGAGAGCGCCGCGATGTCGTCGGTCAGCACCCGCTCCCCGCGCAGCGCGAACGCGGCGGCAATGGTGGATTTCCCGGCACCGGCGTCGCCGACGAACGCGATGGCGCGGTTCCCACCCACCGCCACCGCGCTGCCATGCAGACACACCACGCCGCGCAGGCGGAGCAGGAGCCCGATCACCGGACCGAGCAGATACGTCGCCGCGGTCTCGGGCGAGAAACCCTCGGGGCCCCGGACCCACACCTCGTCACCGCGCCGGCTGAGCAGGAATTCCATGCCGTCGCCGTAGGCTACGACGAGGAATCGGCCGTCCAGCACTGATCGGACCGCCGCCGCGTCCGCCGCCGACTCTGCATGGTCGGACGACCAGATCTCCACCCCGCGGTGAGTGTCTTCTCGATACCAGCCCGGAAAACCGTCCAGGTGGAGCTGCACGTCCGGTGTGCCGGCACCGGCCGGCGACAGACCGGGCAGGGGCACGTCCGCCGCAAGCGTCAGCCCGAAGGCGCGCGCGTAGAAGGGAGCCATGGATGTGTGGGGAGGATACGCCGGGCGTTGCCCTCCCGACAGCCCGCGCGTTGCGGCTGCCTCGCCGACGCCGGCACGAAGTCGGCTCAGTATCCCGTGCGCGTGAACTTGGTCACGTGGTCGGTCTTGCCAACCGTGCCGCCGTTCGCGGTCAGCTCGCGAAGCGGCCCGAATCGGGTCAACTTGGGCGAGCGATACGAGTCGCCGCCGCCGTCGTCCCGCCGCGACTGGCCGGCGGAGCGCCCCTCGGCGTCCGGCTGGGTTGGCCCCTGGCGAGGTGGCATCACCTCGGCCCCGGAAACATCAGACGCCGAAATCCTTTGATTCCAATCCATCAGGAATTGCTAGCCTCGGACGAGCCCGCTGTCCAGGGCGGTCCGTCGGCGGAACTTAGTAGCCGGTGCGCCGGCGGCTGCGCCTCGCATCGCGGCGGCCACGGGTGCCGACGGTGCGGGTCATGTCACCCACGGATCCATAGACGGTCAGCTGCGGCCGATGGTACTCAGCCTTTCCGGTAACCTTTTGTCCGATATCAACTTGCAAGCATTCGTTCGGACCAACCGGTGGCCGGAAATCCGTCTGCTTCTCATGCGCGCGCGGCATGGCAGATCATATGCTTCCCAATACGATAAGCAAAGTCTACTTGCCGGCAGATTCCGTCACGTCAGGCGCAATCCCGAGGTCAGGGCAGGCCTCGAGTCACGCCTCAACGTCCATTTGTACCGCCGCCTCGTTGCGCGGGAGCGTGCGTCCGGCGGCCAGCCGATCCAGCCATCGGGAGAGGCTGTAGGCGCGCACCCAGTCCCACGCGTCGGCGTCGCGCGCTCCCGGTATCGGCGCGAGGAGCGCGTCCGGATCCACGTACTCGAGGGCTTGGACCGAGAAGTCGGCGCGGCCGGGCCGGCGGCCCCCGTGGCGGAATGCATTCGCGTACGGTTCTCCCACCAGCGGCGTCTTCTCACGATACACGACCTCGCGCGGCAAGCGCCGCCGCATGGCCGCCACCACGATTCCCTTGTCGTTCAACCACTGCTCCGCCGGGAGCGCGAGCAGGAACTCCACCAGCCGCTCGTCCAGGAACGGGTGCCGCAGCACCAGCGGCTGGCCGGTCGCGGTGGGATGCTCCTCTTCGGAACACCGCGCCCAGAACAGCGAGCGGAGCTTGGTGAACGCTTCGGGGCGGACGGGATGCCGAGCCCATTGCCGTTGGTCTTCGGCCTCGAGGGCTGCCCATCGCTCGCCAAGTCCGGCTCGGGCGATGAAGTCGGGGCGCAGCCAGGGCGGGACCGCGGCGTAGGGTGAGCGGTCGCCGCGGCGGCGCTCCCGCAGCCGGCGGAAGCCGGGGCGCGGCAGGCGCCGGTGGAGCCGGACGTAGCGCGCCGATTCCGCAGCCGCCGTCCACAGGCGACCGCCAAGCAGCAGGCGTGCCAGCCGCGACTCGGTTTCGCGCAGCGCGGCGTCGCCGCCCTCTCCGGTGAGCGCGACGCGCGCGTGCGCGGCGGCACGCGCGTGGAGGTCGACGTCGGCGGCGAGGAGCGGCGATTCGGCCGGCTCGGGGCGCCAGAGACCGGGGCGATCGTCGCCTTCGTACCACCCGTACTCGTCCTGCGGCAGGAACTCCGCCGGAATTCGCAGCGCGGCCGCGGCGAGACCGGCGTACCGCCGCTCCTCGTCGGGCATGGCGTAGTCGTAGACGCCGGTCACCGCGTAGAGGTCGGGGCGGCCGGAGCGATCGGCCGCCTCGCGCGCCATGGCGGCCACGGCGGTGGAGTCACGGCCGCCGCTGAGGAGAAGCGCGACGGCGTCGGCGCCTCGCATCCGGTCGGCGACTGCCGTACCCAGCAGCTCGGCGAACCGCTCCGCGTAGGCCTCGACGGTCGGCAGCCGGACGGCGCCCTCGGTGGGCAGATCCCAGTAGCGGGCCGGCGCAGCGGCGCGGTCATGGACCGTCAGCGTGTGCGCCGGCGGCACGCACCGCACGGCCGAGAAGACGGTGCCGGCGGGGTCGGTGTCGTATCCGATGCGGAGGAGGTCGCCGATGCCGCCCTCGTCCAGCCCGCCGGCGACGCCCGGCACCGTCCGCAGCACGTCCAGACTATTCGAAAACGCAAATATTTCGGGCGTCCGGGCCGTATAGAGAGGTCGCGCGCCGAACCGGTCGCGGGCCAGGAACAGCATGTGCCCGGGTCCGTCCCACACCGCGAACGAGAAGTCGCCGTGCAGACGTCCGGCGCACCGCGGGCCCCACGTCCGGTACGCGGCGAGGATGAGCGCCGCATCCTGGGCCTCCGGTCGCTGTGGCGCCCCGGCGGCCGCCAGCTCCGCCCGGAGCCGCTCGCGGTCGTCCAGATCGGCGTCGGCCACGAGGTGCAGGCCGCGCCCGTCGGTGGCCGGCATGGGCGACCGCCCGGAAATGGCCGGCGCGCCGCGGGCGCGGCGCAGGTGCGCGAACCCGAGGCCCACTTCGCGCGATACGCGGGCCGCGCTCCCGTCGGGGGCAGCGTAGGCCAGCGCGGCGGTGAGCCGCCGGATCAGCGCGGGATCGACCGGCCGCCCGTCCAGCGATCGCACGCCGACGAACGCGCTCACGCGCGGCGCGCTGCCGTCATGCGGACTCGCTCGCGACGACCTCGGCGAGGCGATGGGCCCGGAGATCCTCGAGGAACGCCAGCAGATCGTGCTCGCAGCGCTCGCGGTCCACCGCGTAGCGGTTCACGACGTCGTCCACGATGTCCCGAACGGCCCGCGGCTCGCGCAGCCGCTGCCAGATGTAGGCGCCCACCTCGTCGAGGCCGTAGTAGACGCCGTCGGCGAGGCTCAGGATCACGACCTCACCGGCCAGCTCGCTGGACAGCTGGTCGGGGGTGGCGATGACCCGCGAGTCGAGCGAGAGCGGCGCGCTCACGCGGCGCTCCCCCGGCTGCGCCTATGCCTTGGCGAGATGGCGAGCGCTGGACGTCCAGGACGAACGCCGCGGCCCCTCCCGCGCGGCCACGGTCCACGGTGCGGCGCCGAGCAGATCGTAGTCGCGCAGCCAGTGACCGCACGACCGCGACAGGGCCTGCGCGACCCGGTGCACCAACTCGGGCCGCGGGGAATCGTATTCTCCATGCCAGACACGGAGGAACCAGTCATCGCTCGATGGCGTGCCCACGTCGGATACCGGCACGTCGAGATGCTCGCCATGCCATGCGCGCCGCAACCGCGGGCGCTGCCGCGAAATCTCGATCCGGTCGAGCCCGAACGCCAGCGCGCACCGGTCCAGCCCCGTCCGCAGCTCGTTGAGGTCGTGCGACGTGGCCAGCTCCCGCTCGGCGTCGCGCAGGCGAATTTCCTCGCGGACGAACCGGCGCCATTCCGAAGCCCGGAGCCGGACGGCCGTCCGCACCGCCGCGAACTCGTAGTAATCGAGCCGCCGGATCCCGGCCGCGATCACCGCGATGCTCACCGCGGCGGCGAGGATGAGCCGCGCAGCGAGCGCGTCCGGTCCCGCGAACGCCGCGGCCAGGCCGGTCATGGCGAACAGGCCGGCAACCGCCGCCAGGACACCCACGCTGCCGCGCTTCGAGAGCCCCAGCGCCAACACGCGGTGATGGATGTGGCGGTGATCGCCCTTCCAGACCGGCATCCGCCGGAGCCAGCGACGCACGATGGCGACCGCCGCGTCGAGCAGCGGAAGGGCCAGGGCGAACAGCGGGACATAGACCAGCGCGCCCGTCTTCGGCGACGTGGCGCCCTCGATCGAGAGCGCGGCCAGGAGATACCCGACGAAGAGACTGCCGCCGTCCCCGAGATAGATGCGGGCCGGCGCGAAGTTGTAGCGCAGGAAGCCGACGAGCGCCCCGATCATCGCCACGCTCAGCAGCAGCACGTCGCGGCGCCCGAGGAGCGCCGCGGAAACCGCCACGGCGCCGAACCCCACGATGCCGATGCTCGAGGCCAGTCCGTCCAACCCGTCGATGAAGTTGAACGCATTGGTGACGGCGACGATCCAGAGCACCGCGAGCGGAACGCCGATCCATCCGAGCGTCACCACGTGATCGGCGCCGAACGAGAGATAGCGCAGCGACACGCCGCCCGACGCGGCGAGCATCGCCGCGAACACCTGGGCGAGCAGCTTCACCGCCGGCGAAAGGTCAAGGAAGTCGTCGGCCAGCCCAACGGCCAGGAGCAGGGTCGCTCCGGCGAAGACCCCGCCGTACAGATCGCCTCGGCCTAGCAGGCTGTTGATGCCGCGAACGCTGAGGGGCGCGGCCACTGCCAGCGCCACCACCACGGCCATGAATACGGCGGCTCCACCGACGCGAGGAACCGGAGGGGCGGAGCCGGGGCGGTACGTGATCGGAACGACGCTCGGTTCACGTTGCGCAGGCGCGACGCGCACCAGCCAGGCCGTGGCCAGGAGTGCCGTCAACGCTGCAATCAGACTGATGGCGAGAACCATCGCGTTCACCGTATGAAATGGCCTCGGCGCCCCGCTGCACAAAGCCGGTCGTATGCCGCGTCAGATCGGCGCCCTCAACTTGACGCTCGACCAATTCCTAGGCAACGACCAGAAACGCGACAGGGACGGGAAAAAGGTCGGATCGAAACGTCCGTTGCCTGCGCCGTGAGAGCTTTAACTGCCGGCTTCAGCTGCGCAGGTGGCCGACGTTCTCCAGATACCATCGGTAGGTCTGGTCCAGACCTTGATCGAGACCGATGGACGGGGTCCATCCGGTGGCGAGCAGGCGCGAGATGTCGAGCCGGCGCAGCGGAGTGCCGTCGGGCTTGGACGGGTCGAATTCGAGCCGGCCCTCGTAGCCGACGAGCGCCTGAATCCTGCGGGCCAGATCGGCGATCGAGATGTCTTCGCCCGTGCCCACGTTGATGATCTCGGGCGAATCGTAGTGCTCCATGAGATGCACGCAGGCGCCGGCCATGTCGTCGACGTGCATGAATTCCCGGCGCGGGGTTCCCGTGCCCCAGATGGTGACGGACGGGACGCCGGCCCGCTTCGCTTCGTGCAGGCGGCGGAGGAGGGCCGGGAGCACGTGGCTGTTCTGGAGGTCGAACCGATCTCCCGGACCGTAGAGATTGGTGGGCATCACGCTGACGAAATTGGCGCCGTACTGCCGGTCGTACGACTGGCAAAGCGAGATCCCGGCGATCTTGGCGATCGCGTACGGCGCGTTCGTGGGCTCCAGCGGGCCCGTGAGCAGGTACTCTTCCCGGATCGGCTGCGGGCAGAGCTTGGGGTAGATGCACGCGCTGCCGAGGAACATCAGCTTCCGGACGCCGTGGCGGTACGCGGCGTCGATGACGCTGAGCTGCACCTCGAGATTGTTGCGGATGAAGTCAGCGGGGTACGCCGCATTGGCGGCGATGCCGCCGACGAGGGCCGCGGCCAGGAACACGTATTCCGGCTGCTCGGCGGCGAAGAACGCATTCACCGCGTTCCGGTCGGCCAGGTCGAGTTCGGCGTGGGTGCGGTGCACGAGGTGCGCGAAGCCACGGGCCCGCAGGACACGCTCGAGGGCCGCCCCGACGAGGCCGCGGTGGCCCGCCACGTAGACGACGCTGTCGCGATTCATGGACGCGCCGCGCTCGACCGGCCGGTCATGGTTCAGGGCACCCAGTCGGCGATGAAGATGTCCGTCTCGCCCACCTTCTCCCCGTGCCGGTCGGACGCCCAGACGAGTTCCTTGCCGTCGGGACTGAACATCGGAAATCCGTCGAACTCGGGGTGCGTCGTCACCTGCTCGAGCCCCGAGCCGTCGAGGTTCACGAGGTACAGGTCGAAGTTGCGACTGTGCGGATTCTTGTAGTTCGACGCGAAGATGATGCGCTTCCCGTCGGGCGTGAAGAAGGGCGCGAAGTTGGCGCCGCCCAACGAGGTCACCTGGTGCTGGTCGGAGCCGTCGGCGTTCATCACCCAGATTTCCATCCGGTTGGGGCGCACGAGGCCCTCGCGAAGCAGCGCCTGGTAGTTGGTCAGCGCCGTGTCGGTGGGGTGCCAGGCGCGGTAGACGATCTTCGAGCCGTCGGGCGAGAAGAAGGCCCCGCCGTCGTAGCCCGGCGCCGTCGTGAGGCGCCGGACGTCGGTTCCATCGATCTTCATCGTGTACAAGTCGAGATCGCCGTCCTTGAGCGAGGTGAACACGATCGTCTGTCCGTCGGGCGACAGCGTACCCTCGGCGGTGTAGACCCCGTAGCGCGTGAGCCGCTCGAGGTCCGTCCCGTCGGCATTGGCGGCGTAGATGTCGTACGGGTCGAGCCGCCAGACGTATCCCTTGGACGGATCGGGTTTCGGTGAGCAGGCCGTGTCCACGGCGTGCGTCGACGCGAAGAAGATCTTCCGGTCGTCGCCGAAGAAATAGCCGCAGGTGGTCTTTCCGGCGCCCGTGGATACTCGCCGCAGGCCGGTGCCGTCCACGTTCATCACGAATTGCTGATCGCAGGCGCGGCCGTCGCGCGTGGACTGGAAGATGAGCCGCTTGCCGTCGCGGCTGAAATACGCTTCGGCGTTCTCGCCGCCGAACGTGAGCTGGCGGATGTTGGCCAGGTGGCGCTCGCCCGGGAACGGCGCGAGCCGGGGCGGCGACGGACGGACACACGCGACGGCCGCCGCGGCGAGCGCGGCGGCAAGGGGGATTCGACGCATGAACGACCTCAGGGCTTCTTGGGGGACGCCGCCGGCAGGGCCGCGCCGGCGACCGCGAACAGGTTCTGCTGGGACTTCGCCTCGTTCAACAGCTGAAGCGCGCGCGCGAGCGGCGCGTCGTACGGCAACTCGCGGCGCTTGGCCGTGGAGTCGCCCTCCACGAACCGCGACAGCCGGTCCTCGATGAGCTGGTCCAGGTACTGCGGGGCCTGCGCGTAGAGCGACGGCTCGACGTCGACGCCCGCGCTGTCGAGCTGGCGAATGAATTCCCCGCGCCAGGCCGGGTCGTACTTGAATCCGCGCTTCACGCGGTGCGACAGATCGAGCGCGAACCGGTACAGCGTCACGTACACTTCCTGCGACTTGGGCGCCAGCGCCTTGGCCAGCGACTGCTCGGCCGTGGTGAGCGTGTCGTCGGGCACGATCACGTCGGGCGTGATCCCGCCGCCGCCGTACACCGGCCGGCGGTCGTCCGAGTAGAACACCGGCCGGTCCTTCTTCGACTCCTCGCTCTCCGCCGAATCGGGCGCGACCGGCAGGAAATGCCCGTTCACGAACTTGCGCTCGCGTTGGATGGACCGGCCGCTGGGCGTGTACCACTTCCCGGTCGTGAGCTTGAGGGCGTAACCGCCATCGAGTTCGTAGACCGACTGCACCAGCCCCTTCCCGAACGAGGTCTGGCCCACGATCAGCGCGCGGTCGTGGTCCTGCAGGGCGCCGGCCACGATTTCGGCCGCCGACGCCGTCCCGCCGTCGGTCAGCACCACCAGCGGGATCGCGCCGAACACCGGAGCGCTGGTCGTCGAGTCCACCATCGGTGGCCCGGTCCGCGTCCGCACCGAGACGATCTCCTCCCCCCGCTTCAGGAAGAGCCCGCTCAGCGCCAGGCTCTGATCCAGGATCCCGCCCGGATTTCCCCGCTCATCGAGGATCAGGCCGCGCGCTCCCTGCGCCTGCAGCGCCTTCGCCGCGGTCTCGACGTCCTGGGCAGCCGTCTCGTTGAACTGCAGCAGCGGGATGTACCCGATCTTGTTCGGGAGCATGATCGCGTACGGCACCGCCGGCACGTGGATCACCGCCCGCGTGAAGTTCACCGTGATCAGCTGCGACACCCCGGGCCGGCCGAACTTGACCTTCACCTTCGTCCCGGGCGTGCCCGTCAGATAATCCGATGTCCGGCTCAGCGACCAACCCCGCGTGGACAGCGAGTCCACCCAGAGGATCTGGTCCCCTTCCATCACGCCGGCCTCTTCGGCCGGAGTGTTCGGGAACACCTTGCTGATCGTGACGACGCCGTTCTGGCTCTCGATCTGCATCCCGATCCCGCCGTACTGCCCGCCGGTGTTCTTGTTGAACGTGCTCAACTCCTCGGGCGAGAAGAGCTGGCTGTAGGGATCGTTCAGCTGGTCCACCAATCCGCGCGCGGCCTTCTCGTAGACGTCACCCGCAGGCAGGGTGTCTACGTAGCGGTTGGTGACCAGGGACAATACCTGGTCCAGCAGGAGCGAGCCCGCGTTCGGGCTCTGGGCCTGGAGGATGAACCCGCCCGCGACGATCGGGGCGAGGAGCGCGAGGGCGACGGCGAACTTTCGGGAACGACGCATGAAGGCCACTTCCGGAACGGAATTCCCGAAAACTACACCGTCCGCACGCCTCCCGGCACGGGCCCGGCCTCGCGCGAGGCCTCCTCCCCGTCGTCCCCGACCCCCTGCCGCCAGAGCGCCTCCCAGCTCAGCTGGCGGCCGGAACGGAAGCGCTTGCGCGACAAGCGCAGCCCGTCCGGGGAGATCACGACGGTGAACGGCTCCTCGTTGATGATGATTTCGCGACGGATCGCATGGGTGAGCTTGGTAGCCATGCCGTGTTGTACTCCGGTCCCCTGGAAGCGTTCACCGGCCCCAGTCACCCCTGCCGGCCGCCCCCCTCCGCCCCTTCCGCCCCCTCCGCCGGCCCCGGAGTCCGGCTGCCGAGCACGTAATCCACGTACCAGCGACGGCGCTCCTGCCGGATCGCGGCGCTGCGGAGGATGCCCTCCGCGCGGAGCAGCTCGTGCGCCGGTTGCAGCACCCGCTGGAGGTGCGACGGGTACCGCTGGCCCAGGGGGAGCATCTCCTTGAGGCGCTCCAGCGGCACCCGCCAGGCCAGACGGTTTTCCGCTCGCGCCACTTCGAGCAGCCGGTACAACCGGCGGGCGACCGGCGAGCCCAGCGCCCGGTAGCGGGGCACGGACAGGGTGACCTGATGACGGGCGACGAGGTTGGCGCGGATGATCGGCGCCAGCACGGCCCGTGCCGCGCCAGGCTCGGGCGCCATCGTCGCGTCGAACAGCGCCAGCTGACCCCGGTCGACCGCCCGCCGGCGCTCGATTGCCACCGCGCTGAGCACCGTGAACTGCCCGTCCAGATTGACGTCCTCTCCGGCCAGCCGGTATGCGCCCGCCGATTCCAGCACGGTGCGCTCCAGGCGTACGAGCGCCGTGCGCAACTGCTCGTACGTCCGGCCGTCGACCTGTCGGTCCATGGAATGCAAAAAGGCGTGCAGCGTGAACGAGACGGCGCCGTCCAGCGGACTCCCGGCTTCCTGGAACCGCCGCATGAGCTCGACGTACACGTCCTGATCGAAGGTTCCCGGCAGCCGGTCGCCCGGGGCGGGCAGCACGCGCCACCGTCCGCCGGTGTCGGTCGTGTACGCCACCGGCGCATCTTCCGGGGAATCGCTCAGACGAAACAGCGGCAGCGCCTCGAGCGAGCGATCGAGCGCCACCTGGCGCGGCGCGACGCGGCGACGCCGTTCGGCGGGCATGTCTATCCGGACGCGGCGCCGCTAGCCAAGGCGCACCACCTGTCCGTTCACGCCCTGCGCGCCCTCGGAGCACAGGTACCAGACGGCGTCGGCGACGGCCTGCCGCTCGACGTACCGGACCTGGTCGCCCATTGCCTCGAGATTCGTCGCCGTGCGGATCGCGGTGGGCGCCACCGCGTTGGCCCGGACTCCGGCATCGCGCTCCTCGCCCGCCACGGCGCGCATCAGCGTGAGCACGGCTCCCTTGGCGGCGGAGTAGGCCCACAGGCCGGACACCGATCCGCCCGGCAGCGCAGCGGCGGCGCCGAAGTAGACGATCGCGCCGCGCGCCTTCCGCAGTTGCGGAAGGAACGCGCGCGTCGCGGCGTAGGCGGTGAGGAGGTTGATGCGGGTCAGGCGCTCCCAGACGCCGGGATCCGACTCGGCCACCGGCCCCGACGTCGCGAAGCCGCCTGCCAGGTTGACCAGCGCGTTCAGGGCACCGCCGTGCTCGACCTCCACACGCCGGGCCAGCGCATCCACCCCCGCCGGCTCGGCCAGGTCGCAGGCGTATCCGGTAGCGTCGAGCCCCGCCGCCCGCAAGTCGGCCACGCGGGCCGCGATCTCGTCCGGGCTCCGGCTCACGAGAATCACCCGGGCGCCCCGCTCGGCGAACGTCCGCGCGACCGTCTCGCCCACCTGCCCCGCGCGGCCGACGCCGGTGATCAGGGCCAGGCCGCCCGGCACGCTACCGGAACTCCTCTCGACCCAGCGCCGCCCGCACCGCCTCGCGCATCGCAATCAGCGCGTCGGCGTCCGCGGCCGGCGAATCGGTCCGCACGTGCAGCTCGATACCGTCACCGACCACGACCCGGTGCCACGGCGCCGCCTCGCCGTCGGCATCCGGCGGAGCCGCGTCGGCTCCGACCGCCAGCGCCGGGGCGAGCGACCCCGCGACGCGCCGCTCCAGGGCGTCGCCCGTGACGTCCCTCATTTCCTGTTTGATGATCTCGAGCGTGGCGCCTTCGCGCTGGCGGATCTTGATGGCCAGCAGCTGCAGGAGGTGCCGGTAGCCGTAGGTCGCCGAGGTGCCGGCGCCCTGCGGGTGATCGAGGAGTCCGCTGGCGACGTAGAACCGGATGGCCCGCGGGCTCGGCGCGGCCCGGGCGGAGGCGTTGGTGGGCCGGACGCCGGCGGCGTCGACGAGAGCCGTTGCGTGTGCCGCCAGTCCGCGGGCGTTCCACGGCGCGTGCCGCGCATGTGCGCGCAGCAGATCGACCGGCGTGTCAGCCATGAGTCTCGCCGCAGGTGCCGGGGAGGGAGCGCATGCGACAACAATAACCCGTGCCACGATGACGCGTGAGGCCGATCGGCCCACCTCGCGGTCCGGCATAGAAAGAGAGCAGGGACGACGGGCGTCCCTGCTCTCCCACACGAGGATCGAACGACAACGGCGAGGCTACTTGCGGCGCTTCTTGGCCGGCTTCTTCGCCGGCGTCTTCACCGTCTTTTTCGCCACCTTTTTGGCGGGCTTCTTCCCGGCCTTTTTGACGGCCTTCTTGGCGGGCTTCCTGGTCACCTTCTTCGCGACTTTCTTGACGGGCTTCTTGGCAGCCTTCTTGACCGCCTTCGCGGCGGGCTTGGCGGCGGCCTTCTTCGCCTCCGGCTTCTTGGCCGGAGCGGCCGGAACGACCGCGGGCTTGACCGCCGCCGCCGGCTTCTTCGCCGCCGGCGGCGGAGGCGAAGCGGGCTTGGCCGGAACCGCCGGCTTCTTCGCCGCGGGCGGCGGCGACGACGCCGACTTGCTCGGAGCGGCCGCGGCCGGCGTCGCGCCGAACAGATCTTCCTCGTCCTCGCTGGACTCGGCGAACACCTCGGCCTCCTCTTCTTCCTCCTCGAGGTCGTCGGTGCTGTCCCACAGGTCGTCGCTGTCGTCCTTGTGGGTCATCCACCCCCCGTCCTCTTCCTCTTCTTCGTCGAACGAACTTCCTCCTCCTCCCCCTCCCCCTCCTCCGCCGTAGCCCAGATCCTCCGCGTCGTCGTCGCGGTCGGAGAATCGGAACTCGTCGTGCAGCTCGTCACCCCGCGGCATTGCCCGCCTCCTCGTGTTGGTCTAGTACTGTCCTGCCTGTGCGCAGTATTTGGTCTCAGGATCGGCGCGCGCCGTCGTGCACGGATTGAATCCGTCGATCGGCACCCGGTCGCGCGCGCGATGCGCGTACGACAACTCCCTAGTACAATCCGGCACCCGTTCCGTCAAGCGCCGGCCCCGATCGCCGGCCGCGCGGAGGCGCTCCCCGAGCAACGACCGTGCACCGGGCGGCGGCGTCGATTCCGCGCCGAGCCCTGCGCTGCCGATCGCGCTATCAGTCTTCGACGAACTCGACGTCGACGCGGTGCGGAATCACGCCGGCCTGCGCCCCGCGCTCGAGCAGCAGCCGCACCGCCTCCCGGCCCCGCACGCCATAGTCCAGCGTCCAGTCGTTGACGTACATGCCGACGAAGGTGTCTGCCTTGGCGCGGTCGAGGCCGCGGGCGAACTTCATGGCGTGATCGAGAGCGCTGGCACGATGTTGTAATGAATACGCTATACTGGCTCGAAGATGGCGTGAAATCTTCTGAATTAATGGCGCTCCAAGGTCCTTTCTTACGACGTTGCCCCCTAACGGCAGGGGCAGTCCGGTCTCCTGGAACCACCATTCGCCGAGGTCGGCGATGAGGTGAAGGCCGCGATCGGCGTAGGTGAGTTGCCCTTCGTGGATCAGCAGCCCGACGTCGGCGACGCCGGTCAGGACGGCGTCCTCGATTTCGTCGAACGGCGTGGGAATGGGCTCGAAGTCCGGCTGGTAGAGGCGCAGCGCCAGGTAGGCGGTGGTCTTGTAGCCCGGAATCGCGACGCGCTGACCGCGCAAGTCGTCCCGAGTCATCGGCCGGCGCGCGACGAGGCGCGGGCCATAGCGGTCGCCGATGGAAGCGCCGTGCGGAAGCAGCGCGTACCGGTCGGCCAGGTACGCGTAGGCGTGGATGGACACCGCGGTGACTTCGAGCTCGCCCTTCAGCGCGCGCTGGTTGAGCGACTCGATGTCCTGCAGCTCGTGGACGTAGGCCAGGCCCTCGGTGTCGATCTTGTGCTCGGCGAGGGCGTAGAACATGAACGCGTCGTCCGAGTCCGGGCTGTGGGCGACGTGGATGGTGCGGGTCATGGCAGAACCTGAATGGGGCCGCCCCGGCTCAGCGCTTGCGCGCTTCGGCGAGGGCGGCCTGGATGTCCGTGTCGTGGTCCCGGTATTCCGGGAGCTTCTTGGCCTGCTCGGCGGGCGCGGCCTTGGCCAGCCGGTCGAGATACCGGCGTTCGGCCGCCGGGTCCTTGCTGGCCCTGGCGGCGTCGGCGGCGAGCGCGAGCCCGAGCAGGTGATTCGGCTGCTGCTTGAGGATCGTGTCGGCTTCGGCCGCGGCCTCGCGCGGATTGCCGGTCATGAGCTCGAGGCGCCCGTACTCGTAGCGCTCGCCGAGGGTCATCGAGGGCAGCATCTGGTAGGCGCCGGTGGCCATCGGGGCGAACATCTGCACCGAGTCCATGTGCCCGGCCGCGTAGAACCCGCTCATCAGCGCGTAGAGCCGCTGCGCCTGCTCGTCCGGCGTCATGCTGCTGATGTCGGGGGCGCTGCCCATCGGCTGGGCTCCGGTGTCGGCGGCGGCGACCGTCCCGGCGCCCCCCGCCTGTCCGGAGCGGGCGAACCGCTGGCCGGCCACCATGGCGATGAGGGCGAGGAGGGCGATCGCGATCACGGACCAGAGAATCGCGTCGGACGATCCGGAGCTCTTGGGCGCCGCCGGCGCCTGCTCGCGCGCCGGGGCGGATGCCCCCGGAAGCGCCACCGGGGTGCCGCAGGCGTGGCAAAACTTGGCGCCGGAGGCGAGCTCCGCGCCGCAGGCGCCGCAGGCGACTTTGCCCAGGGGCGACCCGCACGACGAACAGAACCTGCCCGTGGCTGGCTGGCCGCAGTTCGGGCAGGGTGCGGAGGGGGAAACGGGCGAATCTGGCATGACGGTAACTTAGCCGTTGAGGCGCAGTCGGGGAGTAGCGGGCACCGTCCGGCCCTTTGACATTCCGGCGTGCGCAGGGAAGGTTGAAGCGCGCCGGGCACGCGGTCCGGCGCCCCTCCGCCGGATCATCCGCCATTGCCCATGCCAGGTTCCCGATCGCTCACCCCCGACCTCACCGGCGCCACGGCCCGGGACGTCCTCGCCCTGACCGCCAAGCTGAACGTCCGGTTCATGCGGTTGCAGTTCACCGACATCCTGGGAGTGAACAAGAACGTCGAGATCCCGGCGTCGCAGTTCGAGAAGGCGCTGGCGGGCGACATCATGTTCGACGGGTCGTCCATCGAGGGGTTCGTGCGGATCGAGGAGTCGGACATGCTGCTGGCGCCGGACCTCTCGACGTTCGTGGTGTTTCCGTGGACCGATGCCGAGAGCCGCGTGTGCCGGGTGATCTGCGACATCAACCGGCCCGACGGGGCGCCCTTCCCGGGCGATCCGCGTGGGGTGCTCAAGCGGCAGCTCGCCCGGGCGGCCGCGCTGGGCTACACGATGAACGCCGGGATGGAAGCCGAGTTCTTCATGTTCAAGCGCGGGCCCGACGGCGAGGCGACGACGCGGACGCACGACGTGGGCAGCTACTTCGATCTCGCGCCGGTGGACCTGGGGGAGGACGCGCGGCGCGCGATCGTGGACACGCTCGAGCGAATGGGGTTCGAGGTGGAGGCGGCGCACCACGAGGTGGCGCACGGCCAGCACGAGATCGACTTCCGCTATGCCGACGCGCTGGCCACGGCCGACGCGATTGCCACCTTCCGGTTCGTCGTGAAGTACGTGGCCCAGCAGTTCGGGCTGTTCGCGTCGTTCATGCCCAAGCCGATCTTCGGCCAGAACGGCAGCGGAATGCACGCGCACCAGTCGCTGTTCCGGAGCGGGGAGAACGCCTTCTGGGATCCCAAGGCGCAGTGGGAGCTGTCGCGCGTGGCGCTGCATTACATCGGCGGGCTGCTCCGGCACGCGCGCGGGTACTGCGCGATCACGAACCCATTGGTGAACTCGTACAAGCGGCTGGTGCCGGGCTACGAGGCGCCGGTGAACGTGGCGTGGTCCATGCGCAACCGGTCGCCGATGCTGCGCATTCCCGAGCGGCGCGGGGCCGGGACGCGGGTGGAGCACCGGGTGCCCGATCCGGCGGCGAATCCGTATCTCGCGCTCGCCGCGATGCTGGCCGCGGGCCTCGACGGCATCGAGACCGGGGCCGACTGGCGCGAGCCCGTGAACGAGAACATCTGGGAGATGTCGCACCGCGAGAAGCGGCGGCTGCGCATCGACGACCTTCCGCACGACCTCAACGAGGCGTGCGACGAGCTGGAGAAGGACTCGGTGATCACGGCCGCCCTGGGAGAGCACGTCACGGAGCACTTCCTGGCCGCCAAGCGGCAGGAGTGGCGCGACTACATCTCCCAGGTGAGCCAGTGGGAGATCACCGAGTACCTCGCCAAGTACTGACCGGCGCCGGGATCAGCGGCCGCCGCCCCCGCCGCGGCGGCCCATGCCCATGCCGCCCATTCCCATTCCCATCTTCTGATAGCCGTCGGGGATCTTGAACAGCGACGGGTCGAGGCTCTTCTTCTCGATCTTGGTCGCTTCCATGATGACCCGGCCGCCCTGCTGCACCTTGAGCGGGAACGCGTCGCCGACGGCGGATTCCCAGCCGCCGCTCATCGCGCCCCGGCCGCGACCGCCCCGGCCGCCGCCGGCCGGCACGAAGGTCCCGAGGCCCTTGGCCAGGCAGACGTCGGTCGTCGTCCCGTCGGTGGCCGTGATCGTCGCGTGCTCGCACGCGTAACCCGCAATCGTCTCCTTCTGGCCGGTCCAGGTGATCTTGGGCCTGGCGGCGGAATCGGCCATCCCCTGCATGCCGGCCGCCGAGTACTCCATGTACATCTGCCGCATGGGCATCACCATGTTCATGGTCTTCGTGTCGCCGTTGAACAGGGTGTAGACCTCCATCCCGCCCATCGACATGTCCATGCGGACGTCCCGACCCCTGATCGAGTACTGCATCGTGGCCGGACCGCGGCCGCTTTCCAGGTTGAACGTCACCACGCCCTCGAAGGCGGCCTGGGCCCGCGCGGCGGCGGGCACGCCGGCCGCGGCGGCGAGGGCCAACGCCATGGCGATATGTGTTTTCATAACTATGCGCTCTCCGCTGTGAAAGTGTTCAGACGAACAGGTGATCGATGGACGGCGCCTGCGGCGTGAAGAATTTCGGGCCCTGGTCGGTGATGTGCAGGCAGTCTTCCAGGCGGATGCCGAATTCGCCGTAGATGGCGATGGTGGGCTCGTCGCTGAAGCACATGCCGGGGGCGATCGGGGTCCGGTTCCCCTTCACGAAGTAGGTCCACTCGTGGCCGTCCAGGCCGATGCCGTGACCGGTGCGGTGCGGCAGCCCGGGCACCTTGTAGCCGGGCCCGAACCCGGCGTCGGTGATGACCTTCCGCGCGGCGGCGTCCACGTCCTCGCACGGCCGGCCGACCTGGGCCGCCCTGAACGCGGCATCCTGGGCGCGCCGCTCCAGCTCCCATACGTCGCGCTGGCGCTGCGTGGGCGCGCCGAACACGCCGGTGCGCGTAATGTCGGCCGTGTACCCCTCGACCTTGACGCCGTCGTCGATCATCACGACGTCGCCTTCCTTGAGGTGCTGCGGCGTGGCGCTGCCGTGCGGGTAGGCCGTGTACTGGCCGAATTGCACGCTCACGTCGCCATCGGCGCCCAGATTGCGGTAGGCGGTCGTGATGTTCCGCGCCAGCTCGCCCTGCGACATGCCCTCGCGCAACGTCTGCCACGCGGCCCTGTACGCGGCAATCGTGATGTCGTTCGCGCGCTGCATGAGCGCGATCTCGGCCGGCGACTTGATCACGCGGCAGCCGGCGGTGACTGGCGTGGCGCTCGTGATCTCGAGGTGTGGGGCTTCGAGGTGGACGCCGTCGGCAACGAAGAAGCGCACGCGCTCTTCCATGCCCACGCGGCCGGTGCCGGCGCCGCGGTCGCGGAGGATGTTCGCGACGAGGCGGAAGGGACTCTCGTCTTCCTGCCACACGCGGATGTCGGTGCCAAACCGGATCAGCTCGCGCGCTCGGGCTTCTTCGAACGCCGGCGCGACCCACGCGATCTCGCCCCGGCGCGGGATCACGATACCGAATGTCCGCTCGCTCAGCCCCCATCGCACGCCGGTGTAGTAGAAGAGGCTGGTGCCTGCTTCCATAAATACCGCGTCGAGATGGTTGTCGGCCATGAGCTGGCGGGCCTTCTCGATGCGCGCTTCGCGCTCGCCGTTCGCGATCGGCACCGGGGCCGGCGTGAGGGGCTGAAGCGCCCGGATGGATGCCGGCACCGGCGGCATCTCCTGGCCGTCGTCCGAGGCGCCGGCCACGGCACCGGCGGCCGGCGCGCCCGCCGACGGTTTGCAGCCGATGGCCAGCGCACCCAGGGCGCCGGCCGAGGTCGCGACGAAATGACGGCGTTTCATCTGGAGTTCCGGAGGGGAGAGGAAGCCCCCAAAGAATGCGCGCCGCGACCGGCCGGCGCCAGTCGAGTCACGATGCCCCGGTCCCCCTGCCGGATGCGACGGCAAACGGCCGCCGACCCCAAGGGGCCGACGGCCGTCGTGAGCCTGCGTCGCGATCAGGCCGGGAACAGCATCTCGCGGTACTTGGGCAGCGGCCACTGCTGGTCGCCCACCGCCAGTTCCAGCGCGTCGCAGGCCTCGCGCAGCGCGTGCATGGAGTCGGCGCACGTGGACGTGAGGAACTTCGCCTGCTCCTCGAGCTTCTCGTGCATGCCCTCGGCTCTGGCGATGGCCTTGTCCAGCGCGTCGCGCTGCTTCTGGACGGCGGTCACGAGCCTGGCCGCGTCGTTGCCGGCGGCGACCATGGACGCCGCGGCGATGCCGCCGCTCTTGGCCTCGGCCGCGATCCGGGCCAGCGCCCCGACGTGCGAATAGCCCGCCGGCAGGACCATCGTGTCCACCATTTCGCGCATCGTGTGCGCTTCGATGAGCATGTCCTTCACGTACCGCTCCATGCGCACGTGGAAGCGGGAGTCCAGCTCCTGCTTGGTGAAGATGCCGAGCCCGGTGAGCAGCTTCTGGGACCTGGCGGTCATCATCTGGGCCAGCGCTTCCGGGGTGCGGCGCAGGTTGGGCAGGCCGCGGCGCGCGGCCTCCTGCACCCACTCCTCGGAGTAGTTGTTGCCCTCGAACCGGACGTTCCTGGTAGCCCGGAACACGGGGCGGACCACCTTGAGCACGGCATCGTCCACCTTCCTGGTCTTCTTCAACTCGGCGCGGAGCGCGGCGGTGAGCTCGCCCAGCGCCTCGGCCACCGCCGCGTTGAGCAGGACGATCGGGAACGCGATGGACGCCGACGAGCCCACGGCGCGGAATTCGAACTTGTTGCCCGTGAACGCGAACGGCGACGTGCGGTTGCGGTCGGTGTTGTCGCGGGCGATGTCGGGCAGCTTGGCCACGCCGAGCTTGATCATGGCCTGCTCGGCGCTGCCCACCGTCTTGTCGCTGGCAATGCTTTCGATGACGTGGGTGAGCGTGCGCCCCATGAACACGCTGATGATGGCCGGCGGCGCCTCGTTGGCGCCGAGACGGTGCTCGTTGCCCGACGACGCGATGCCGGCGCGCAGGAGGCCGGCGTGCCGGTGCACGCCCTGCAGCACGGCCGCGAGGAAGAGCAGGAAGCGCACGTTCTGGTGCGGCGTGTCGCCCGGCTTGAGCAGGTTGAACCCGTCGAGCTCCGGCCGGTCGGAGGTGACCGACATGGACCAGTTGCAGTGCTTGCCCGAGCCGTTGATGCCGGCGAAGGGCTTCTCGTGGAGCAGGGCCTGGAGGCCGTGGCGCAGGGCCACCTTGCGCAGGGTGGCCATCACGAGCTGGTTGTGGTCCACCGCAATGTCGGTTTCCTCATACATCGGCGCCATCTCGAACTGCGACGGCGCGACCTCGTTGTGCCGCGTGACGATCGGCACGCCCAGCTTGTACAACTCGTGCTCGACCTCGGCGATGCAGGCCTGGATGCGTTCCGGGATGCCCGCGAAATAGTGGTCCTCGAGTTGCTGGCCGCGCGGCGGCGGCGCGCCGACCAGCGTGCGCCCCGACATCACGAGGTCGGGGCGGAGCGAGAAGAAGCCACGGTCGATCAGGAAGTACTCCTGTTCGGGGCCGAGGGTCGTGTACACGCGCTGCACGCCCCGGTCGCCGAGCAGGGAGAGCAGCTCGATGGCCCGTTCGGAGAGGACGTCGGAGCTGCGGAGCAGCGGCGTCATCTCGTCCAGCGCCTCGCCGTTGTAGCCGATGAAGACGGACGGAATGCAGAGGGTGCGCACGCCGCCCGACTCGACGATGAACACCGGGCTGGCCGGGTTCCACGCCGTGTAGCCTCGCGCCTCCCACGTGGCGCGGAGCCCGCCCGAGGGGAAGCTCGACGCGTCGGGCTCGCTCTGGATGAGCTGCGAGCCGCTGAACGACTCCATCGGCTGCCGGTGGTCGTCGAACGCGAGAAACGCATCGTGCTTCTCGGCGGTGAGCCCGGTCTGCGGCTGGAACCAGTGCGTGAAGTGGGTCACGCCACGCGAAATCGCCCAATCCTTGATGACCTGGGCGACCGTGGGCGCGATTTCGAGATCGAGCTTGTGCCCGAGGCGAATCGCGGCGACGAGCTTCTCGTAGACCGACTTCGGGAGCTTGTCGCGCATCTGGCGCGCGCCAAAGGTGTTACTGCCGAAATACGACGAGGTGGGTGCCGGATAGGGGGACTTGGGAAGGAGCGGGGTGCGGCCGACCACATCGCGGAGCGCTGCGGAGCGGCTGGAGGACGATGAGCTGGGCATGATGGGCGGCGGGGTCGGGGAAGCGGCGAAAGTGGCGCCTGACGTCTGTCAATGCAAAAATTGCAGGAGCCACCGATCAAAACGCAAAATCAAAGCGCGGAATCTAGCATTTCGCGCTCAAAAAATGCAAGTGATGCACGGTTCGCTGATCGCCTATCCTTGAACAGGGCCGGTAACCAGAGGCAGAATGGTGGTTTCCTTGACCGTCCGGAGTGCCACGATCGTGCGGCTGGCCCCGACGCCACCAAGCCCCTTGATCTCCTCACCGATCAGCCGCTCCAGGTCCACGGTGTTGCGGCAACGGATCTTGAGGAGATAGTCGAAGTCCCCCGAAATGTGATGGCATTCCTGCACTTCGGAGAGGGACGCAACCCGGCTCAGGAACTGCTCCCGATTGCGCGGGCGCTCCAGCGACACCGCCACGAACGCCAACATGTGAATGCCGACGGCGTCAGGGTCGACAACGGCGGCATATCCCTGGATCACGCCGCTCTGCTCCAGCCGACGGACCCGATCCGCGGCCGCCTGCGGGGTCAGCCCGAGCAGATCGCCCAGGCGTTTCCAGCTGTCTCGGCCAAACTGCTGAAGGCGGGACAGCGCCTTAAAGTCGACGGCATCGACTGTAATACTTGGCATAATTGGCCAATCTAGCCGATATCACTACAGAATCACAAGTAGAGTGGCACTACTACACACGAACACATTTGACTAGGCACGGCACCCGGTTAGAAATTGAGGAGTACCCCAGGCGCCCGTCATTCAAGTCGCCCCAGTTGCCGCAGCTTCGGAATGGTCCGGGCTACGATCCCTACTACGCCCAGCGATGCTACTCCGCCCGCGATCACCGCGGGCACCGCGCCCAGCAGTTTGGCGGTGATGCCGGACTCGAATGCGCCCAACTCGTTCGACGATCCGATGAAGATCGCGTTGACCGCAGAAACCCGCCCCAGCATTTCGGGCGGCGACATGATCTGAATGAGCGTCGCACGCACTACGACGCTGACGTTGTCGGCCATGCCGCTGACTGCCAGGAGCACGAAGCTCAGCTCGGCGCTGCGCGAGAGGCCGAAGCCGATGATGGACGCGGCGAATGCGCCCACGGCGATGAGCATGGCGCGTCCCGCGCGCTCGAGCGGCTGCCGGTGGGCCAGATACACCGACATGATCACCGCGCCCAACGCGGGTGCGGCGCGCAGGATTCCCAGCCCTTCCGGGCCGACGTGCAGGATGTCCAGCGCGAACACCGGGAGCAGCGCTTCGGCGCCGCCAAGCAGCACCGAGAACAGGTCCAGCGTGAGGGCGCCGAACACCACGGGCTGGTGGATCACCCAGTGGATGCCCATGCGCAGGCTCTGCCAGAGCGGTTCATGGTGGCGCCGAGCCACTGTGGGCACGTAGCGGATGGCGGCGAACGCCGAGGTGGCGACGAGCATGAACACGGCGTCGGTCACGTACGCCGTGGTCGCATCGCCAATACCGTATAGAAGGCCGCCGACGGCCGGGCCCATAACAGCGGCCGTCTGCCAGGCCGAGCTGCGCCACGCGGAGGCGTTGGCGTAGGCCGAGCGGGGCACGATCTCGGCGAGCAGGGCGGAGCGGGCGGGGTTGTAGAACGCGCGGGCGATGCCGCTGGCGAAGATCACGGCAAAGAAGGGCCACGCGCCCGGCAGCCCGAGGATGCGCGGCGAGCGGCTGAAGGCCACGAAGCTCACCGAGCAGGCAAGCATCGCGAACAGCGAGGCGAGCGTGATGAACCGCCGGTCGTAGCGATCGGCCGCGTGTCCGGCGGGCAGCGACGTGCTGAGGAACGGGAGCGCCTCGGCCAGCCCGATGAGCCCCAGGGAGAGCGGGTCGTGCGTGATGCTGTAGATCTGCCAGCCGACCACGATGCCCTGGATCTGCGTGCCCATCGTGACCGTGAAGGTGCTGACGATGAACCATCGGAAGTTGCGGTGGCGGAGCGATGCGTACGGGTCGTGGCGCGCCGGTGGGGTGGGCGCGGGCGGCGGCTCCGGCGGGGGCGCTGGGGTGGGGGTGGGGTCGGGCATGCGGGAGCCGGAGATTAACGCTTGCCGGGCGCGGGGAACAGCGGCGGCACGGCGCGCGGCGGCTTGAGCGGCTTCGGAGAGCGGACTAAGTTCCCAGAGCTTCGGCGCGGTAGCCAAGTGGTAAGGCGGCGGTCTGCAAAACCGCTATTCGCGGGTTCGATTCCCGCCCGCGCCTCTTCATTCGATTGCGCCTATCGAGAGCGTCCCCGCTCAGGGAGACCGCGCGGGCGTTCCGTCCGACCAGGTGGCCACGGGAATCAGAAATTCCGTGACGACGGGGTCGAGCGAGTCCTGATGAAGCAGGATGGGGGAGCCCGCCACGTTCGCCCCCCAGTCCGCGTGTGCCGCCCTGGGCAGCTCGAACATGAGATGCGGCAGCCAGCGCACGGCCTGGGCGCCCACGTGGCCCATCTTCGACATCATGTACGCCATCGCGCCGGGTTCCGGGCTGGCCAGCCGGTGCGCGGCAAAGGCCACCCGCACGCTGTCGAGAATCTGGTTCTTCGACAGCCCGGCCAGGGCTAGCTGCGTTCTCATATAGATGCCTGGGAGAATGGACCGCGCGCCGGCCGGATTGTAACAGGCCGGGCCTCGAATGGCCGGGTTCCAGAATCCCGGGCTGTCGAACGGCGACGCCCACGACCGCTCCACCAGGCAGACGAATCCGTCCTGTCCGCTGATGGCCCGTTCGTATCCCTCGCGGCCGAGCACCATGATCGTGGCTCCGTCCGAGATCGCCTTCGGCGCCGCGCTTCGCGCCAGCGCGATCTCGGCGGCTCGACTGGCCATGAGATACTGCACGATGGGCGCACTGCGCGGTTGCGGCGCGGGGGCCTGGGCCGGCAGTGCGGGCGCAACGCCGAGCGCCGTCGCGAGTGTCGTGGTCGCCACTCGTGCCGCGCGGAGCAATTTCTGCATTCACTCCTCCACCGAAGGGAGTCGCGTTCACCGCAAGTCGCCGGCGTTGCGCAGCGCGCGACCGACCGCCGACGCGCGCCATACCGCAACACGACGTCGTGACCACAAGAACCGCACACGGCGACGGTGGAGTCACGAACGGACGTGCGGAGATTGTAAGGATCGTGCATGCGTTCGTCGCGTCAGCCGTGTGACGAAGGCACCGGACGCAGGAGCGGACGCAGCTCTCGTGCGTCAGTCGGACATGCCGGCGCCGCCATTCCTGCCGTTGCGGCGCGAATGCGGGGCATTGCGTAGGGGAAACAGGAGGGATGCGGCGTTTGGCGTTTGCTCAGGGCACGCGGGATGGATGCGGACGCCGGGGAACCAACTCCGGGGGGAGGGGCTTCAACTGGCGATGCGCCGTGCCGAATCCACCCCCGCGGAGGAACTCGCCATGATGTCCAGTCGTCGCTCGCCCCGCACTTCCATTGCGCTATCCGCTGTGCTCGCGTCCGTCCTCGCGCTCGCCGCGTGCGGCGGCAGCTCCGGCGGTTCGCCGTACTCCACGAGTCCCGGCAACACCGGCGGCACGAGCACCGGCGGCAGCAGCAACAACATCGCCGAGCAGAACCTCACGTTCTCTCCGAAGTTCGACACCGTCGCGGTGGGCTCGACGGTGACGTGGACCAACAAGGACGCGGTGACGCACTCGGCCACCGCCGACGCCTCGGGCGGGTTCGACAGCGGCGACATGGCGGGCGGAGCCACCTTCAGCCACACGTTCAGTCAGGCCGGCACGTATGCCTACCACTGCAAGTACCACGGCTCCGCCGGCAGTGGGATGTACGGAGTGATCGTGGTGAAATAGGACCATGCGCCCTTCGATCCGCGCCGTCACGGGCGTGGCGGCGTTCGGTGCCCTGTGGTTCGCCGCGTCCCCCGCTGTGGCTCAGAGCGTGCTCGACCATCCGCCGGACATACTCGGCACGTGGACGGGGGCGCCGGGCACGCTGATCTTCGACCTCACGCACCGGTTCACGACCACCGGCGGGTCGGCCAACAAGGTGCTGAACTCTCCCACGTTCCTGCTCGGCGCGCCGCTGCCGTGGCGCCTCATGGCGGGGGCGCGGTACGCCACGAATTCATTGCTCGTGACCGGGCATCCCAACGCCGTGGAGTACTTCGTGCGATGGGTGCCACTGCCCGAGTCGTCGGGTGCGCCGGTGGACGTCGCGATCCACGGCGCGTACAACGACGCATCGAGAAGCTGGGACGGCGAGGCGACCGTCGAACGCCGGCTGGGTCGCTTGCAGCTGTTCGGCGTGGGCCGGGCGTTCAGCGCGTTCCGGCGGGGCGACGCGGCCGCGGCCGCCGGAGGCGGCGCGACGCTTCGGCTCGGACCATTCGTCGCGCTCGCCGCCGACGCGGTGAGCCTGGTGCAGCGCGGGCCGGGCGAGGACATCGCCTGGAGCGCGGGGCTGCAGCTCGCCATTCCGTACACGCCGCACACCCTGTCCATCAACGTGTCGAATGCCAATACGACCACGCTCGAGGGAGCCTCGGTGGGGATTCCCGGCATCGAGCGGTGGGGATTCGAATTCACCATTCCGATCGGTCTGTCGCGGTTCGTGAACCGCGGATCGAGTGCCGTGGTCGCGAGCCCGGAGACTGCCGGGTCGCCCATCGGCGCCGAGGTGCACCTGACCGACCACGAGCGGTATGTCCCCGATACGGTGCGCATTCGAGCGGGCCAGTCGGTGTTGTGGATCAACGGGTCGAACCTGGTGCACACCGTGACCGACGTTCCGGCCGACGCCGCGCACGCGGGAGATGCCGAGCTTCCCGCCGGCGCCATGCCCTTCGACTCCGGCGATCTCAAGCCGGGGATGGTGTTCGAATACGTGTTCCGCGTGCCGGGTGTGTATCGCTACTTCTGCACGCCGCACGAAGAGGACGGAATGACCGGGACGGTGATCGTGGAGTGAGGGCTCCCGAGCCCGCCGCGGCACCTTCACGTCGCGATCACCGCCCGATCCAGTAGGTGGCCTTGATCTGGAAGACGTTCACGGGCAGGGGGCTGAGGATCGCCGAGCGTGCGCTCGACAGGTCGAACGTCCCCGACGGGCCGGTACCCGAGCGCTCCTGCGTCCAGACGAAGTAGAGCGTGGAGCCGGGGCGGTACTCCCATCGCAGCACCGCCGTGCCTCGCAGCGAGCTGCTCGTGAAATCGGGGTTGGCGAAGCTGAACGGATGCGCCGGCCCGGCGCCGTCGGGATCCACGGTGTAGGCGGCCGACGCGGCATCGTAGGAAATCGTTCCGGTGTCGCGGCCGAACACGAGCTTGCGGATCGAGCGGGGACGGGCGAACTCGCGAAACGATGAGTAGGCGCCGCTGGCGATGAACGGTTGGGCGTAGAGTTGAAGGGTCAGGTTCGGCGTGAACGTCCAGTTGAGGCGCGTATCCAGCGAGACGGTCCTCGTCCTGATGAACGCGAACACGTAACGCGTTCCGTAGAACGTCGTCGCCGTGGGGTCCGGCACGGCGGTCACGTACTGCGCCGGGTCCTCGTCGGTGCCGTACGTGGGCGAGAGCTGCACGAAGACGTTGGCGGCCGGCTTGAGCGCGAGACCGGGACCGAAGGTGAGCGAATGGACCGGCGCGTCGAGTCCGCGCGAGCCCTCCACCGTGAAGTCGAAGACCGCCCGCCCGCGGGCATCGGTGGATACTTCCACGCTGCCGAAGTCGTACCCGTTCCGCACCAGGAGCGGGCCTCCGCGCGCCAGGTGATCGTCCAGCGAGGTGAGATCGCGGATCCCGATCACGCGCACGTTCCAGTAGTTCGGGAGTTCTTCGCCATAGAACGCTTGCAGCTGCGACCAGGTACGGTTGCCGTCGTAGTTGTACTGGGTGGCGCCGCCGACGCTGGCGAAGATGTTGCGGTACCAGCGCGTCGGGTGGGTCCACACGCCCACCACGTTTCCGTTGAACCACGCGTAGTCGGCCTGATTGAGGTAGGCCAGATCGTTGACCTCGAACCCGGGGCTTCGGACGTTCGCCATCGCTTCCCACTCGAGTGTGCCGTTGTCCTTGGCCACGCGGGTGAACAGCCCGTAGCCGCGGAGGGCCGTCGCCGCGGAGTCGTACCGCGTGGAGAAGATGCCGTCGCTGGTCACCGTTCGGTCCGGCCGCTGAAAATAGTGCGCGCTCGACGCCTCGGTGGCGGCGATCGCAGAGGGGGAGCCTTCGACACTCGACACGAGCATGCTGCCCATCCACGAGTATTCATGCCGCTGCCACGTGTGCTTCCAGTCGAGTCCGGCGGCCTCGGCGTGGCTGCGCAGCCGGTCGCCGACCACGGAGTCGCCGATCTGCCGCTCGACCGACGTGACGATGCCGCCGAACGTCGACGCCCCGTCGCGGAATTCCTTCTGCAACCGGCCGACGAAGTAGTTCGTGAGCGGCTCGACCGCCTGCGAGAGCTGGGGCCCGCCGGCCGCCGGCTCGTACCGCGCCGTCTCCCGGTTGGTGAGCGCATCGAGCACGCCCACGGTGTAGCCGTTCTGCGTGCGTCCGGTGATCTTGGCGGCGCCGAGGATTGCGGTGTTGTCGGGAATGTCGGCGTAGGCCGCGGTGTCGTCCACGTACCCCGCGAGCTGCGGAGGGCGGCCGATGCGTCGCGAGTAGAACGCGCTCAGCCCAGAGGCGTGGCTGCAGAAGAAACAGCGCATGCCGCCGAAACTGAACGCGTTGGCGCCGGCGATGAAGAACGGCCGCTTCTCGTCGTAATACGTCTCGAACGCGGTCAGGTTGAGCGAGGCGGGGTCGACCTCGACCTGCCCGAAATCGGGGTTCACCGTGGCATTCAGCGTCAGATTCGAGGTGAGCAGCGCCTTGATGTCGGTGCCCGCGCTGGCGCGCATCGCGCGCCCGCTCTGGTATGGATCGCCGGGCGTGGCTGCCTGAAAGGTGCCGCCGGTGAGCGTGTACGGCAGCAGCTCGAGCTGGCGTGGCCGCTGGGTGATCCGCAACCCCTCGAGAGTCCCGAAGAAGGCGGGTCCGCCGCTCTGGTTCTGGCGCCGGAACGACCACATGTCGTGCTCGTTCTGCCGGTCGATGTACCGCCAGATCTGCATTCCCCAGACTTGCGTCGAGTCGCGCGAGAAGCGGAGCTGGCTGTAAGGAATGCGGATCTCCGCCGTCCAGCCCGCCGAGTCCACGTGCGTCGCCGCGTCCCAGACCGGATCCCACGACGGGTCGCCGTCGAACTGATCGCCCTTCACTCCCGCCGGATTCACCTCGAACCAGGCATCATCCAGGTGGTTGTGATAGGGATCGAGCTCGATGACGATCTTGTCGGTGGTGAGCGAGTTGAACGAGCCGTTGTTGCCGTTCGCGTCCAGCAGCTGGTCTCGGCGCGCCAGCGGCGCCACCACGCCCTCCGGCTCGCTCATGCGGGCACCGATGTAGATCGCGTCGGGTCCGTAGAGCACGCGCACCTCGGTGGCGAGCGACGCCGGCGCCCCCTCGTTTGGCTGGTACTGGCGGAACTCCGTGATGGGCGTGGCGTGCTGCCAGGCCGGCTCGGCCAGCCGGCCGTCGATGTCGATTGCTCCCGTGAGGGATGCCGCGACGGCAACCGGCGGGGCCGTGAAATCGCCGGAGGTTCGGGCCGATTGCGCACCGAGGGCGGGCGGCAGGGCCGCGAGGGCGAACAGCAGACCTGCGGAGAGAGAACGATCCATACCGGGAGCGGGGAGTGAGAGGTCGGCGCGCGGTCCTGCACCACCGCTTGGACAACGGACGGCGCCGATTGGTTGGGCGCGCGGATGCGGAATCGTCCGCACGCCCGCGCCGTGAACCGGCCCTGATGGGTGTCCCTCAATGACGCGCGGCGTCGAGATCGTGCAGCACTCCCTGTGCGACCCGGCGCTGAATGACCAGCGGCGCGCGGGCGTCTCGCGCCACGTCGTCGCGAAACTGCGCGAGGCCGAAGGCGCCCACCAGCTCCTCGCCGGCCAGGCGCACGGTCAGAGCCTGTGCGCCGAGGGCATCGCGCGCCGCCGCCGCCACCCGTGCGGAATCGTCACGGGGCACGGAGTCCCTCATCGCGGCCAGCGCTTCGAGCGCGGTTCCGCGAACGACCTCCGGCACGCCGGGTTGGGCATGGTCCAGCAGCACGTCGGCCGCGCGCGGGTCCCGGGTCGCCGCCAGCGCCGCGAGCACGGCCGTCAATACGTGAACGTCCGGTCGGGAGCGCGCGTCTGTTGCGAGCACCGGCTCCGCGCCCGGCACGCGCGATCGGCCGAGGCCGCGGGCGGCCGCGGCCTCGACGGCGTAGCTGGAATCCCCGCGCAGGGCGTTCACGAGGGCGGCGTAAACGGGGCCGTCCGCCGCGAACGGGGCGAGGGCGGTCGCCGCCGCGACGCGCACACGGCTGTCGGGCTGAGCGCCCAACGCCTCGAGCAGCGTGGTGCGCGCGTCGGGCGAGCCGATCCGGGCGAGCGAGGCCGCGGCGGCGGCGCGGACGCCGTAGAACCCGTCGGTGCGCAGGACGTGCGCGAGCACCCGGACTCGCGCATCCGCGGCGGCGCCGTCCATGGCGCCCAGCTGTTCGGCCGCGCGCCGCCGGCTCATCATCGCGGGGTCGCGTTCCGCCATCGCGGCGACCGCGACGAGGGGCTGTGGGAAGTCGAGCGTCTTGTCGATGAAATCGTCGGGATCGAAGTCCACCCACGCGGGCGCGAAGGCGAGCGGGACGTCGAATTCCTGGGCGGCGAGCGAGTCGCCGACCTGCACGGTGGCCGACTCGCCGCCAGGCCCGTGGAACGCCAGCTCCACCGGCATGCGGAAGAGCGGAACGAGAGAATCCACCGTCTGGACCTGCGCCACCCGGACCACGTCCACGTGCCGCGTGGAGTCGTAGCGGGCCGACACCCGATAGCTCGGGGTGCCGGCCCGGAACACCCACTCGCGGAAGAACCACCCCAGCTCGAGGCCGGTGTATGCCCGCAGCGCGTCGCCGAGCTCGCCCGTGACCACGGTGTGCGTGTGATACTGGGTCAGGTACCGGCGCAGGGCGCGGAACAATGTCTCCCGCTGCGACGCGGGGTGTGCGGAGGCGGCCGGGCCGTCAACGACGTAGCGCAGCATGTCGAGCACGGCCGCGCCCTTCTCGTGGGTGATCGCGTCGAACATGTCGAGCGGATCGTCGTAGTGCCGGTCGACGATCGGACGCAGATAATCGGTGCGATCCTGCGCCCGCGCCGCGGCCTGATCCTGCGACATCTCGTAGCGAAAAGCGTCGTTGCCGTCGTGATATTGCGTGTACAGGGCCTCCATGTACGTCGCGAACCCCTCGTTGAGCCAGATGTCGGCCCAGTCGCGTCCCTGCACGTAATCGCCGAACCACTCCTGGCCCAGCTCGTGCGCCACGAGAGCCGTGCTCGGGAAGTCGGCGTCCGCGCGGGCGTCGTGCAGGGTGTGGTCGGTGAGCGTCGTGGCGCTCACGTTCTCCTGGCCGCCGAAGAGGTAGTCGTGCACCGTGGTCTGCGCGTACTGCTCGTACGGGTACGGGACCCCGGTGGCCCGCCCGAAGAATCCGATCATGTCGGGCGTGAGGCGGAACGATCGCCGCGCGGCGGCCTCGCTGACGCCCCGGGGCACGTAGTAGTCCACCGGGAGCGGCCCGGCATGGTCGGAGATCTCGCGCCACGGTCCGACGGCAATCGAGATCAGATAGGAGCTGTGCGGCACGCCTTCCACCCAGTCATACGTCACGGTGCCCGGCCCGTGCGTAACCCGCGCCAGGCGGCCGTTCGAGACCACGCGTTGCCCTTCGGGCACGGTCGTGATGGTCTCGCTCGTCGCCATGTCGTTGGGGTAGTCCCAGCACGGAAACCAGTAGTGATTGAGTTCCGGTTCCCCCTGCGAATACACCTCCGGCGCCGCGGCGGCGTTCGCGGGCGTCGGATTCACGAAGAAGAGGCCGGTGCGCGGCGCGCCGTGGTACCGGATGCGAATGGAGAGGACGGACTCGGGCCCGTAGCCGCGATCGAGCGTGATCCAGAGGCGCGAGCCGTCGGCGGCGTGCCGCAGCGGGGTGGCCGTGCGCACCGGGCCGTTCAACCACACCGAATCGATGGTCAGGCCGGCGCTGTTCAGGTAGAAACGCCGCAAGCCGGCGGCGAAGGGACGCAGCGTGACGATCTCGTCTCCGAACACTTCCGCGTGCGGCTCGTCGAAACGCAGCTCGAGGCGATAGTTGAGGACGTGATAGCTGCGGCTGGGAGCCCAATGCCACACGGCCGCGTTGCCGAATGGCGCATTCCCGCCCTGCGCCCGCGCGGCCAGCGGCACGCACGAGAACCCGATGAGAAGCTGGACGATGCGGGCGATGCGACGCCTCGCGTGGTCGAACTTGAGTTCCTGGCCGGTGGGCATCATGTGTACGTGCCTCGCGCCGCGCGTTGCGATCGCGGCCAATGAGGAGGACCTGCCTGCGAATGTACGCCGACCCCATGCTCGCGGATTCGCAGCGCGTCGGGACCTTACAATTCCCTTGCCCGCCGCGGCGGACCTCCCGGAGCGTCGCGCGGCCCGCGTTGGAGTTCCGGGTGGACGGCCGCTCGCTGCCGGCGTAGTTTCGCGCACCCACCTGCCAGGAGCCTTGGTGCTCGAACCCTCGAATCCCGCCCTTACCCCTCGCCGCGAATTCCTCGGCCAGCTCGCGACGGCGGCCGCGGCGCTGGCGGCCACCGCCTGCGTGAGCGGCGCCGGCCCCGGC
>JAGWRI010000102.1 GCA_028876525.1 Gemmatimonadota bacterium | reverse complement strand
GGATCCTCGGCTACCGGAACGACGTGGACCAGCACGAGCACGTGGCGCTGTTGTACGGCGATGTGGAAGAGGGCGAGGGGATTCTCGTGCGCATGCACTCCAAGTGCCTTACCGGCGACGTGTTCCATTCCAGGCGCTGCGACTGCGGCTGGCAGCTGGACACGGCCATGCGGATGATCTCCGAGGAGGGGCGCGGCGTGGTCGTGTACCTCGATCAGGAAGGGCGGGGCATCGGGCTCCTCAACAAGCTCAAGGCCTACGAGCTGCAGGACACGGGCATCGACACCGTGGAGGCCAACGAGCGGCTGGGATTCAAGCCCGACCTGCGCAACTACGGCATCGGGGCGCAGATCCTGCTCGACATCGGGGTCAGGTCGATCCGTCCGATCACCAACAATCCGCGCAAGATGGTCGGCCTGGAGGGCTACGGACTGCGCGTCGAGGAGCGGGTCCCGATCGTGCAGCCGGCCCAGGACGAGAACGCCGGCTACATGAAAGCCAAGCGCGACAAGCTCGGACACCTGCTCGTTTCCTGAATGGCCGAATTCTCCGGAACGCCGTCCGGTCAGGGCCGCCGCGTCGCGGTCGTGGCCAGCCGGTTCAACGAAGCGATCACCACCCGGCTGGCCGACGGCGCGATGGACGCGCTCGTGCGCCACGGGGTGGCGGCCGCCGACATCGATCTCGTGTGGGTGCCCGGCGCGTGGGAGCTTCCGCTCGTCGCGCGACGTCTCCTGGCCACCGAGCGCTACGACGCCGTGGTCGCGGTGGGCGCCGTGATTCGCGGCGACACGCCGCACTTCGACTACGTGGCGGGCGAAGCGTCGCGCGGGCTCTCGGCGGCGTCGGCCGACTACGAGGTGCCCGTCGGATTCGGCGTCCTGACCTGCGACACGATGGCGCAGGCCGAGGCCCGGGCCGGGGGCGCCCACGGCAACAAGGGGTGGGACGCCGCCCTCGCCGCCCTCGAGATGGCCGAGCTGCTCGATCGCCTGGACGCCGCGCATGAGGATTGAGACGCGCGCCCGCGCGCGGGCCCTGCAGGCGCTGTATGCCTGGGACCTGCGCGCCGCCCCCGACCTCGAGCCGGTGGCGACGACGATGTGGGACGACCTGGCGATCTCGCCCGACGAGCGCCGCATTGCCGGCGGGCTGGTGCGCGAGGTGGCGCGCCACGGCGACGAGATCGACCGGGCGCTGGCCGACGTGACCACCAACTGGCGCCTCGAGCGGCTGGGCGTGATCGAGCGCAGCGTGCTGCGCGTGGCCGCCGCCGAGCTGCGCCTGGGCCAGACCCCCGCCCGCGTCGTCATTCAGGAATCGATTCGCCTCGCCGAGCGGTACGGGAGCGAGCAGAGCGCCCGGTTCGTGAACGGAGTGCTCGACGCGCTGGCCCGCCGCATGGGCCGCCTCTAGTGCGCATCCTCCTGGTGAACTGGCAGGACCGGGAAAACCCGCAGGGCGGGGGCGCCGAGATCCATCTCCACGAGATCTTCGGCCGGCTCGCCGCGCGCGGGCACGAGGTGGCGCTGCTCTGCGGCGGATGGCCGGGATGCGCGCCGCGCGCCACGCTGGACGGGATCGAGGTCCACCGCGTCGGCACGCGACACACCTTCCCGTTCTTCGCCCGGCGCTACTACGATCGCGTGCTGCGCGGCACCTGCGACGTCCTGGTCGAGGACGTGAACAAGGTGCCGCTGTACACGCCGCGCTGGGGCGCCCCGCGGGTCATGACGCTGGTGCCGCACCTCTTTGGCGGGACGGCGTTCCACGAGCTGCCCGCGCCGCTGGCCGCCGCCGTCTGGCTGGCCGAGCGCCCGCTGGGGCGCGCGTACCGCGACGTGCCGTTCGAGGCGATCAGCGTGAGCACGGCCGAGGATCTGGCGCGCCGGGGGATTCCGCGCCGCCGGATCGAGGTCATCTACCCGGGCATCGACACCGCGTCGTACACGCCGGCGCCCGGCACCCGCGCTCCGGCGCCCACCTTCGCCTACCTCGGGCGGCTCAAGCACTACAAGGGCGTGCACCTCGTGATCCGGGCGTTCGCGCGGATGTCGCATCGCCGCGCCGTGCTCGAGATTGCCGGCGCCGGGGACTACCGGCCGCGCCTCGAGCGGCTGGCCGCCGCGCTTGACCTCGGCGGCCGGGTACGGTTTCTTGGCCGGATCAGCGAGCAGGAGAAGCTGGCGCTGCTGCGCCGCGCCTGGGCGCTGGTCTTCGCGTCGCCCAAGGAGGGGTGGGGCATCACGAACCTCGAAGCAGCGGCGTGCGCCACGCCGGTGGTGGCCTCGAACTCGCCGGGCATCCGCGAGTCGGTGCGCCACGACGAGACGGGCTTCCTCGTGCCCCACGGCGACACCGCCGCCATGGCGGCGGCGATGGACCGCCTCGCCGACGATCCGCCGCTGGTCGAATCGCTCGGCGTGCACGCGCGCCGGTTCGCCGAAACCTTCACCTGGGAGCGCGCCGCCGACGAGACCGAGCGGCACCTGGCGCGCATCGTGGTCACGGAGGAGACTCGCTGATGGAGACCGTCGTCCACCGCCCCCACGCGCCGCGCGGCGGGGCCCGCGCATGAGCCCCGGCGCCGCGTCCGCCCCCCGGCCGCACCTCACCGCCGGGCGCCTGCTCGACCGGATGCGCGACACGCTGCTGCTCGCGCAGGTGGCCGGCACCGGGCCGCTGGACCGGGCGATCACCAGCCCCAACATCTCCAGCCCCGGCCTCGTCCTCGCCGGGTACACCGAGCGCTTCCCGGGGCACCGCATCCAGGTGTTCGGCGAGACCGAGGTCACGTACCTCAACACGCGCCCGCCCGCCGAGCGCGCGCGGGTGCTCGAGGTCTTCTTCTCGCACGCCATCCCGTGCGTGTTCGTCACCAAGGGGCTGGAGCCGCCGGCGGGCATGGTCGAGGCGGCGGGCGCGGCGGGCGTCCCGGTGTTCACCTCGACGCTCAAGACCAACGAGTTCTACACCCGCATCAAGCCCTGGCTCGAAGACGAGTTCGCCCCGACGACCACGATCCACGCCTCGCTGGCCGACGTGTTCGGCGTCGGGCTGCTGTTCATCGGCCGCAGCGGCATCGGGAAGTCGGAGTGCGTGCTGGATCTCGTCGAGCGGGGCCACCGGCTGGTGGCCGACGATCTCGTGTTCGTGAAGCGCCGCGGCACCGACGTGCTCATCGGGCGCGGGCACGAGGCCCAGCGCCACTGCATGGAGATCCGCGGTGTCGGGCTGGTGGACGTGCCGGCCATCTTCGGCGTGCGCGCGGTGCGCCAGCAGAAGCGCATCGAGGTCGTGGTCCAGCTCGTCGAGTGGCACGAGGACATGCACGTCGACCGCACCGGCCTCGACGGCGAGACGACCACGGTGCTCGACATCCAGCTCCCGCGCATCTCGGTGCCCCTCAACCCCGGCAAGAACATCACCGTCGTCGCCGAGGTCATCGCCATGAACCACCTGCTGAAGTACAGCGGGTTCGATCCCGCCGAGCGGTTCAACGAGCGGCTCATCGGACGGATGCGGGCGGCGGCCGACGTCAAGCGGTATCTTGAGCAGGATGACGAATAACGCGCCCCGCGCCATCGTCGCCGGCCACGGGGAATTCGCCGCCGGCCTCGTCTCCGCCGTCGAGGTGATCACCGGCCGCGGGCATCTGTTCCAGCCCGTGGCCGTGCCCGAGCTGAGCGCCGCCGGCATCGAGGAGCTGCTCCGCGACACGATGCGGCGCACCGGCGCCCGCGTGCTGTTCACCGACCTCCAGGCCGGCAGCTGCACCATGGCCGCGCGCCGCGTCCTGCGCGGCATGCCCGATGCCGTGCTCGTCTCCGGCGCCAACCTTCCCGCGCTGCTCGACTTCGCGTTCGCCGACGACATGCCCGTCGCGACCGCCGCGCAGCACGCGGCGGAGCGGGGGCGGGCCGCCATCCAGTCGGTCGAGGGCGCGCCGTGACCCTCGCCCTCTACCGGATCGACGACCGGCTGATCCACGGCCAGGTCGTGCTCGGGTGGGGGCAACCGCTCGATGCCGCGTTCATCGTGCTCGTCGACGACGCCATCGCCGGCAGCGAGTGGGAGCGCGAGCTGTATCGCATGGCCGTGCCGCCGGGCATGGCGGTGTTCTTCCATGCGGCGGCGGAGTGCCCCGCGGTGCTGGCCCGCTATCGCGCCGATCCGCGGCCGGGCATCCTGCTCACCGCCGGCGTCGCCGCGATGCGCGCCGTGGTCGACGCCGGGGGCGTCTCGGCGGTGAACGTGGGCGGCATTCACCATCGCGCCGACCGGCGGCAGCGCCTGCGCTACGTGTTCCTGTCGCCCGCCGAAGAGCAGGAGCTGCGCGAGATCGCGGCCCGCGGACCGGTCGTCACCGCGCAGGACGTGCCCTCGGCGCGCCCCGTGCCGCTGGACGAGCTGCTGCACCTTGAGGCGGCGTCGTGATCGCCGCCGATGCCGTCGCCGTCGCGCTCCTGGGCGGGGTCACCGGGCTCGACACGGTGAGCTTCCCGCAGGCCATGATCTCGCGGCCCATCGTAGCCGCAACGCTGGGCGGCGCGCTGGCCGGCGCTCCGGCGCAGGGGCTGCTCGTGGGCGCCGTGCTCGAGCTCATCGCGCTCGAGACCCTGCCGGTGGGCGCGTCGCGCTATCCGGAGTGGGGCTCGGCGTCCACGGTTGCCGGGGCGATCTACGGGGCCGCGCCGCCCGCCACGGTGGGCGCCCTCATGGCCGCGGTGTTCGGCGCCCTGATCGTGGCCTGGATCGGGGGCTGGACCATGGTCAAGCTCCGCCAGCGCAACGCCGCGACCGCCCGCCGGCACCAGGCGGCGCTGGACGCCGGCTCGCGCGGCGCCGTGGTCGGGGTCCAGCTCTCGGGCCTCGCCGCCGATTTCGCGCGCGGGGCCGTGCTCGCCGCGGCGGCCTACGTCGCGCTCGTGCCGCTCGAGGCGATCCTCGTGGGGCGGTGGGCGGTGTCCGAGCACCTGACGCGCGCCGTGCTGGTCGCCACGGCGGCCGCCGTCGCCGTCGGTGCGATGTGGAAGCTGTTCCATGCCACGGCGTGGGCCCGCTGGGTGTTCCTCGGCGGGCTCGCGCTGGGCCTCCTGATGGTGGGCGCGCGATGACCGCGCCGGCCGCCGCCGCCGGGCCCCCGCGCCTCCCGGCCCGCATCCGGGCCGCGATCCTCCTGCGCATGTTGGCCATCCAGGGTTCGTGGAATTACGAGACCCTGCTCGGCAACGGCGTCGCGTTCTGCCTCGAGCCGGCGTTGCGCGCGCTGCCCGGCGGCGTGCACACGCCGGCGTTCAGGACCGCGATGGCCCGCGAGAGCCGCTACTTCAATGCCCATCCGTATCTGGCCGCGTTTGCCGTCGGCGCGCTGGCGCGGGCCGAGCTGGACGGCGAACCCGCCGACCGGATCGAGCGCTTCCGCACGGCGCTCTGCGGACCGCTGGGCAGCGTGGGCGACCGGCTGGTGTGGGCGGGATGGCTCCCGCTCACCTCGCTGGCCGCGCTCGCGCTGTTCGGGTGGGGCGCCGCGGCGGCGATCGTCGTGCTCACGTTCCTCGTGCTGTACAACGCGGGCCACGTCGCCCTCCTGGTCTGGGGTCTGGAAACCGGGTGGCGCCAGGGCATGCACGTCGCGGCCGGCCTCGGCCACCCCGTCTTGCGGCGCGGCCCGACCGTCGTGGGGCGCGCGGCGGCGTTCGTGGCCGGCGTGGCCATTCCGCTCGCCCTCGCCCGGGTCGCCGGCCGCGAGCGCGTGCTCGTGGGCGAGATGCTGCTCGGCGCGCTCGTCGGCGCGGTGATCGTGGTCCGCGCCCAGGCCCGGCTGGAAGGCTGGCGGTTCGCGCTCCTCGTCGTCTCGGCAGTCGTCCTTCTCTCGGTAATTCGCTGATGCCTGAACGCACGGTGACGATCGTCAACCAGGTCGGGCTGCACGCGCGGCCCGCGGCGCAGATCGTGAAGCTCGCCGCCGGGTTCAAGAGCGACATCACGCTGACGCGCGACGACCTCGAAGTGAACGCCAAGAGCATCATGGGGGTGATGATGCTGGCCGCCGAGCGCGGGGCCCGGCTCCAGCTGCGCGCCGAGGGCCCCGACGCCGAGGCGGCGCTCGACGCGCTGGCCGCGCTCATCGCCGACGGATTCGGAGAGCCCTGATGGACCGCACTCTCACCGGCATTCCCGCGTCGCCCGGCGTCGCCGTCGGCTCGATTCACCTCCTGCGGTGGGAGGTGCCCGATGTTCCGCACCGGCTGGTGCCCGACGATCAGATCCCGGCCGAGCTGCGGCGCTTCCATGGCGCCGTGGACCGCGCCAAGGAGCGCCTCAATCAGGTGCGGGCCCGCGTCGAGGCCGCGGCCGGCCGCGAGGAGGCGGCGATCTTCGACGTCCAGCACTCGATCCTCGAGGACACCGACCTCCTGGCCGGCGTGGAGGAGTTCATCCGGCAGCAGCTCGCCGCCGAGAAGGCGTTCGACCTCGTGATGCTGGAGTGGCGCCAGCGGTTCGCGCGCCACTCGGTGGCCATGCTGCGCGAACGGGTGAGCGACCTCACCGACGTTCACATCCGCGTGCTGTCACTGCTGCTCGAGCTGCCCGACCACGACCCGGTGAACCTCCCCAAGGGGGCGCGCGTGATCCTGGTGACGCACGACCTCACGCCGGGCCTCACCGTGCAGCTCGACCGCGAGGCCATCGTCGGCATCGCCACCGATGCGGGCACGCGCACGTCGCACGTCGCGATCCTCGCCCGTTCGCTCCACCTGCCGGCCGTGGTCGGGCTCCGCGACGCCGCCAAGTCGCTGGCCGGCGGCGAGCGGGC
Organism: Gemmatimonadota bacterium; assembly: GCA_028876525.1. Lineage (GTDB taxonomy): Bacteria > Gemmatimonadota > Gemmatimonadetes > Gemmatimonadales > Gemmatimonadaceae > JAGWRI01. The sequence goes on along the minus strand of JAGWRI010000102.1, from coordinate 2,945 downwards.
GATCCTCGACGGCACCAGCGGCACGCTGGCCGTGGATCCGACCGACGCCGAGATCGAGCAGTACCGCGAGCGGGCGCGGCAGGAGGAGGTGGTCGAGGCCGAGCTGCGCCGGCTGAGCGACGTCGAGAGCGTGAGCCTCGACGGCATCCCGGTCACCCTGCGCGCCAACGTCGATCTTCCGGAGGAAGCCGAAGCGGCGCACGACAGCGGCGCCGAGGGCGTGGGGCTGATGCGCACCGAGTTCCTCGTCATGGGCCGCGCCACGATGCCCGACGAGGAGGAGCAGTACCGCGCCTACCGCCGCGTGATCGAGGCGTTCGAGGGCAAGCCGGTGGTCATCCGCACGTTCGACATCGGCGGCGACAAGCTCCCGGTGGGCGGATTCCCCACCGAACCCAACCCCTTCCTCGGATGGCGCGCCATCCGCATGTGCCTGGACCAGCCGGCGATCTTCCGCACCCAGCTCCGGGCGCTGCTCCGGGCCGGGGTGCACGGCGATCTGCGCATCATGCTCCCCCTCGTCGTGTCGGTGGCCGAAGTGCGCCAGGCGCGCGCCCTGCTCGCCGAGGCCGAGGGGGAGCTGGCGGCCCGCGGCGTCGAGTTCAAGCGCGACGTTCCCGTGGGGGTGATGGTCGAAACGCCGGCCGCCGCCGTGGCCGCCGACACCTTCACCCGCGAAGTCGCGTTCCTGAGCATCGGCACCAACGATCTCGTGCAGTACACGCTGGCCGTCGACCGCGGCAACGCGAACCTCGCCAACCGGTTCACGCCGCTGCATCCCGCGGTCCTGCGCCTCATCCGCCGCATCGTGGACATGGGCGAGCAGGCCGGCCTCGAGGTGAGCGTGTGCGGCGAGATGGCGTCGCAGCCGATCATGGCCTACGCGCTGCTGGGCCTCGGCGTCCGCAAGCTGAGCGTGGCCCCGCGCTCGGTGCCGCTCGTGAAGCGCATCGTGCGCAGCGTCAGCGTGCGCGACGCGGAGGTCGCCGCCACGGCCGCCCTCCACGCCGACACCGCGGCCGACGCCGAGCACGAGCTGCTGCGCCGGCTGCGGGAGGCGATCGGCGACCTCGCGATTCACTGACCGCGGGTTGCCGGGGGGGCCGCGCTCCCCTTATTCTCAACGTTCCATGGCGCGCTCCGGCGCGCCGGTCCTTCATTCCCACCCGTCAACGAGCCGTCCGTGCGCGATCGTCATCCGTTCACTTCCGAGTCCGTGACCGAAGGGCACCCCGACAAGGTGGCCGACGCGATCTCCGACGCCATCCTCGACGCCATCCTCACCGATGACGCGACCGCGCGCGTGGCGTGCGAGACGCTGGTCACCACCGGGATGGCCTGCGTGGCCGGCGAGATCACGACCAGCACCTATGTCCACATTCCGGACGTCGTGCGCCAGACCATCCGCGACATCGGATACACGGACGCCGGCTACGGCTTCGACGCCAACACCTGCTCGGTGCTGAGCACGATCGACCGGCAGTCGCCCGACATCGCGATGGGGGTGGACACCGGCGGGGCGGGGGACCAGGGCATGATGTTCGGCTTCGCCACCGACGAAACCGACGCGCTGATGCCGATGCCGATCATGCTCGCCCACCGGCTCACGCGCGCGCTGGCCGAGGCGCGCCGGAGCGGCGCGATGCCCTGGCTGCGCCCCGACGGCAAGTCGCAGGTCACGGTGATCTATGAGAATCACCGGCCGGTGGCGGTGGACACGGTGGTCGTCTCGACGCAGCACGCGCCGGGCGTGTCCAACCGGCGCATCCGCGCCGAGATCATCGAGGGGATCATCGAGCCGGCGCTGCCCGAGGCGCTCGTGACGAAGCGGCCCAGGTACCACATCAACCCCACGGGCCGGTTCGTGGTCGGAGGGCCGCAGGGCGACGCCGGCCTCACCGGCCGCAAGATCATCGTGGACACCTACGGCGGCATGGGGCGCCACGGCGGCGGCGCGTTCAGCGGCAAGGATCCGTCCAAGGTCGACCGCTCGGGCTCCTACGCCGCGCGGTGGGTGGCCAAGAACATCGTGGCCGCGGGGCTCGCGTCGCGCTGCGAGGTGCAGCTCGCGTACGCGATCGGCGTCGCCGAGCCGGTGTCGGTCATGGTCGACACCTTCGACACCGGCGCCGTGCCCGACGCGGCGATCCGCCGGGCGGTGGGCGAGGTGTTCGACCTCACCCCGCGCGGCATCATCGCCGCGCTCGACCTGCGCAAGCCGATATTCTCGGCCACGTCGGCGTACGGGCATTTCGGGCGCGAACCGCAGACCGTCGGGCGGGGTAAGAACCGGAGCACGACGTTCACGTGGGAGCGCACCGACCGCGCCGCCGCGCTGCGACGCGCCGTGCGGTAGTCCACGCGGGAGGGTGTGTGGTCGAAGTCGTCGTTGCCAGGCTGGCGGTGGATGCCACGACCCGCGCCTATGTGGTGATCCTGCAGGAGAAGGACGGAGACCGCGTGCTGCCCATCTGGATCGGGCAGCCCGAGGCCGAGTCCATCATCATCGAGATGCATCGCATTCCCCGGACGCGTCCGATGACCCACGACTTGTGTCGGAGCCTCATCACGGCGTTGGGCGGCGGCCTGGCGCGCGTGGAAATCACGCGCATCGAAGAGCGCACCTATTATGCGGAACTGCACCTGGAGCGGGGCGGAGAAGCGCTGCGCGTGGACGCCCGGCCGTCGGACAGCATCGCCATCGCCCTCCGCTTCGGCGCTCCCATCTTCGCCGCCGACGGCCTGCTCGAAGCCGCCGGTGAGGACTGGGAGCCGACCGAGCCCGGCGAGCCCCCGGGAGACGTCGAGGCGCTGTCTGCCGAGCGCCTCAAGGCCTACCTCGAGAAGCTCCGCCCCGAGGATTTCGGAAAATTCAGTCCCTGAGCGCCGCGTGACGCGCGCCGGCCGCCGCTGGCGGGCCGCGGCGGCGGCGCTGCTCCTTGCCG
>JAGWRI010000101.1 GCA_028876525.1 Gemmatimonadota bacterium | reverse complement strand
TGCTAGTTCATGGGCAGCCATGAACTACGCGGAACATCTTCAGTCTCGACAGGACGTTACATCACGTTACGGGTCCATTAAATCGGGTGGGGAGGGCCTCTGCTGTTCGGGGATTGGACATTGATTACAACCAACTTCCCAGCGCCCGATCGACGATCGCGGCGCGCCGCGCCCCCTTGTCGCGGATCTCGACGGACAGCGGCTCGACGAGGCCGAAGTTGGCGTTCATCGGCTGGAAGTGCCGCGGATCGGCGTCGCGCAGATAGCGGTACAGGGCGCCGAGCATCGTGGTCGGCGGCGGAAGCTCGGGCTCGAACCCGTGCAGCATCCGCGACAGGTTCACCCCGGCAATGAGGCCGGTGGCGGTGCTCTCGGTGTACCCTTCGACGCCGGTGAGCTGTCCGGCGAACAGGGTCCGCGGGTCGTCGCGCAGCGACAGGTACGGCGTGAGCGCGCCGGGCGAGTTGAGATACGAGTTTCGGTGAATCGAGCCGAAGCGCAGGAATTCGGCGCCGGCCAGTCCGGGGATCATCGAGAAGACGCGCTTCTGCTCGGGAATGCGGAGACGGGTCTGGAAGCCGACCAGGTTCCACATCTGCCCGTCCCGGTCCTCCATGCGGAGCTGGACCACGGCCCACGGCCGCTTGCCGGTGCGCGGATCGGCGAGGCCCACGGGTTTCATGGGGCCGAAGCGCAGCGTGTCGCGCCCGCGCTGGGCCATCACCTCCACCGGCATGCACCCCTCGAAATAGGGCGCCTCGTCGAATTCGTGGCCGTGGTGCTGGTCCGCCGAGACGAGGGCGTCGAGAAAGGCCTCGTACTCGTCGCGCGTGAAGGGGCAGTTGAGATACGCCCCCCCGTCCTCGTCCGCGCCGGCCATCGTCTCCTTGCCGTAGCGCGACGCGCGGAAGGCCACCGCGCGATCCACCGAGTCGCCAGCCACGATGGGCGCGATGGCGTCGTAGAAGGCCAGCGACTCGACGCCAAGCCGCGCGCGGATGGCCTCGGCCAGCACGTCCGACGTCAGGGGCCCGGTGGCCACGACACCCGGCGACGGAAGCGCCGCGACCTCGCCGCGCGCGATGGCAACGCGCGGGTGGGCGGTGAGCCGGTCGTGCACCGCCCGCGAAAATGCGTCGCGGTCCACGGTGAGCGCGCTCCCGCCGGGCACGCGCGCGCCGTCGGCGGCTTCGAGCACGATCGAGCCCAGGAGGCGCATCTCCGCCTTGAGGAGCCCGTGGGCGTTGGTCGTCTCGGTGCTCTTGAAGGTGTTGGAGCACACGAGCTCGGCCAGCCGGTCGGTCTTGTGGGCCGCCGTGCCCCGCACCGGGCGCATCTCGTGGAGCACGACGTCGTGCCCTCGCTCGGCCAGCTGCCAGGCGGCTTCCGAGCCGGCAAGGCCGCCGCCGATCACATGGACGGGCGCGGAGGGCGTAATCGGAGTCACGGCGTCGAATCTAGCGGTTTCCCAACCGCGGGCAAAAACGCGAGGCATTCCCCGGAATTCCGGGTTCCCACGGGGCCGGCCGCGCCGGTGTGACACGCGCCGGATTCACCCCGTGACATCGCGCACACTGTGACGGATTTCCGCGCGGAACGCGGATCAAACCACGATCGTCGTGTGTACGTCGATCGGGACCGGCCGTCGCGCTGCCGGCCATCTCCGTCAGGTTCGAAGCCGGATCGGGCGGTTGCGAAGGAAGCGCGTTTCGGAGTGATGCACATGCGAGTGTCAAGTCATCTGCTGCGCCTCTCGGCCGCGGCCCTCCTCACCGGCGCGGCGTGGGCCTGCAGCTCCAGCGGTTCCAGCGCGCTGTCCCCGCAGTCGGGCACGCTCGAGATGCAGCTCACCGACGCGCCGTTCCCGTCGGACTCGGTGCAGAGCGTGAACGTGTTCGTGGTGCGGATCGACGCCCGGCAGGAAACCGCCGACTCGGCGTCCGCCGACTCGGCGACCTCGGGCGACAGCGCGTCCGCCGGCGGCTGGAAGACCGTCGCCACGCCGGACACCGTCGTGGATCTGCTCTCCTATCAGAACGGCGCCACCCTCCCGCTGGGTGCGGCGACGCTGTCCACCGGCCAGTACGACGGCTTCCGCATGATCATCGACCCGACGAAGTCCAACGTCGTGCTGGCAAACGGCATGGTGCTCAGCGGGTCCAGCAGCCCCGGGATCATGTTCCCGAGCGGCAGCCGGTCGGGCATCAAGATCGACCTCTCGTCGCCGGTGGCGATCGCGGCCAACGACACGACCTCGGTGCTGTTCGACTTCAACGTCGGGAACAGCTTCGTCCTGCGCGGCAATTCGATCACGCAGAACGGGCTGCTGTTCAAACCCGTCATCCAGGGCAGCATTCACTAGGACGCCCGGAGCGAAGCGAACGACCGGCCGCGGCCCCGAGGCGCGCGCGGCCGGTCATCGTTTCGGAGTGGACCGTCGTTCGGGGCCGCCCCGCGGCGGCATCACCCCACCAGCGCCTCTTCCGGCTCCTCGATCTTCGCGACGTCCCACTCGTTGCCGCACTTGATGCACTTGCGGTAGTCGCCGCGCGCCTTGGTGGACTTCATCTCGGCGCCGGCGTATCCGCACTCGGGACACTTCTCGGCAACCGGCTTGTTCCAGACCACGAAGTCGCAGGTCTCGTTGGCGCAGGCGTAGAACTTGGTGCCGCGCTTCTTGGACCGCCGTTCCACGATCTCGCCCCCGTCCTTGGGGCAGATGACGCCGGTGGGCATCGAGCGCGTGCCGCGGCACTTGGGAAAGGTGCTGCACCCCAGGAACTCGCCGCTCCTCCCCGACCGGACGACCATCGGCTTGCCGCACACCGGGCAGGGCACGTCGGTCATCTTCGGCTTGGCCTTCTCGCCCTTGAGCGGCCGCGTGTACTTGCACGTCTTGGGGTGGTTCTCGCACGCCAGGAACGGGCCGAAGAACCCGCCCCGCGGCTCGAGCCGCCCGCCGCACTCGGGGCACCGGAGCGACGCCAGACCGGACAGGTCGTGGGCCGCCATGATCAGCGCCGGCGCATCCACCGCATTGAGCGATTTGGCGAACGGGGCGTAGAAATCCTCGAGCACGCGGCGCCAGCCCAGCTCCCCGTCCTCGATCTTGTCCAGCTCGTTCTCCATCTCGGAGGTGAACCGGACGTTGAACACGTCGGGGAACTGCTTGACCATCACCTTCTCCACGGTCTCGCCGAGTTCGGTGGGGAAGAAGCGCCGCTGCTCCAGATTCACGTAGTGCCGGTCGACGAGCACCGAGATGATGGCGGCGTACGTGGACGGCCGCCCGATGCCGAGCTTTTCCAGGTCCTTGACCAGGCTCGCCTCGGAGTAGCGCGGCGGCGGCTCGGTGAAGTGCTGGTCCGGCGTGATGGACGTGACGGGCACGGCCTCGCCGCGCTCCACCGGGGGCAGCGCCTGCTCGTCCTCGAGCGCCTTGTGGTCGCCCTCCTCGTGGGACTCGCGGTACAGCGCCAGGAAGCCCGGGAACTTGATGATGCTCCCCGTGGCGCGGAACAGGTAGTTGCGCCGCCCGATGTCGGGCTGGGCGCCGGCCGCGATGTCGAAGTCCACGGTGGTGGTGTCGAACACCGCGGGCGCCATCTGCGACGCCATGAACCGCTGCCAGACGAGCTGGTAGAGCTTGAACTGGTCGGCCGTCAGGTACTTCTTCACGTCCTCGGGGCGGCGCGACGGATCGGTGGGCCGCACCGCCTCGTGCGCGTCCTGCGTGTTCTTGGCGCGGTTCTTCCCGTCGCCGTAGAGCTGCGGCGCCGCGGCGAGATACTCCTCGCCGTGCACGCGGCGCACGACGTCGCGCGCCTGGCCGGCGGCCACCTCGGCCACGCGCGTCGAGTCGGTGCGCATGTACGTGATGAGGCCGACGCCGCCCTCGGCGCCCAGCTCGATGCCCTCGTACAGGTCCTGCGCCACGCGCATCGTGCGCTTCGACCCGAACGACAGCTTCTTCGCCGCCTCCTGCTGCAGCGTGGACGTCGTGAACGGCGCCGACGGATTCTTGCGCCGCTCCCGCCGCTTCACGTCCGTCACGCCGAAGGTCTTCCGCCCGGCGAGGTCGGCCAGGATCCGATCGGCCTCGGCCTTGCTGTGGATCTCGGGCTTCTGCCCGTCCACGTGGTGCAGCTTGGCGGTGAACGGCGTGCCGTCCTTGCGGAGCGCGGCCTCGATGGTCCAGTACTCGACCGGATTGAAGGCGCGGATCTCACGCTCGCGCTCCACGATGAGGCGCAACGCGACGGTCTGCACCCGCCCTGCCGAGACGCCCTTCTTCACCGTCTTCCACAGCACCGGGCTCGCCTTGTAGCCCACCAGGCGGTCCAGCACGCGTCGCGCCTGCTGCGCCTCGACCTTCCGCTCGTCGATTTCGCCGGCCGCGTGCACGGCGCGGACCACGGCGTCCTTGGTGATTTCGTGGAACAGCACGCGCTTGACGGGAATGGTCGCCTTGCCGCGCTTGGGCCGGAGCTGCTCGGCCACGTGCCACGCGATCGCCTCGCCCTCCCGATCGGGGTCGGTCGCGATCAGCACCTGCCTGGCGCTCTTCGCCGCGCTCTTCAGCTCGGCAATCGTCTTCTCCTTGCCGGGAATGGGCACGAGGTCGGGCTCGAAGCCGTTCTCGATGTCGATGCCGAGCTTCTTCTGCGGCAGGTCCATGATGTGGCCCACCGTGGCCCGCACCCGGTAACCGCGGCCGAGGTACTTGCCGATCGTCTTCGCCTTGGCCGGCGACTCCACGATCACCAGCGACGTCTCGCCGCCGGCCCCCGCGTCCGCCTCGTCTTCCAGCTCCTCGGCCGCAGCCGAGCGCCCGCGGCGTTTTGTCGCCGCGCTGCCCTTGGGCTTGCGGGCCTTGGCGGCCGCGCGCTTGGTCGTGGTGCGTGTCTTCTTCACTGCCATGTTCAATGTACCGTCTGAGTGTCGTCGCCCGACCGTCCGTCGTCGAAGCCGATGCCTTCGAGCAGCGTCCGGAGATCGTCTCGCGTGATGCGGCCGTCCACCTGCGACAGCGCCCGCTCGATGACCGACTCCAATTCGCGGGAGCTCAGCGCCCCCGCGTTGCCCAGTCCGAGCAGATATCCCCAGGCCTCGGGCGCGAACCGTCCACGCTCGTGCGGCCCCAGTATCCGTATCGTCATGCTCCCGCCGTTGCCGTGCCCCGCAACCCCGCCCACCCCGCCAAAACCTGGCGCCCGGCGGGCGTTCCGCGGCATGAATCCCTCGCCGTTGGTACCCGGCGAGCGCCGCTTCCGGGCAACAAACGGCTAACGCAATTCATTCGCCAGCGCAACTACCCGCTCCGTAACCTTTTGAAAAGAAAGGACTTCCGAATCGACGACCACGTCCGCCCCTTCATATAATAGGTGGCGCTCGTCGTACAGCCGCTTGAGCTCCCGCAACGGATCTGCCTGCAGCAGCGGCCGCTGCTCCTGCCGCTTCCCCATGCGCTTGAGCGCCGTTTCGGGGCGCACCTTGAGGTACACCAACCTCCCCGGCGGACGCAGCAGCGCCACCACGTCGGGAATCGCGATCCACCCGCCACCGGGGGAGAGGATCATTCCCCCGGTCTCGCGCAGCTCCTCGGTCAGGGCCCGCTCGCGGGCCCGGAAGTAATGCTCGCCGTTCTGCGCGAAGATGAGCGACACGGGCATCCCCTCGCGCCGCTCGATCTCGGCGTCGAAGTCCAGGAAGGTGCGGCCGCAGATCTCCGCGGCCCGCATGCCGACCACCGATTTGCCCGATCCCGGCAACCCGACGAGGATGAGATGCGGGACCGACGGGTCAGCCGCCGAGGCGCCGCGCGATGTGCGAAAGGTAGGCGTCATGGTTGCGTCGCATTTCCTCCAGGGAATCGCCGCCGAACTTCTCGGCGAACGCGTCGGCCAGCACGAGGGCGAGCATGCCCTCGGCAATCACGCCCATGGCAGGCACCGCGGTCACGTCGCTGCGCTCGGCCACGGCGGCGGCCGATTCGCCGGTCGCGACGTCGACGGTGGCCAGCGGGCGCATGAGGGTGCTGATCGGCTTCATGGCCACGCGAACGACCAGCGGCTCGCCCGAGGTCATGCCGCCCTCCAGCCCGCCGGCGCGATTGGTGCGGCGCCGGACGTTGCCCGCGCGCGTGCGCCCCGGCGCAAGCTCGATCTCGTCGTGGACCTCGGCGCCGGTAAGGCGCGCGGCCTGGAATCCGATGCCGATTTCCACGCCCTTCACGGCCGGAATGCTCATGATCGCGGCGCCGATGCGAGCGTCGAGTTTGCGGTCCCAGGACACGTGAGCGCCGAGGCCCACGGGCAGTCCGTCCACGACCACTTCGCAGATGCCACCCAGGGTGTTTCCGGCGCGCTTGACCTCGTCGATGCGCGCGATCATCGCGGCTTCGGCCTCGGCGTCGAGGGTTCGGAGCGGTGACGCGTCGGCCGCGGCGTTGACGTCCTCGGGCATCGGGTCGGGGCGGCGGGCGTCGATGCCGCCGAGGTGCGCGACGTGGCTGCCGATGCGGACGCCGAACTCGGCGAGCAGCCGGCGGCACACGGCCGCCGCGGCCACGCGGGCCGTGGTCTCGCGCGCCGAGGCGCGCTCGAGGATGTCGCGGGCGTCGTCGCGGTCGTACTTGAGGAGGCCGGTGAGGTCGGCGTGGCCCGGGCGCGGGCGCGTGACGGCGCGTTTGCGCTGGGCGTGGGGCTGCTCGCCCTCGCGGGGCGCGGGGTCCATGATCTCCTGCCAATTCGTCCAGTCGCGGTTGCGGACCAGCATCGCGATGGGCGCGCCGATGGTCTCGCCGGCGCGGACGCCGGCCAGGAACTCCACCGTATCCTGCTCGATCTGCATGCGGCGCCCGCGGCCGTAGCCCTGTTGGCGGCGGGCAAGCTGGGCGTTCACGTCGGCGGCCAGCAGCGGGAGGCCGGCGGGAACGCCTTCGAGAATGGAGACGAGCGCCTGTCCGTGCGACTCGCCGGCGGTGGTGAAGCGGATCATGGGTCCTCAAACGCGGTGAGCCCGACGCGAGGCCGGGCCCACCAAGTCTAGCACGCGCGCCTTCCCGTGTGCACTACGGCGCCGGCGGCTTGATGTCGGCGGCCCGCAGATTGATCACGACGAGCCCGCTGCTGGTCATGCCGTACAGCTTGAGCACGACGTCCGACGGATCGCCCGGCAGCGGACGCGTGGCGCGGAGCGGTCCGTACAGCGGGTACTTGAGCCGCAGCGTGCCGCGGTTGTTGTAGTGCGCGACGTCCACGATCTCGATCGTGCCGTTGGCCGAGGCCACGAACGCGAGCTGGTCCGGCCCGTCGGTGGTGAAGCCGTTGGCGCCCGGGTCGAAGGCGATGCCGGCGCCCTGGTCCTGCGAGTTGTAGATGCCCTGCAGGCGCAGGTGCAGGTAGTCGGGCACGGCGGCGAAGTACGACTGGTCGAGGCCGTGAGCGCCGACCATGAGTCCGGTGCTGTCGATGGCCAGGCCGGTGACCACGTCCGACGCGTTCTCCATGATGTCCTGGATCGGAATCGTGGTGGAGACGTTGAGGCCTCCGAACGTCGCCGCGTCCTGCGCCATGATGATGCGGCCGGCGGTGCCCTTCGTGTCGGCCTCGCCGAATCCGATCCAGCGGCGGTCGCCGCTGCGCGCGACGAACGTCGTGTCCCTGAGGGCGAGGCTCTGGACGTCGATGCCCGTGACCTCGTTGATGTCGCTGCCAACGCCGGCCTGCAGCTTGGCCATGATGCCGGTGGCGGTGGAATCGGTGAAGCACTGCTGTGCGTTGGCCGTGCCCGGGGTGTGGTCGCAGGCGTAGATCAGGTCCGAGACGTTGCTGGCCCCCGGCGGCGCCTTGATGATGTTGACGTAGTCGAGGTTGAACAGCACGATCTGCGTGAGGTCGCCGGCCAGGTTCGCGTACTGATAGATGTGCCGCGGATCGGGCACCGCCTGAGTGGGATCGAGCACGCGGATCGTGCCCGGGGTGGCGGTGGCCGTGGGCTCGGTGGAGTAGTAGATGAGCCCGCCGGCGCCCTGCTCGACGTACTGCGGGCGGTCGGAGTAGTAGAACGGCGCGTCCACCGCCTGGTGATAGGTGAACGTCGTGTCACCCGCCGAATCCACGTTCGCCGTCTGCGTCTGGTGCAGCACCCAGACCACCGTGTTGCGGGTCAGGATGCGCTTGGACAGATCCTCGGTGATCGCGTTCGGGTCGCTGTTGTTGATGTCGACGCGGCTGATGTTGGTACCGCCGGAGTTCGCGACGAGCAGCACGTTGGGATCGGTGCTGATGTCCATGCCCCACGGCAGGGCGCCGACGGCCACGCCGTTGGCGGCGAACTTCTGGGTCTGGTTGTTCCAGACCTCGAGCAGGTTGTAGTTGGTGTTGGACAGGAACACGTTGCCGCGCACCGGATCCACGGCGATGTCGCCGACGGTGCCGGTGCGGGGCAGCGCGAAGGTCTCGCCGTACGCGACGAGGATCGAATCGGTGTAGGCCACGGCCTGCACCGACTGCGGCACGGCGGTGCCCGCCTTCACGGAGTAGCCGACGCGGCCCGCCTGGTCCACGGCAAAGCTGTAGACGAATACCTTGGTGCCCTGCCACGACGGCGAGAGCGCCAGCGGCAGGTTCTGCACGACGTTCGAGGAGTACGGCGCGACGAGCGACACGCTGTCGCGCTTGAGCTGGTTGCCCACGCTGTCGAGCACGACGAAGCCGAGCATCGCGATGCCGTCGCCCTTGGCGTTGAGCGTGATGCTGTCGCCGATTTCCGACCGCGGGAGCACGCTCTGCGTGATGACGGGCTCGGCGTTGCTGCCGCTGCGGACGATGACCGAGAGCGGCGACGCCGCGCCCGGCTGGCCGTTCACGTCGGTGCCGGCGCCGGTGATCGTGATGCGGCCGCGGATGGGCGCGTTCACGGGGATGCGGACGAGCCCGCTGAGCATGACGTCGCGGCTGTTCGGCGGATACGTCGCGCTCACCGTGGTGTCGAGCAGGGTGGGCCAGTTGGTCTCGCCCGTAACGTGGAAGCTGAGCTTGGCCACGCCCTGGGCGTGGGTGGCGTGCAGGGCGACGGTCATGCCGACGCCGGCCGGGACGCTGTCGCCGGTGACCGGCTGGGTGAAGTTGAGCCTCGGGCCCGCCACGATGTCGATGCGGCGACTGGTCGAGTCGGGGTTGCCGGCGGAGTCGACCACGGTGGCCACGACGATGAGGCTGTCGAGGGTCGTGTCCACCGGCTGCGCCGGCTGCAGGTAGCGGCGAATGACGGTGTCGCGCAGGCCGGGGCGGAACAGCCCGCCCACGGGCACGGTGACCGGCGTGAACCGCGCGGTGCGCTGGAAGGTGCCGAGGTTGACGTTCCCGGTTTCCTTGTAGCCGGCAACCGTGAGCGCGCCCAGGGCGCGATCGTCGTGCAGGTGCATCACGACGAGAATCGAATCGCCGACGTTGACCAGCGTGCCGGTGGTGGGCGTGTCGATGGACACGGTGGGCGGAACCTTGTCGGCGCCGCTCGCGGTGCTGCCGGAGTTCGACGAGCCCACGCCCGAGCCGAGCGGCGCCGTGAGGGGCGCCGAGTCGCAACTGAGGACGACGGCGATGCCGAACCCCAGGGCGATCAGGCGGACGAGAGGTGATTTCATCGGGACGCTCCGCGCGGGCTAATTGGAGCCGCCGTCAACCGAATCCGCCGGCGCGTCGTCCACGACGTGCGGCGTGATCAGGATGAGGAGGTCGCTCTTGGTTTCCTGGCGCTGGGTGAAGCCGAACAGGCGCCCGAGAATCGGGAGATCGACGAGCACCGGAATGCCGGTCTTGGACAGCGTCACCGAGGTCTGCGTCAGCCCGCCCATCACGGCGGTCTGGCCGTCGGCCACGATGATCGTGTTGTCCACGCTCTGCGTGGGCACCACGAACCCGACGTCGGACGACTGCGCCTGAACGTTGGAGTTCTCGGCGTGGACCTTCATCGTCACCATGTTGTTCTCGCTGATGGTCGGCGTGACGGTGAGGATGATGCCGGTCTGCTTGAATTGCACGGTGGCGCGCGCGGCGACGTTCCCCTGGGCGCTGTTGGCGTCCACGATGCGGACCGGGACCTGCGTGCCGGCCGTCAGGTTCGCCGGCTGCAGGTTCATGGTGGTCACGCTGGGCTCGGCCTGCACGTCGAGCAGCGAGATCTGGGTCAGGGCCTGGATGAAGCTGGTGAAGCTGAATCCGCCCATGGCCGCCGAATACACCGCCTTGAGCGCGGCGCCCGGCACCTGCTGGGTGGCGTTGGCGATGGCCGCCACGGTGTTGCCGCCCAGGTAGATGAGGCTCGGCGTCGTCTGGGCCTTGCCGGTGGAATCGAGGCGCGGCACGAGGTCGTTGAAGTACTCGCGGGAGCTTCCGATGTCGTACTGGAGCCCGAGCGCGTCGAGGGCCGTCCGGTTCACCGAGATGATCTTGGCCTTGATGTTGACCTGCTTGGCCCGACGGTCGAGCGCCTTGGCCTGGCGGACGAGCATGTCGATGTTGGACGGGATGTCGATGATCGTGAGCAGGTTCCCGCTGGCGATGATCGCGCCACGGGCGGGACAGGTGAGGTTCTGGATGCCCGGAGCCGCGCCCTGCGCACCGGCGGCGGCGCCCGTCGCACCCTGCGTCGAGGCACTCTGCCCCATCACGCCGCTGCAGTCGCGGCTCAGGAGGGGCTCGAGCCGCAGCTTCATGGTGTCGGCCGAAACGTAGTTGAGCTGAATCGTGCGGCTGACCATCGTCTCCTGCTGGCGGCGGGAGGCGATGTGGTCCTGCGTGTCCACGATCAGGATGCCGCTGGAGTCCTCGACCGCGTCGAGGCCGTTGGCGGTGAGCACGACGTGCAGCGCCACGTCCCAGGGCTGGTCGGTGATGTTGGCGGTGATCTTGGTGCTCTCGACGCCCTTGGCGAGGATGATCGTGCGGCCGGAGTACGCGGCGAAGGCCGCGACGACGTCGCGGATGTCGGCGTTCTCCCAGTTCATCGTGATGCGCGGCTGCTGCTGGGGCTCGGGCCGGTAGGCCGCGACGCGCACGGGCGCGGCGGCGGCCAGGCGGGCCGGGGCCTGCACCGGGACCGGGGCCGG
>JAGWRI010000011.1 GCA_028876525.1 Gemmatimonadota bacterium | reverse complement strand
TACGCGGGGTGGCGGCAGGCGTTCGGCGGCATCACCTACCTCCTGTTCATCATGCTCGTGGTGACGGGCGTCCTGCTCTCGTTCTACTACCGGCCGTCGGCGGAAGAGGCGTACCAGAGCATCCAGCACATCGTGTCGGGCGTGACGATGGGGTGGCTGATGCGCGACGCCCACGTGTGGGCGGCCAACCTGATCGTCCTCGCGGCGCTGATCCACATGGGGCGGGTGTTCTTCGGCGCGGCCTACAAGCCGCCCCGTGAGACGAACTGGCTGATCGGGCTGCTGCTGCTGTTCGTGATCTTCGCGTTCGGGGCCACGGGCTACCTCCTGCCCTGGGACCAGTGGGCGTACTGGACGGTGACGCAGGGGTTGAACGTGCTGGGCCATACGCCGGTCGTGGGCGGCACGCTGGTCGAGCTGCTGCGCGGCGACCCGCTGGTTTCGGGCGCCACGCTCAGCCGCTTCTTCGCGATCCACGTGATCGTGCTGCCCTGGCTCGCGCTCGGGCTGCTCGTGCTCCACTTCACGCTCGTGCGGAAGCACGGCACCGCTCCGCCGCCGGGCGCCCCGGACGTGGGGCCGGACGACGAAGCCGGCGAGCCGTTCTTCCCGAACCATTTCCTGCGGCAGCTGATCGTCGGCGTGCTGGTCGTGTCGCTGGTCATCACCGCCGCGGCGCTGTATCCGCGCGACGTGGCGGCGGTGGCCAGCCCGGCGCAGCCGCCCGACACCCTGTATTCGACGTGGATCGTGGCCGACGTGTCGCGCGGGCTCATCTACTACCTGGGCGCCTGGGGCTTTGCCGGCTACATGCTCCTCGGCGCCCTGATGGTGCTGCTGCCGCTGTTCGACCGGGCGCCCGAGCGGCGGCTCTCGAAGCGGCCCATCGTGGGGAGCATCGGGGTGGTGTTCTTTCTCGGGTTCCTCGTCGCCTGGGGGGCGGGACACCATCTCCGGTCGCGGCGCATTTCGGCGTCGGGCGAGTTGACGCCGTACGTCCAGCCGGTGGCCCAGCCGGGCCCCGCCCTGCCCAGCATCCGGCCGGCTCCCATCCCGCAGGCGAACCCCGCCACGGCGCGTCCCGATACGACGCGCCCGGGAGGTGCCCGATGAGACGCGGCATCGCCGGACTCCTCGGCGCGGCGCTGGCGGCGCTCGCGCTTGCCGCCCTCGCCCCGGACGCTCAGGGCCAGCAGCCCGTGCCCCGGGCGATGGGCGTGGACACCGCCAACCAGTGCCTGGCCTGCCACGCCGCGCAGCGCGAGGCGGCCACCGTGGGCGTCCACTCGCAGCACGGCGTGCGCTGCGTGGACTGCCACGGCGGAAACCCGGACGTCGCCACCCTGCCGGCGGCGCACCAGGGACAGTTCATCGGCCGCCTGAGCAAGGTCCAGACCGCCGAGCTGTGCGGGTCGTGCCACTCGGACCCCAACCGGATGCGGGCCTTCGGGCTGCCCACCGGCCAGCTGGCGCAATTCCGCACCAGCCGCCACGGGCAGCTGCTGTTCGGCAAGGGCGACACCGATGCGCCGACCTGCACCGACTGCCACGGCACACACATCATCTATCCGCCGTACGACGCGCGGAGCCAGGTGTACCCCACCAACATCCCGGGCACGTGCGCGCGCTGCCATACCGACACGAAGCTGATGGCGAAGTACCATCTGCGCACCGATCAGCTCGAGCAGTTCCGCAACAGCGCGCACGGCGTGGCCCTGTTCCAGCAGCAGAACTTCGCGGCGCCGACGTGCATCTCCTGCCACGGCGCGCACTCCGCCCTTCCGCCCACGGGCGGTGAGGTGGCCAGCGTCTGCGGCCAGTGCCACCAGCTGGTGGACCAGGCGTTCCAG
This sequence comes from Gemmatimonadota bacterium, assembly GCA_028876525.1. Taxonomy (GTDB): domain Bacteria; phylum Gemmatimonadota; class Gemmatimonadetes; order Gemmatimonadales; family Gemmatimonadaceae; genus JAGWRI01. The sequence goes on along the minus strand of JAGWRI010000011.1, from coordinate 5,172 downwards.
CAGGGGCCGCACGGCCTGGCGTCGAAGGCGGGGAGCCTGCACGGGTGCCTGGCCTGCCACTCCAACCACGGCACCGAGCGGGTGGCGGCCGACCAGATCGCCGCGACGTGCGACAAGTGCCACGCCTCGAACTCGAAGCTGCACCAGATGGGGGTGGACCTCCAGCGCCGCGTGGTGCAGGCCGACAACGACATGCAGTCGGCCCGGCGGGCCATCGACCAGCTGGCGGCGGCCGGAGCGCAGGTGGGCTATTACAAGTTCCGGTATCAGTCGGCGCTGACGTACTACCTGCAGATCGCGCAGGCGCAGCACAGTCTCGACCTGGAGAAGGTGGACCAGCTCGGGCGCCGGGTGCGATCGGTCTCGGTGGACCTCACCGCGGCCGCCGACACGAAGCACGAGACGCGCTGGGAGCACAAGCTGGTGCTGATCCCGGTGTGGTTCCTGTCGCTGTCGGCCATCGTGCTCGCCTGGCTGGCGCTGCGCGCGGTCCGGAGGACGGGCGACAGGCGCCGGGAGAGCTAGCCAGATGTCTCCCGCCGTCCGCCGGCGCCTCTCGCGGATTGCCCGGATCATGATTCCGGTGTCGATCCTGGCCATCATTCTCGCCACCGTGTCCACGGTCGCATTCATTGAAGTGTCCAGCCAGCCCTGGTTCTGCGGCAGCTGCCACATCATGAAGCCGTACTACCAGTCGTGGACCAAGTCGTCGCACCGCGACGTGCCGTGCATCAAGTGCCACATCGCCCCGGGGGTCAAGGCCGAGGCGATGAAGAAGATCCAGGCCGCCAACATGGTGGTGAAGTACTTCACCGGCACGGCGACCACGCGCCCCTGGGCCGAGATGGAGGACGCCGCGTGCCTCCGCTCCGGCTGCCACACCGACCGGCTCATCTCGGGCAAGGTGGACTTCAAGGGCGTGCAGTTCGACCACACGGCGCACCTGGGGCAGATGCGGAACGGCATGCAGCTCCACTGCACGAGTTGCCACTCGCAGATCGTGCAGGGCACGCACATCGCGGTGACCGAGAACACCTGCTTCCTGTGCCACTTCAAGGGACGGCCGGCCGGCCAGCCGATCGGCGGATGCATCGGGTGCCATCCCTCGCCGCCCGTGGTGACGTCGCCCGAAGGGTTCGTGGTGAACCACCCGCAGTACGTGAAGGACCGCATCGACTGCCTGTCGTGCCACAACACGGTGACGCAGGGCGCCGGCACGGCCGATCAGGCGCGCTGCGTGAGCTGCCACAACGAGCCGGCGCGCCTGGCCAAGTTCAACGACCCGGCCATGCTGCACCAGGTGCACGTGTCGCAGCACAACGTGGCGTGCATCCAGTGCCACACGTCGCTCGACCACAAGATCGTCTCGCTCACCACGAACGTGCAGCTGGACTGCAACAGCTGCCACAAGGCGGTCCACCAGGACGTCGTGCGGCTGTACGCCGGCGTGGGCGGCCACGGCGTGCATCAGACGCCCAGCTCGATGTACCAGGCCCGGGTGTCGTGCGTGGCGTGCCACAACAGCGCCTCGAAGATGCCGGGCCACGACACCATCCAGGTGGCCAGCGAAGCGGCCTGCATGGCCTGCCACGGCATCAAGTACGCCAACGTGCTCCCCGGGTGGGAGTCGCAGATGGAGCGGAAGGTGCGGCTGGTCCAGCCGGTGGTGGCCGGCGCCGAGGCCGCCGCCGCCCAGGCGCCGCTGCGCCGGCGCGCCGCCGCCGACAGCCTGCTTGGCGAAGCCCGCGCCAACCTGGAATTCGTGAGCGCCGGAAAGGGCGCCCACAACATCGTGTACGCCGACCAGCTCCTGCGCGCTTCGCTCGACCTGGTCCGCCAGGCGGTGAAGAGCGCCGGCCTGCCCTATCAGGTGCCGCGGGTGGACCTCGGCCCGGCCGTGAGCGAGAACGGGTGCCTGCAGTGCCACCTGGGCGTGGAACAGCAGAAGGGCGTCTTCCAGGGCCGGAACTTCGACCATTCGGCGCACGTCCTCCGGGGCGGACTGGAGTGCAGCGCGTGCCACACCTCCTTCGCGCAGCACGGCGGCATCACGCTGGCGTCGGCGGCCAGCTGCGACAACTGCCATCACCCCGCGGTGCAGCCGGCGGCCAATTGCGCCCGCTGCCACGCCGGGCCTGGCGGCGCGCCGGCCACCACGGTCACGACCAGGACCGGAGATTTCTCGCACCAGCGGCACCTGGCGGCCAACCTCGAGTGCAAGGCGTGCCACACGGCGCCCGTGATGAGCGCGAAGAACCTGAATTGCGACAACTGTCACGCCCAGCATCACACGACGCAGACCGCGTGCCTGAGCTGCCACAAGGGCGGCGCACTGGCCAAGCACAAGGTCAAGGACCACGTCCTGTGCGCCGAGTGCCACAAGACCGTGCCGGCCATCGACCGGTGGTCCCGGCCGGTCTGCACCGTCTGCCACACCGATCGCGTGAACCACTACCCCGGGCGCGCGTGCGAGACCTGCCACCGGATTCCGCCCTTGGGCACGGCGCGCACCGCCGTGCCCGGCCGCGGGCGGGCGACCACGGGGAAGTCGCCCTAGCCGGTCCGTGCGCTCGCCCGACGTCGTCCTGATTCATCCGCCGAGCATCTTCGACTTTCGCGAGCGGACGATCTTCTACGGACCGATCAGCGACGTCATTCCGTCATCGCCGGTGTTCGAGATGTACCCCATCGGGTTCGTCACGCTGGCCGCTCACCTGCGCCGGCACGGCTACCGGACCCGCATCGTGAATCTCGCGCTCCGCATGATGCGCAGCCGCCGCTTCCGCCCCGAGCGCTTTCTCGCCGGCTTCCGGCCCCGGCTGTTCGGCATCGACCTCCACTGGCTGCCGCACGCCCACGGCGGCCCGGCCGTCGCCGCCCTCCTCAAGCGACTCCATCCCGACGTTCCGGTGGTGTTCGGCGGCATTTCGGCGAGCTACTTCCACGAGGAACTGATCCGCGACCCGGCGGTGGATTTCGTGCTGCGCGGCAGCGCCACCGAGGAGGCGCTGCTGGCCCTCGTTCGCGAATTGGAGGCCGGACGCCGCTTCGAGCGCGTGCCCAACCTCACGTGGAAGCGCGGCGGCGAGGTCGTGGTGAATCCCGCGTCGTTCGCCCCGACGGCGCTCGACCCCTACGACCTCGACGTCGGGATGATGGTGGGCTCGGTGGTCGGACACCTGGACTTCTGGACCAGCATCCCCTTCCACGCCTGGTGGCGCCACCCGATCACCGCCGTGCTCACCGTGCGGGGGTGCGCCCGCGGATGCGTCACGTGCGGCGCGTCGAGCGCCGCGTTCCGGCGGTTCATGGCCGGCCGCCACCCGTACTTCCGGGGGCCCGAGGCCATTGCCGACCAGGCGCGCGCCTTCGCGTCGTTCACGCGGGCGCCGATCTTCCTCGTCGGCGACATCAACGACGGAGGGCCGGAGTACGCGCGGGCCGTGGTGGAGGCGCTGGGCCGCGCGGCCATCGGCAACCGTATCGTCTTCGAGTTCTTCGAGCCCCCGCCGGCCGAGCTGCTGCGGGCCATCGACGACCGCATCCCCCATTGGGGCGCCGAGTTCTCGCCGGAAAGCCACGACGAGGCGATTCGCGCCCGCCTCGGCAAGGCCCGCTTCACCAACGCGGAATTGGAGGCGGGGGTCGCCGCGATGCTCGCCCTGCGGTGCGAGGCGCTGGACCTGTTCTTCATGGTCGGGCTGCCGGGACAGAGCCGCGAGAACGTGCTCGCGATGACCGACTTCATCGAAGGGCTGTTCCGACGCCACGACCGCCGGCTCTCGGCGTACATCACTCCCATGGGGCCGTTCATCGATCCCGGAAGCGACGGGTTCGAGCGGGCCGAAGCGCGCGGCTACCGCCTCCGGGCGCGCACGCTGGCCGAGCACCGCGCCCTGCTCGACCGGGAACGCGACTGGGAGTCGTTCCTGAACTACTCCACGGCCGAGATGACGCGCGCCGACATCGTGGACGCGACCTACGACGGCGCCGAGCGGCTGAACGCGCTCAAGCTCCGGTACGGACGCATCGCGCCGTCGCAGGCGGCGACCGTCGCCGCGCGGATGGCCGCGGCGCGCGACCTGCGACGGCGCCTGGCCGAAGCGGGCGGCCGGGCGCTCGACCCGGACCTGCACCGCGCCCTGGTCGGCGAGATCCGCGCGTTCTCCGAGGCCACGGTGAACGACAAGGCGGAGCTGTTCCCCCCAGGGGCCTTCCTGCGGAATTTCCGATTGGGTGGCATCGTGCGACTGCTGGCGCGCGAGGCCTCACTCAGCGTGGGGCGCCGGATCCGACGGGTCCGGCTGGCCGGGGCCGCCCCAGGATCCGCGCCCTGACTTCGGCCGGCGTCATCTGCAGGTGGCACGGGGCGCACTCCTGGGCCGGGTGGTGATCGCGCCGGTCCACGTGGCAGCCGAGGCAGAAGGCGCGGTTGCCGGTCAGGAGCCGCACGGTCTGCACGGCGTGACACTGCGCGCAGGCCAGGTGGTTCCCCACGGTGTGGGAGGCGCGCACGCCGGTGCCGTGACACGCCGTGCAGTCGGCGGCCTGCTCGTGGTGCGACGCGTGGCAGGTCGCGCACTCCGCGACCCGCTTCACGTCGGCGCGCGACACGTGGCAGCTCGCGCAGGCCAGCGTGCCGTGAATGTCGTGCCGGAAGGCGACCCTGCGCGCGGCCGGCGCGCCCGGCGGCGTGAGGCGCAGGACCAGCGTCACCGAATCGGGGCGGGCGGCCAGCGAGTCGCGACCATGGCAGGTCGTGCAGGCCAGCGTGGACGTCGCATGGTGGCACGCATCGCAGGACGCGGCGGTCACGGTGGTCCGGCCGTGGCGCGGATCCACCTGCCCCGGCGTGGCGGTGAAATAGCTCGCGCCCGAGTGGCAGCTCGCGCAGGCGACGTCGGCGCGCAGGACATGGTCGGCGTGGTCGAACGCGAGTCCGGCCACCGTGTCGCGCACGGTCTCGACGCCGTAGTGGCAGTAGGCGCAGGCGGCGGTGGCCGGGTCGGGTCCGAGCGGCGGCGGGGGCGCGACGAGCCCCGCCGCGCGGTACGCCCCGGCGACCGTGCGGACCGCGGTGCGGAGCAGCGCGTCGGCCCCCATGACGTTGTGCAGGCCCTCGCCGGCGGTCACCAGCGACAGGTCGGCGCGCGCGGCGACGATGGCGCCCCG
>JAGWRI010000100.1 GCA_028876525.1 Gemmatimonadota bacterium | reverse complement strand
TGGGCGAGGAGGCCGACCACGTCGAGGCGGTGCGGGTGATCGAGCGCCTGGCGGGGCAGGAGATCGCGTGAAGACCGCGGGCGAGATCCGGGCCGCCTTCCCGGCGCTGGAGCGGGTCCACCGGGGGCATCCCGTGGCCTTTCTCGACGGGCCGGGCGGCACGCAGGTGCCGCGCGCCGTGGGCGGCGCCATCTGCGATTACTTATATCACCACAACGCCAACACGCACTGGGCGTATCCCACCAGCGTCGAGACCGACGCGCTGATCGCCGCGGCCCGCCAGACGGTGGCCGAGTTCCTGAACGGCCGGGCCGACGAGGTGGCTTTCGGCCAGAACATGACGTCGCTCACCTTCCACCTGGCGCGCGGCCTGGGCCGCGCCTGGGGCCCCGGCGACGAGGTCGTGATCACCGAGCTCGACCACCACGCCAACGTCGCCCCCTGGCGCGCCCTGGCCAACGACCGCGGCGTCACGGTGCGCACGGTGAAGATGCGCCCCGACACCGGCACGCTGGACTGGGACGACCTGGCGCGGGCGCTCGGCCCGCGCACGAAGCTCCTGGCCATTGGCGCCGCGTCCAACGCGCTGGGCACGATTACCGACGTGAAACGGGCCGGCGAGATGGCCCACGCCCGCGGCGCGCTGGTGTTCGTGGACGCCGTGCACTACGCCCCCCACGTGCTGGTGAACGTCGAGCACCTGGGGTGCGACTTCCTGGCCTGCTCGGCGTACAAGTTCTACGGCCCGCACATCGGCATCCTGTGGGGCCGGCGCGACCTGATCGAATCGGCCGACGTGCCGCGGCTGGAGCCGGCGCCCCAGCAGTCGCCCGAACGGCTGGAGACGGGGACGCAGAATCACGAGGGCATCGCGGGCGCCGCCGCGGCGGTGGAATTCCTGGGCGCGATTGCCGGAACGGGCATCGAAGGCGGACGCCGGGCGTCGCTGCGCGCGGCGTACGCCGAGCTGCACCGCCGCGGCGAGGCGCTGCTGGCGCAGCTGTGGAACGGGCTGGAGCCGGTGCCCGGGGTCACGCTGTACGGCCCGCGCCCGGGCGAGCCCCGCACGCCGACCATCGCGTTCACGAAGGACGGATGGACGACGACGGACGTCGCGCGCCGGCTGGCGAACGAGGGACTGTTCGTGTCGAATGGAGACTTCTACGCGGCCACCGTGATGGAACGGATCGGACGGCAGGCGGACGGGGTGGTGCGGGTCGGGGCGAGCTGTTATACGACGGGCGAGGAAATCGAACGGGTGGTCAGCGCGGTGAAGGCGCTTTAGTACATACAGCGCCGGCAAGAACAGCGCTGGCAACAACTGCGCATACAAGGACAGCGCGGACAAGAACCGCGCCGGCACGTACTGCGCTGGGAACTGAACGACAGTCAACAGCGCATGGTCGGCGCGGCGCTGCCGCGCAGTGCGCAGGTTACGAGGCCGAAGGCCGTACCGAATTCCGCGCCGTATTTGCTGGCGCAGTTCTTGTCGGCGCTCTGTTTGTCGGCGCCGTGTTTGCCGGCGCTTCTTGTACTCACCAATGACCGCTCTCCTTCTTCTCCTTCTCTTCCTGATTTCCTGCAGTTCCCCGCGGCCCGCCACTCCGCCCGCGGCCGATTTCCTCCTCGTCTCCGGCGACTCCACCTACTGGGTCACGAGCAAGCCGGGCGGCCTCGACTTCCGCGGCTCGCCGCTCATCCTGGCGCGCTACGGCGGCCGGTTCCACGAGCTGTACGTCGTGGACGACGACGACTCCTACCAGGACGCCCTGCTCATCGGGCAGACGGTCTTCTCGCGCGACCTCGTCACCGACGACTCGACGCCGATCTTCGGCGACACCCTGATCGGGCGCATCACGCGCGCCTACGCCGCGGCCCATCCCGACCTCGACCCGCTCGACCCCGACGAGCCGGTGAACGACGATCCGTCGCTGACCGCGACGTCCGACGTCACCCTGCTCGACGAACACGGGCCGTACCTGTCGCTCGAGTACCACGCCGATACGCGCCACCGGCCGCGCCCCGCCTTCCACACCACCTGGCGCGCCGTGATCGACATGCGCACCGGACGCCCGGTGCCGCTTGCCGACCTGGTCGGGCCCGCCGCCGCGGCGGCGGCCACGGCGCGCGCCCGCCGCGACTTCGGCGCGCTCATCGACTCGGCGCGCGCCAGCCGCGCCGAGCTGCCCGACCTCGTGCCGCTGCTCCTGAACGAGGCGCGCTTCGACAGCACCAGCTACACCATCGCGCCGGCGGGACGCGCGCTCGCCGTCCAGTTCGCCGCCCGGCTGGCCGGCCTGCGCGACGCCGTGGACGCGCTGATGCTCGCCCCCGTCACCGTCCAACCGCCGCCCGCCTGGTGGCCCGGCGTCGCCGCCACGCTGCCCCTGCGCGCCGGCGCCGGCGCCTGGGAATGGGCCCGCCCGGGCTACACCGTGCGCGCCGTGCGCGACACCGCCGACAGCGTGCTCGACCTGACCGTGACCGACACGGCGCGCCACGTCTGGCGCGTGGGCCGCGTGCACGAGCCGCTGCGCCACGTGTTCTGGATGGACCAGCCCAGGGCCGATTCCACCACGCGCCGGGCCCTGGACCGCGCCTTCAACGACGCCACATTCTACGACGACGACGTGCACGTGGCCCGGCTTCGCCGCGCGCCGCGCGCCGCGCCCAGGTTCCGCATCGCGGCCGCCCGGGCGTCGTCGTCTCCACCCCGATCCGCCGCGCGCCGCGTCGAGCGTCGCCGGCCCACGTCGCCATGAGCCGATCCCGATCTTCCCGCATGCGCGAGACCAAGACCGTCAAGGCCAGCCAGCATGAATCGTCGCAGCTCATGATGCCCCAGGACGCCAACAACCTGGGCCACGTGTTCGGCGGCGTCGTGCTCTCGATGATGGACAAGACCGCCGCCATCGCCGCCCTTCGCCACTGCCGCACCTCGGTGGTCACGGCGTCCATCGACCGCGTGGACTTCCGCGAGCCGATCCACCTTGGCGACCTCCTGATCATGAAGGCGAGCGTGAACTTCGCCGGCCGGACCTCCATGGAGGTCGGCGTGCGCGTCGAGGCCGAGGACCTGATCAGCGGCGCGCGGCGCCACACCAACTCGTGCTACATGACCTTCGTGGCCGTGGACCGGAACGGCCGGCCGGTGGAGATCCCGGCGCTCCAGCCCGAGACGCCCGTCGAGGTGCGCCGGTACGAGGCGGCCGAGGCGCGGCGCCGCCTGCGGCTGGCCGAGCGCGAAGCGGAGCGCGCGCGCGAGCGCGAAGCCGGGGAGGAGTAGGGGACGGACGCCGTCGGGAATTCGCGACATTGTCTCGCTCCGCCGTTTTTGGCTATACTCCACGCATGAAGAGTTTCACGGTCGACCAGGCCAACGCCACGCTTCCGCTGGTGCGGAAGATCGTCGCCGACGTCGTGCGACAGCACGCGGCCTGGCGCGAGAAGATCCTCGAGCTCGACCTCGCCTCGTCCAACGCGCAGGCGGAGGGCGACCACGCCGACGCCGCGCGCCTCGAGCGCGAGGTCCAGACGCTGGCGCGCGAGATCGCCGGCTTCCAGCGGGAGCTCGACGCCCTGGGCATCGAGCTCAAGGACCCGCGGCTCGGCCTCGTGGACTTTCCCGGCGAGATCGGCGGCCGCCGCATCCTGCTCTGCTGGCGCATGGGCGAGCCCGAAGTGCAGTTCTGGCACGAGGTGGACGCCGGCTACTCGGGCCGCCAGCCCCTGGCGCCCTCTCTCGTCGGCTGACCCCGACCCTTCCCGCACCCCGCACTCTCATGCTCACCCATCGCGACGCCGACGGCGTGGAATACACCGTCCAGGTGGCCGTGCCGGCGGCCAGCAACGCCGTCGTCTACTTCCGGCATCCCGACGGGCGCCACGCGCGGCTCGATCGCTACAACTGGTACATCAGCCAGGGCCCCGAGGCGCGCAGCGTCACGGGCCGGCTCGATCCCCGGCTCGTCGAGCAGTCGCTCGATCAGCGGAAGCTGGCGATGCTGTTCCGCCGCTCGATGCCCGTCTCGCGCCCCGACCCGGTGGCCAACCGGTGGCGGTCGGCGGCGTCAAACGTCGGCCGCGCCTGATTCCGCGGCGGTGTCGCGGTAGGGGACGTCGATCTCCATCCCGTCGCGCGCCACGACCGCGTTGTCGAACAGCTCGCGGGCCTCGCGCACGAGGTCCGACGGATCGCGCGAGTAGCGCGCCGAGAGGTGCGTGAGCACGAGGCGGCGCACGCCGGCCCGCGCCGCGACGTCGGCCGCCTCGCGGGCCGTGGAGTGTCCCGTCTCGCGCGCGCGCTCGGCTTCCTCGTCGGCAAAGGTGGCCTCGTGCACCAGCAGATCGGCGCCGCGCGACATCTCGACCGTGGCGTCGCAGGGCCTCGTGTCGCCCGTGATCACGGCCGTGCGCCCCGGACGCGGCGGCCCCACCAGCTCGGCGGGCGCGATCTCGCGCCCGTCGGGAAGCGTCACCGTCTGGCCGCGGTGGATCTGCCCCCACAGCGGCCCTTCGGGAATGCCCAGCTCGCGGGCGCGGTCGGGATTGAACCGTCCCTTGCGCGCCGGCTCGACCAGCGCGTAGCCCAGCGACAGCGAGGGGCCGTGGTCCACCGGGAAGGGCACGACGTGGAATTCCCCGTAGTCCACGCGCGCGGCGGCGTCGAGCTCGACGATCTCAACCGGAAACGTGATCCGGTCCACGCCGAACTCCTTGGCGCGCTTGAGGTGCCGGCCGGCGCCCACGGGGCCGATCAGGCGCATCGGCTCGGTGCGCCCCTGCAGGGCCATCGTGCGCAGCAGCCCGATCACGCCGATCACGTGGTCGGCGTGCATGTGCGTGAAGTAGATGTCGCGCAGCGAGAAGCTCACCCCGTAGCGCATCATCTGGCGCTGCGTGCCCTCGCCGCAGTCGAACATCAGCGTCTCTCCCTCGCGCACGAGCACGGCCGAGGCGACGTTGCGCTCGACCGTGGGACGGGAGGCGGAGGTGCCGAGGAGGGTCAGGGTGAGGGACATGGGTCGTGCCAATATAGTGCAGGACCGATCAGCCCTCTCCACCGGGCGTCGTCGATGTTGCCGCCCGACACCACGGCGACGGCGGGAAAGGCCAGCGGGGTCTTGCCCAGCAGCGCGGCCCCCGCGGCCACGGCGCCGGCGCCCTCCACCTTCAGGTCGTGCTCGGCGTGCAACCACGCGATGGCGCGCGCGATCTCGTCCTCGGTCAGGAGCACGATGTCGTCCAGCGCGTGCACGCCGATGTCCAGCGCGTGCTCGTCGATCTGTCCGGCCAGCCCGTCGGCCAGCGTCGGCGCGACGGGGATCTCGACCACGCGCCCCGCGGCCACCGACCGCGCCATCGCCGCCGTCTGGTCGCTCTGCGCGCCCACGATGCGCGCGTTCGGCGCGTCGTGCCGCACCAGCGAGGCGCACCCGCCCAGCAGCCCGCCCCCGCCGACGGGCACGAGCAGCGTGCGCAGTGCGGGCAGCTCCTGCAGGATTTCCAGCGCCACCGTGCCCTGGCCGGCCAGCAGGTCGTCGCCCAGGCACGGATTGACGAAGGGGAGGCCGTGCTCGGCGCCGAACGCCCTGGCCGCCGCCATCGCGGCGTCGTAGTCGGGCTGGGCGTCGTCCAGCGTCGCGCCCAGGGCGCGGATGCCGTTCTTCTTGACGTCGGGCGCCGTGGACGGCACGAAGATCGTGGCCGGAATGCCGAGCGCGTTCGCGGCGTAGGCCACGCCCAGCCCGTGATTGCCGGCCGAGGAAGTCACCACGCCGCGGCGCTGCGCGTCGCTCGGCAGCAGGGACAGTGCGTTGAGCGCGCCGCGCAGCTTGAACGAGCCCGTGGTCTGCAGGTTCTCGAGCTTGAGGTACACGTCGCCCCCGGCGGCGCGGGACAGCGCGTCGCTCTTCACGAGGGGAGTGCGTTTGACGTGGCCGCCGATGCGGCGGGCGGCGTCGCGCACGGCCTGGGGGCGGAGGCGGCTGAACATGGGCGCATGGTACGGGGGCGCGGGGAGGCGGGCAAGGGAGGCCGGGGGCCGGCGGCTCGCGTGGCGGGTGATGGCACGGTAGCTTGGCCGCTGAACCCGAGTTCCCCCGGACTGGAGGGTCATCATGGGCGCGTCGGCAATGGCGGCGATTCTCATCAAGCGTGAGCGTCAGCTCGTGGACCATTTTCGCGGGGCCGGGGCGACGACGCCCGGGGCGGCAAAGAGTCCGGACGAGCTGGGGGTGGCGACGCGGCTGGCGTGGGAGCGGCTCGTGCAGCGCGCCGTGATTCGCGAGGCAGCGCCGGGGAGGTACTACCTGGACGAGCCGTCGTGGGAGGCACAGCGGGCGCTGCGCCGCCGGATGATTCTGGTGATGCTGGTGATCGGGCTGGCCGTGGCGGCCCTGGCGGTCGCCACGTCGTTCCGCTGAAGTTCCGGCGCGACAATCCGTTACCGGAGCGTGGGGGGGCTCGTCAACTTGACGCAGGGCAGTCGTTCGACTAGCTTCATGCAGTCGAGCGGCCCCGCACGCGGGGCCGTTTCCGCAGGGAACCCGGGTGCGAACGGGCAGCGGCTCATTCCGGCGTCTGGGGCCTTTCGGGGCTGTAGCTCAGCTGGGAGAGCGCTGCAATCGCACTGCAGAGGTCAGGGGTTCGATCCCCCTCAGCTCCATTCGCGAGGCCACTCGCGCTTACATAATTGCCCGCCGCCGTTCGGTAGGACGTATAGTTCCAATGACGGCGAGCGTGGCAAACGACGGCAGCGCCGCGGACCCCCGGGTTCGCGGCGTTCGTGTTTTCGGGGGGCCGGCGGTCAGTGGAGCAGGGCGCCGAGGTCGTCGCGCATGGCGAGGAACGCGGCGCCGTAGTAGCGGAACTCCTCGTCCTGGATCTCGCCCTTCTGCTCGAGCAGCACGCGCGAGATGAGGCCGCCGATGAAGCGGATGACGCCGCCCTCGTGCACCTCGACGTGCGAGCTGCGCGTGAGGATCGTCTGCGCGCCCGCGGTGTCGCGGATGGCCACGCGGTAGCTCATGCCGCGTCCCTCGAAGGGGCGCTTGAGCGGGCCGTGCAGGAAGTGCGCCGCCGCGAACGGGAGGTCCCACCGCGGCTCGTCGTGGAAGTGCAGGGTGACCGAGCGCGCGTGGTCCGTCTGCCCGAACACGAGGTCGGAGGTGAACTGCTTCACCCCCACGGTGAAGAACGAGACCTTCGTGGTGAACCAGCCCGAGAACGTGAGCGAGTCGGGGAGCGGGCGGTCGCCCTGCGCGAGGGGCAGGAAGTCGCGGCCGCGCACGCGGGCCACCACCTCGACCGGGCCGCGGTGGGCCTCGGCGTGGAAGTAGACCGCGCCCGATCGGTCGGCGACGTCCAGCGCGTAGTCGGTGGCGTCCACGTACTTCTGCATGTACCTGGCGAACGCCGGATACTTCGCGGCCAGCCTCTGCGGATGGAGCGTGAAGTGGAGCCGGACCGTTGCCGATCCGTCGGGGCGCGGCACCGAGGTGAGCGAGTCGAGCGAGAAGAGCTGGGCCGCCACGGCCGCGGTGCGCGGCGAAGCCGCGCCGAAGTCGGCGCGAATGGCGTCGATGCTGCGCCCGTCGGCCGACGTGAGCAGGGTCCTGATGCCGTTGGCGACGTCCGCGGCGCGGATCGTGCCCATGGCGATCTCGGCGTGGGTGTCCCAGGAGTAGTCGTGGTCGCCCAGCTTGTGGAGCACGATCCGGTGGCGCGCCTCGCCCAGCACGGTGGGAAAGGGGGCCGAGTCGGCGGCTTCCTGCTCGGTGACGCCGTGCGCGTTCACCGACTCGGCGAGCTCGAGGACGCGCGTGTCGGAGTCGGGGAACGAGGTCCACGCGGCGCTGTCGTCGAACACGCGCGAGGGGACGAGCGCCGACCGCGTGAGCTTGTCGTTGGAGTAGGCGTACCGGGGCCCGTGGTGGATGTTGCCGTAGCGGTCGTAGAGGGCGGTGAAGGCCTGTTCGACGCGCGCGCGTCCGCCGGGCCCGGCGCCGGCGAGTGCGGGCGCGGCGGCGTGGCAGGCGGTGGTGCCGGCGGTGACGACGAGGGCCGCGGCCAGCGTTCGGGCGGCGCGGCGCGGGCGGAGCGTAAGTGCAGTTATGCGAGGCACTAAGCGGGGCAGTCGGGGCGGTGGTGCAGGGTTGCCTTTGGTACACCCAAAAACTAACTTTGATGGCCCCGGCGCGGAGACGGAGCCGGTGGTGCGGGTGAAAGGTCGATGCCCCTTGGTGTAACTGGCAACACGCCTGACTCTGGATCAGGAGAGTCCTGGTTCGATCCCAGGAGGGGCAACTGAAAGCGGCCCGACCGGTAAGGTTGGGTCGCTTTTTTGCGTTCGTGGTGAGGCCCGCGTTCGCTCGGCACCTGGAGCGGACCGCGTCCGCCGGCTCACTCGCCGGGGACGCGCCACGCCAGCGCCGCCGGCGCCGGTACGGAAGTTGTACGCGCCCGGCGCACGGTCTGGCGGCTCGAGACCGCCGCTCCTAGGGTACGCTCACCGATGCCTCGTTCCCTCACTTCCGCTCTGGCGGTCGGCGCGATCGCGGCGGCATTCGCCGGGCATCCCGCGCCGACGCCGGTCGGGCTCGGGACGGCGCTGCGCTTCGAAACCGACGATACGCCGGTCTTCACGGGCGACGGCAACACGGCCTTCTTCGACCGTCAGGTCGGACCGCACAAGACCGTGATGATCGCGCACAAGGTGCGCGGTGCATGGCGGCCGGCGCACGCGGCGCCCTTCTCGGGCCGCTGGTTCGATCAGAACCCGGAGCTCGCGCCCGACGGCTCGTACCTGCTGTTCGACTCCGACCGGCCGGTGAGTCCCGGCGGCAGGCCGCTGGTCCAGTCGTACTTCGGCAGGCCGCAGCCGGGAAGCAACATCTGGCGCGTCGATCGTCGCGGCAGCGGGTGGAGCAAACCCGTATGGCTCGGCCCGGTGGTCAACGATGCCGCCTTCGTGGACTTTCCCGACGTCGTCCAGGACGGAAGCCTGTACTTCCTCAAGTGGGACCGGGGAACGGTGCACCTCTTCCGCTCGCAATACCGCGCCGGCGCGTACCTGCCCGCGGTGCGGGTGGCCATCGGCGACGACACCGTCCCGACGCACGACGCCGCCGTGGCGCCCGACGAGTCGTTCATGATTTTCGACTACGGCCGGGTGAAGGGCGGTTTGGGGCGACTGAGCATCGCCTACCGCGTCGGCGGCAAATGGAGCAGGCCCGTGGATCTCGGGAACGCCGTCAATGCCGATCTCCCGTGGGGCGCCCGCCTCGCCCCCGACCACCTCACGGTGTACTTCACCGGCGCAACCAGGATCTGGCGGCTGGCGCTGGCCTCATGGGCACCGGCCCGCGGGCGCTCAACGCCCTGAGCGCACCAGATCCTCCTGCGCGTTCACCGCCCGCCAGCGCCCGTTCCGCTTCACGAACACGTCGGTGAACGCCGTTCGCGACAGCTCCTTACCCGTACTGCCGTCCGCCTCGACGACGCCGTTGGCGATGGCCACGTCGCCGTAGAGCCGCACGTCCAGGCGCACGAACCGCCGCCGCACGCTCGCATCGCGCGGGTGCGCCGCCACCCAGGCGAGATGCTCGGCCCGCGTGAGCGCCTGCCCGCCGGGCACGATGTGCACGAAATCCGGCGCCAGGATGCGCCGCAGCAGCGCGGTGTCGCTCGTCGCCAGCCACTCGCGCTCGAGCCGAACGATGGCCACGCTGTCGGGCGGCGGAGCGGGCGGAGGCCCCGGAACCCCGGCGAGAGCGCCGGCGAACGTCCAGAGGAGAACTGAAGAGAGCCCCATCGAAATACGCTCCCGCCTCAGCCGGCGCGCCGCCGCGCGAACAGCGCCAGCGGCAGCCCGATGGTGAACCACAGGATCACGGTCGCGACCGCGAACGCCGACGCATGGAACGCGCGCGGCCCCACGCGGCTCAGCGGCAGCACCACGAAAGTCATCACGAGCGAGACGAAGGTGCCGTACAGCACCGCGGTCAGCGGCACGCTCCGGGCCAGGAAGGCCAGGCGCGGATATATATAGAAGAAGACCAGCGTCCAGATCAGCGCGATGGCGTAGTGGCACACCAGGCCGAGCGCCGCCGTGGCATACCCGCCGCTGAATGCGGCCGCGCCCAGCAGCCCGCTCGCGATGCCGCGCAGAATCCCCACGGGCGTGACGGCGGCGGTGAGCGGGTAGTATGTGACCGCGACCAGGATGTCCGCCGTGCCGGCCACGAGCCACGCGACAATCACGATCGAAAGCCGGTTGCGGCGCGCCTGGCCGCTGGGCAACGGAGAGCGTGCGGGCATCGGAGAGCCGGGCCAGGGTGACGGCCGCTCCGGGCTCGGCGCGGCGCTCGTTGCGACGCTACCACCGGTGGCCGGCCCGCGCAATCGCCGTTGGCCATTCCGCTGTACGGAATCTGAAAAGTCGGGTTCGCGACGGTTGGCGATCGCGTCCGGCGG
>JAGWRI010000099.1 GCA_028876525.1 Gemmatimonadota bacterium | reverse complement strand
GCCCAGCCGGCCGGCGAGCCCTCGAACGTCCTGCCGCTGTCGCCGCGCACGCTCCCGGTCGGGCCCGTGCGCGTGGGCGACCGCTGGCAGGGCACGATCCCCGTCCCGCCCGGCGGCCCGTTCGGCCCCGGGGCCGCCGGCGCCCTGCGGGCGACGTACCGGCTGGATTCGCTCACCCGCGGCGGGGACGCGGCCTGGATCTCGCTCCGCGGCGCTTTCGCGCCGGGCAGGGGATCGGCGGGCGAGGACGGGCGGCGCGTGACCGGCACGGTGACCGGCGCCCTGCGGCTCGACCGCCGCCGCGGCTGGCTCACCGATTCCCGGTTCACGATCGTCATGCACAGCCGCCTGCCCGCCGACTCCGCCACCGGGAACGCGATGGAGTTCGAGATGCGCATCGTGCAGCGCCTGTACGCTATGGACAAGCGCCCGGGTGGGGGTTAGCGATTAGGCAACTCCGTTCGGCACACGGAGATCACCCCATCGCCCCCGGACCGCCTTGCGCCTCGTTCACCTCTCCGATCTTCACCTCGGCTTCCGCCAGTACCAGCGGTTGACGCCCATCGGCGCCAACCAGCGGGAGGCCGACGTCGCGCTGACGTTCCGGCGCGTGGTCGATCGCGTGATCGCGCTGGGTCCGGACCTGATCCTGATTGCCGGCGACGTGTTCCACACCGTGCGGCCGCCGAACCCGGCCATCCTGCACGCGTTCCAGCAGTTCAACCGGCTGGCCGACGGGCTGCCGGGGGTGCCGATCGTGGTGGTGGCCGGGAACCACGATCTGCCGCGGGCCAGCGAGACGGGGTGCATCCTGCGCCTGTTCGAGCAGGAGCGGCTGTACGTGGCCGACTTCGAGGCCCGGCGGCTGTCGTTTCCCGCGTTGGGCGTGTCGGTGCTGGCCGTGCCCGACGTGCCCGGGGGCCGCCCCGAGCTGACGCCCGATCCGGCCGCGCGCCACAACGTGCTGCTCATCCACGGCGAGGTCGAAGGGGTGATCCCGCAGCGGGCCGCGGTGACCGACCGCGCGACATATGAGATAACGAAAGACGAGCTGCGGGCGCCGCAGTGGTCCTACGTGGCCCTGGGGCACTACCACGTCCACCGCGAGGTGGCCCCCAACGCCTACTACAGCGGCTCGATCGACTACACCAGCGCCAACGCGTGGGGCGAGCTGGCCGAGGAGCGCGAAGCGGGGCTGCCCGGCAAGGGGTTCGTCGAATTCGATCTCGACACGGGGGCCCACATCTTCCACCCGCTGCCGCCGTCGCGCGTCCTCGCCGACCTGCCGCCGTTCACCGGCCGCGGCATGACCGGCGCCGAGCTCGACGCCGCGATCCGCGGCGCGGTGGACGGGTGCCCGGGCGGCATCGACGACAAGATCGTGCGCCTCGTGGTGCGCGACGTCGCCCGCCACATCGTGAACGACCTCGACCACCAGGCGCTGCGCGAGTTCAAGCGGCGCGCCTTCCACTTCCAGCTCGAGCTGCTGCGCCCCGACACGCGCTCCCTGCGGGGCGAGGGCGGGTCGGGCCATCCGCAGTCGCTGGCCGACTTCGTGCGCGAGCGGCTGCGCAGCCGCCAGCTCACGCCGGGCGTGGACCGCGACCAGCTGGTCGCGCGGGTGTTCGAGTACCTCGACCAGGCCACCGCCGCCGAGCTGGCGGCGGCCGGCGAGGCGGAGGGCTGATGCGGCTGAACAGCCTGCGCCTCACCAACTTCCGGCAGCACGTGGACACGCGCCTCGAGTTCGAGTCGGGGCTCACCGGCATCATCGGGCCCAACGGCGCCGGCAAGTCCACCCTGCTCGAGGCCATCAGCTGGGCGCTGTACGGCGCGCTCGCCCTCCGCACCGACAAGGAGGGGGTGCGCACGATCCGCGCCGCCGGGCGCGCGCCGGTGAAGGTCGAGCTCGACTTCGACCTCGGCGGCCATCGGTATCGCGTGGAGCGCGGGCTCACGACCGCCGAGCTGTACCTGGACGGCGCCCCCGAGCCGGTGGCCAACTCGGTCACCGGCGTGACGGATTTCCTGCGCCGCCGGCTGCGCATGACGCGCCAGGAATTCTTCAACACGTACTTCACCGGACAGAAGGACCTCAGCGTGATGAACGCGATGGGGCCCACCGAGCGGAAGCACTTCCTGTCCCGCGTGCTGGGGTACGACCGGCTGCGCGCCGCGCAGGAAATGGCGCGCGAGCGGCGCCGCATCGTCACCGCGCAGCTCAACGGCCTGCGCAGCGCGATGCCCGATCCCGAGAGCGTGGGGCGCATGCTGGCCCAGGCGCAGGAGCGTCTGGCCGCGGCCACGGCCCGGGCCGGCGACGCCGCGGAGCGCGCCGGGAAGGCGCGCCTCGTGGTGCAGGAGCTCGAGCCGCGGTGGACCGCGATGCAGCAGGTGCGCGACGCGGTGCAACGGGTGGCCGCCGAGCTGCGCGTGCTGGAGAACGAGACGGCGAATCTGACGCGCGACGGCGAGCGGCTGGCGCGCGAGACGGCCGAGATCGCCGACGCCCGCCGCGAGCTGGAAGGGCTGGCCGAGCAGCTCGCGCCCCTGGCCGCGCTGGCCGGACGGCTCCAGGCCATGGAGGAGCTGTACCGCGCCGAAGGGCGCCGCCAGACGCTGCTCGAGAACGATCGCCAGCTGGCCGAGGACCTGGCCCGCCTGCGCGAGCGGCTGCAGCGCGTCGAGACCGCGCCCTCGCTCGAGGAGGAGGTCACGGTCGAGCTCGAGGCCAAGCGCCGCGAACTGGTCACCGTCGAGGGCGCGCTCGAGGCGAAGCGCACCGAGTGGGTGCGCGACCGCCAGGAGGCGGAGACCAAGATCCAGGCCCTGCGCCAGCAGTATGCCGAGCTCAAGCAGCAGCGCGAGACGCTGGTCAACCTCGGCGAGGACGGCACGTGCCCGACCTGCGCCCGCCCGCTCGGCGACCACTACCGCCACGTGCTCGACCTGCTCGACGCGCAGCTCGAGACCGTCGGCGTGGACGGGCAGTACTATCGCCAGCGCATCGGCCAGCTCGACGAGATGCCCGACGACGTAAAGGCGCTGGACGAGCAGCGGCGCCGCGTGTTCGAGGACGTGGGCAAGCTCGAGCGCCGGCTGGCCAAGGTCCAGCTCGCGGTGCAGGAACTGGGCCAGCTCCGCCGGGACATCGCCGCGCACGAGCAGCGGCACGCCGCGCTGCAGCAGGACCTCGCCGCCCTGCCCAGCGGATACGACGCCGACGCGCACCGCGCGGCGCTCGAGGAGCGGGCCCGCCTCCAGCCCCTCGACGCGCGCGCCACCAAGCTCTCGGCGCTGGTCGAGCGCGAGGACCCGGTGCGCGCCGCCGCGGCCGAGACGCTCGCCCGCCTCGAGGCGGCCACCGCGAAGCTGTCGGCCCTCGCCGCCGAGCGCGACGCGCTCCAGTTCTCCGAGGAGTCGTTCGACGCGCTGCGCCGCGGCTACGAGGGGGCGCTGGCCGAGTTCCGGGCCGCCGAGCTGGCCTCGGTCGCCGCCGAGGGGGAGGTCGCGGCCGCGGGGCAGGACGACGACCGCTCGCGCGCCGCGCAGCGCGAGCTCGACGCCCAGCGCGAGCGCGCCGACGCGCTGACCGACGAGCGCCGCCTGCACGACGAGCTCGACGACGCGTTCGAGGACCTGCGCTTCCGGCTCAACGAGCAGCTCCGCCCCGAGATCTCGGCGCTGGCCAGCATCCTCGTCACCGAACTCACCGACGGCCGCTACACCGAACTCGAGCTCGACGACGACTACGCCATCTGCGTGCTCGAGGACGGCATCCGCAAACCCGCCATCTCGGGGGGCGAGGAGGACATCGCGAATCTCGTGCTCCGGCTCGCCATCTCGCAGATGATCGCCGACCGCGCCGGCCAGCCGTTCTCGCTGCTCGTCCTGGACGAGGTGTTCGGCTCGCTCGACGAGGCGCGGCGGCAGAACGTGGTCGAACTGCTGCGGCGGCTGCACGACCGGTTCGAGCAGGTCATCGTCATCACCCACATCGAGTCGGTGCGCGAAGGGCTGGACCGCGTGGTCACCGTGCGGTACGACGAGGAAGCGGGCGAGTCGCGCGTCCGCGTGGAACGGCCCGGCGAACCGGACGAGGCCCCGGTGGAAGTCGGCGCAGGGGCGGAGGCCTGATGGCCGTCTCGCGCTCGTGGAAATCCGGCCCCGGACTCGACGGGCCCTTCCCGGCCACGGTGGACGACATCGCGGGGCTCAACCAGGTGTTCAGCGACGCCTTCACCGAGCGCTACCGGCGCGACGGCATGGTGGGGGTCCGCGTGCCGTTCCTCAATCCCACCGTGTGGCGCTACGCCATCGAGGACGCCGCCGGGGGCGCGCTCTGCTGGCGCGCCGGCCACGGCGAGATCGTCGCGTTCAACATGGTGCACCGGTCGGGCACGGAGGGCTGGATGGGCCCGCTGGCCGTGCGCCAGGACCTGCAGGGCAGCGGCGTGGGCAAGGAGATCGTGCGCCGCGGCGTGGAGTGGCTGAAGGACGCCGGCGCCCGCGTGATCGGGCTGGAGACGATGCCGCGCACGCTCGACAACATCGGCTTCTACTCGTCCCTCGGCTTCGTCCCGGGCCGGCTCACGCTCACCACCACCCTCGAGGCGGCGCACGCGGCGCATCCCCCGCGCCTCTTCGGCCGCCTCTCGGCCGCGGAGAAGGAGCACGCGCTGCTCGAGTGCCGCGTGCTGCTGGACGGGCTGCTCCCCGGCTACGATCACACCCGCGAGATCGAGCTCACCGACCAGATGGCGCTGGGCGACACGGTGCTGCTGCGGGAGCGCGACGCGCTGGTCGGGTTCGCGCTGTGCCACACCGTGCCGCTCGTCGAGGGGCGGACGCGCGAGGAGCTGCGCGTGCTGAAGCTCGCGCTGGCCGACGAATCGCATCTGGACGCGATGCTGGCCACCCTGCGCGACTTCGCGCGGCGGTGCGGCACGCGGCGCGTGGCCATCCGCATGCAGGGGGAGTACGCGGCCGCCTACCAGCGGCTGGTCGCGCTCGGCGGACGGGTGCGGTGGAGCGATCTCCGGATGGCGCTCGGCGGGTACGAGGAGCGGATGCCGGGACGGGGGATCGTGCTGTCGAACTGGGAGATCTGAGCGGCGGTCGGCCGGTGGCCGTCAGCCGTCGGCCTTCTTGTTCCGGCTCGCCCACCGCCAGATGAAGAGCGAAACGCCCACCGTGAGCAGCAGATGTATCCACCCCGGCCCGTTGAAGCCCAGGGCGACCACCGCCCAGACCGCAATCAGCGCCAGCGCCAGCAGAATGCCGAGATCCATGAATTGCCCCTTTGCGGCCCGCGGGGTAGATTGCACACCCGAACTCTCGACGGGCGAAGAGCTCCGTTTTTGAGCCAACAAGTCCACCGGGTGGGTTCGATAATCTATACTGCCGTCACGCCCCCAGTGCGGGGGAAGGCGAAAGGTATGGTGAGGACCTCAAACATTCGACTGGGCTTCACAAAACCCTCTTCGTTCCGTTTTCTTCGAGCCCCGCGGGCGACCGCGGGGCTCGTTGTCTCCGCCGGCCCGTCCGGCTCCGGCCGGGAACACTCCCGGGGTCGGCGGGGTTGGTGGACGAGGTGAGAAACGCATGGCACAGGTAACCGTCACCCGGCGGCTCCAGTTCAACGCCGCCCACCGCGTGCACAACCCGGCCCTCTCCGACGAGGAGAACCGGCGGCTGTTCGGGAAGTGCAACCACCCCAACTGGCACGGGCACAACTACACGCTCGACGTGTCGGTGGCCGGGGACATCGATCCGCGCACCGGGTACGTCCTGGACCTCGGGCACCTCAAGCGCATCGTCGAGACGCACGTGATCGACCGGGTCGATCACCGCAACTTCAACCTCGACGTGGACTTCATGCAGGGCACGATTCCGACGAGCGAGAACATCGTCGTCGCGTTCTGGCGGGTCATCGCCCCGCTGGTCGCGCCGGCCAGGCTCACGCGGCTCGTGCTCTGGGAGACGCCGAACAACTATGTCGAGTACGAAGGGCGCTAAGCGCGGGCACTCCACGGTGATGACGATCCTCGAGGACGCGGCGCGTCCCGAGCGGGCGATCTCCCACCACACCGCCGATCCCGAGTTCGCGGGCCTGGTGCGCCGCCAGCTCGAGCTCCTGGGCGAGGACGCGGACCGCGAGGGGCTGCTCCGCACGCCCGAGCGCGTGGCCAAGTCGCTCGCCTGGCTCACGCGCGGCTACGAGCAGCGGGTGGAGGACGTGGTGGGCGGCGCGCTGTTCGCCGCCGAGGGGCACCACAACATGGTCATGGTGCGCGACATCGAGCTGTACTCGCTGTGCGAGCACCACATGCTTCCGTTCTTCGGCAAGGCGCACATCGGCTACATCCCGAACGAGCGCATCGTCGGGCTGTCCAAGCTGCCGCGGCTGGTCGAGGTCTTCTCGCGGCGGCTCCAGGTCCAGGAGCGGCTCACCGAGGAGATCGCGATGGCGGTCGAGCGGGTGCTGCAGCCCGCGGGGGTCGGCGTCGTGATCGAGGCGTACCACCTGTGCATGATGATGCGCGGGGTGGAGAAGCAGAACTCGAAGACCATCACCAGCGCCCTGCGCGGCACGTTCCGCGACTGCGCGATGACGCGCGACGAGTTCCTGCGGCTGGCCCACACGCCGTCGTCCGCCTCGTAGCCCATGGCCGGCCCGCTCGACGGCCGGACGGCCGTGGTCACCGGCGCATCGCGCGGGATCGGGCTTGCCTGCGCCTCGGCGCTGGCCGGGGCCGGGGCCCGGGTTGCGCTGGTGGCCCGCTCCTCGGCCGACCTCGCCGCGCACGCCCGCGAGCTGGGGCGCGGCGCGGTGGCGCTCACCTGCGACGTCGCCGACGCGCACGCGGTGCAGGCCGCGCTCGCCGAGCTGCGGCGCCTTCTCGGCGCCGACGCGCCCGACCTCCTGGTGAACAACGCCGGGCACTTCGCCGTCGCGCCGCTGGAGAGCACGTCGCCCGAGACCTTCGCCCGCACGCTCGGCGTGAATCTCGCGGCGCCCTTCCTGTTCGTCCACGGCGTGGTGCCCGGCATGAAGGCCCGCGGCAGCGGCCACCTCGTGACCATCGGCTCGGTGGCCGATCACGTCGCCTTCGCGGGCAACGCCGCCTACGCCGCCAGCAAGTACGGCCTGCGCGGCCTGCACGAGGTTCTGCGCGTCGAGCTGCGCGGCACGGGCGTGCGGACCACGCTCGTCTCGCCGGGGCCGGTGGACACCGACCTCTGGTCGCCCGCCAATCTCGCCGCGCGGCCCGGCGCGCCGGCGCGCGAGCGGATGCTCGACTCCCGCGCCGTGGCCGATGCCGTGCTGTACGCCGTGACGCAGCCCCCCGACGTGAACGTCGACGAGCTGCGTCTCTCGTACCGCTGATGTTCATCGAGCTGGTCGACGCCCTGCGCTGCCCGCACGCGCACGAGGAGTCGTGGCTGGTGCTCGGGGCCGACCGGCTGGACGGGCGGGA
This sequence comes from Gemmatimonadota bacterium, assembly GCA_028876525.1. GTDB lineage: Bacteria > Gemmatimonadota > Gemmatimonadetes > Gemmatimonadales > Gemmatimonadaceae > JAGWRI01. The sequence goes on along the minus strand of JAGWRI010000099.1, from coordinate 159 downwards.
CGTCGTGGCCGGGGTGCTGGGCTGCCCGGTGTGCCGGGCGCGATATGAGATCGCAAATGGTGTGGCCGACCTGCGGGTGGCGCCGGCGGCGCCGCCGGCGCCCCGCCGCGGGCCCGCCGCCGGCCCCGACCAGGCGATGCGCCTCGCCGCCTTGCTCGG
>JAGWRI010000098.1 GCA_028876525.1 Gemmatimonadota bacterium | reverse complement strand
GCGTAGGCGCCCGAGTCGAAGATCCTGCGCACCGCGGAGTCGAGCCGCGCCGGAAGCTGCTGGGCGCGCGCTGCCGACGGCGTCAGGGCCAGGGCGGCGATCGCGGCGTGGACGAAGCGTTTCATGGAGACCTCGACGCCCGGAGCGGGCGATGACGAGTGCGGGAGCGGTGCCGGCGGACAGGCGGTAAGGTAACCCGCGGTCAGAACGCCCGCCCGAACCCGGCCACCAGCGCCCACGGCGCCGCGTGATCCACCGGCCGCGCCACCCCCACGTGGAAGGTGCCGGAAAAGAACGTCACCCCGGCGCCCACGCTGGCCCGGACGCCGCCGGTGGCCCGCGACACCGGCGTCGCGCTCCACCCCGCCCCCAGCGCGTCCACCGCCGTGCGCGCCGCGGCCGACGACAGCTCGGTCCACCCGCCCTGCGCCCCCAACGCGAACCCCGGCGCGAGCCCCGGAATCGTGACCCACCGCCACACCCGGTGCGGCGCGTGCCACACCGGGAGCACGTAGCTCACGAAGCTCCCGAACAGCGCCGCCCGGTCGCCCGCGAACGCCTTATATGAATATCCAGATAGCGACTGGAACCCGCCGATCTCGAACAGCTGCTGCGGCGGGATCACCCGCCCGGCCACGGCCCCCGCGGCCAGCTGCGCCGTGGCCGTGAACGGCCCCCAGTACTGCCGCCCCGACAGATCCAGCTCGGCCCGCTGCCAGGCGAGCTGGCCCGCCGCCACCGTGTACCGCAGGCGCGCCCCCAGCCCCGCCTCGACGAAATCGGCCGCCATGTTCGGATGCCACTGCACGTCCAGCCGCGCCAGCGCGTAGTCGCCGGGCAGCGCGTTGCGGTTGGGGCGAAAGGTCTGGCTGCCGGCGGCGAACGCCCCGCGCAGCAGCCGGGCGCGCTCGTCGCGGTCCGCCCCCGCGCCCACTTCGAGGGTCGCCAGCCCGCGGTCCACCGTTCCGAACAGCCGCGTCAGCGACGCCGTGGCCAGCCGCCGGTCCACGTAGTCGGCGTCGTCCACCGAGGCGACCAGCGCCCCCACCCCGCCCGCGCCGTAGTCCACCGGCCCCGAAAAATCGTTGGTCGAGGCGAGCAGCCGCTCGGCGCGCACGCCGCCCATCCACTCGCCGCGGCCCAGCGCCGCGCTGGCCCCGCCGCGCACGGTGCGCTCGGTCCACGCCCACCCGCCGTACGCGTTGGCCGACAGCCCCGGCATCGCGTTCCGGAACCGCACCGTGGCCGCGAGCCCCGTGTAGGCGCCCTCGACGCGGTCGTATCGCAGGATGTTGTCCGGGCGCGACGGCGCCAGGTACAGGCGCGGCGGCCCGGTGCGCCGCCAGGCATCGGGCGCGAGATCGGCGAAGTCCGACGCGTTCACGCTCGCCGTCGCCCGTCCGATCTGGCGCGTCCACCCGTCGTACGCGCTCAGGCTGTCGCTGGGCGCCCAGGTCACCGTGCGCACCAGCGGCGGCGGCGCGGCCGTGTCGCGCGGCGCGGCCGCCGGCCGGCCCGTATCCACCGCGAACTGGCTGAACCGCGACACCACCCGGAACACCGCGCGGTCGGCCCCCAGCAGCGGAACGTTCGCCACGAACTCGGTGCGCTGGAATGCCGGCAGCCAGTACCGCCCGTTCACCTCGGCGTTCACGAACTCCACGTAGGCCACCGCCACGGCGCCGGTGAGCCGGGCCCACAGCGGAAGTCCCTGGCCCGGCACTCCCACCAGCTCGAACACGCCGCGCATCCGCACGACCTCGGCGCGCGTCGCGTCGAGGTAGATCTCGCCGTCGAACAGCGCCACGCGGCCGCGCACGTCCGGCGCCGGCCGGACGCGCACGCGCACGATGGGAATGTCGCGCGCCGCCGTGTGCAGCACGGTCACCGTGTCGCCCCCCGAGAACGTATAGAAGCGGTCGCGGTCGGCGGCCAGCGGATGCACCGCCGCCACCGAGTCGCGCGACCGGAGCGCCGGCACCGCGCCCAGCGACAGGCGGTCGCCGTACAGCGTGGGCACCGTCCACCCGCGCAGCACGTTCAGCCCGGAGAACACGAGGCCCAGCGCCTGCGTGCGGTAGCCCACGACGTGCAGGGCGTACCGGCCGTCGCGCGCCCACGCGGCCAGGGCGTCCAGCTCCTCGACCTGCGTGGCCTGCTCCCGCCCCAGGGTGTCGTGCACCACGTAGCCGAACTCGGTCTCGACGTGGGCCCGGTAGCCGTCCAGGGTGGGCGGGGGCTCGCGGTTGGCCGCCGCGGCGCGGGCCACGAATTCGCGCAGGGCCCGGGAGGCGTACTCCCTGGGCGCCGAAGGAACGGGGCCGACGGGGGCCGTGGCGAGCCGGGCAGCGGCGAGGATGGCGAGGACGTGGTCCACCATTCATGTTAGCATGCCCCGGGCGCCTCGCGTGGCCCGGCGGATCGCGGCCTCTTCCCTTCATCCCCTGGTCCCCATGTCCACACGTGTCGCGTACATCTTCGCGGCGGCATGCCTGGCCGGCTGCGCCGGGTCTTCGGCGCCCGCCGCCGCTCCGCCCGCTCCCGCTCCCACTCCCGCGGCTCAGGTCGCGCCCGATACCGCACAGGCTCAGCCCGGCATGATGGCCGGCCGAGGCGCCGGTCGCGGCGCCGGCTTCGGTCGCGGGGGCGCCCCCGGCGAGGCGACGGGCCCGCAGCCCTACCGCCGCGTCGTGCCGCCCACGGCGCAGACCAAGAGCGGGCTGTTCATCACCCACCGCGTGGGTGACAAGCTGATGTTCGAGATCCCGACCCACGAGCTGGGCAAGGATCTGCTCATCGTCGGCCGGTTCGACCGCGCCGCGGCGCCCGCGCCGCAGGGGCGCGGCGGCGCCGCCGGCGGCGGGTTCGGCGACTACGGCGGCGACGAGTTCATGGAGCGCACCCTGCGCTGGGACCGCGTGGGCGACCACGTCGTGCTCCGCAGCCCGTCGTTCAACATCACCGCCGACAGCACGACCTCGGTGTGGCGCTCGGTGGAGTCGTCCAACTACGCGCCCATCGTCATGATGTTCCCCATCGAGTCGTTCGGCCCCGACAGCGCGCCGGTGATCGACGTGACGCGGCTGTTCACCACGAACGTGCCCGAGATCGCGGCCATTCGCGGCAACATCGACGCCAACCGGTCGTACGTCGAGAGCGTGGAGGCGTTCCCCGAGAACATCGAGATCCAGGCGGCGCAGACGGGCACCGAGGCCGCCAACGGACGCGGCGCGGCCCCCGCCGGCGGACGCGGCGGCGCGGCCGAGGCCAAGAGCGTGCTCGCGCACTGGAGCATGATCAAGCTGCCCGAGCATCCCATGCCCGTGCGGTATGCCGACCAGCGCATCGGCTTCTTCACCGAGCGCACCGTGGACTTCAGCACCGACCAGCAGGTGGCCGTGCCCAAGCAGTTCATCACGCGCTGGCGCCTCGAGTGCTCCGACCGGATGGACGGCAAGCTCTGCTATCCCAAGAAGCCCATCGTGTACTACGTGGACCCCGGCACGCCCGACCAGTGGAAGCCGTGGATCGAGAAGGCCATCGAGAGCTGGCAGCCCGCGTTCGAGGCCGCCGGCTTCAAGGACGCCATCATCGCCAAGGAAGCGCCCACCAACGACCCGAGCTGGTCCATGGAGGACATCCGCCACACGGTCATCCGCTGGCTCCCCTCCACCGTCGAGAACTCGGTCGGGCCGCACGTGAGCGATCCGCGCACCGGCGAGATCCTCAACGGATCGCCGCGCATCTTCCACAACCTGATCGAGCTGATGCAGTACTGGTACTTCACGCAGGCCGCGCAGCTCGATCCGCGCGCCCGCACGATTCCGATGCCCGATTCGCTCATGGGCCGGCTGCTCGAGTTCGGCGTGGCCCACGAGATCGGCCACACCATCGGGCTGCAGCACGACCAGATCGGCAGCTCGGAGTATCCGCCCGACAGCATGCGCAGCCCGACGTGGGTGGAGAAGATGGGGTCGAGCCCGAGCATCATGGACTACTCGCGGTTCAACTACGTGGCCCAGCCCGGCGACAAAGTCCCGCTCTGGACCCTGGTGCCGCGCATCGGCCCGTGGGACAAGTACACCATCGGCTGGGGCTACCGCCCGATTCCGGGCGCCAGGACCCCCGACGAGGAGAAGCCCACGCTGGAGAAGTGGATCGCCGTGCAGGACACCGTGCCCTGGCTGCGATTCTCGGTGAACAACGAGTTCGGGCAGTACGGCACGATGAGCGAGGCCGTGGGCGACGCCAACTCGGTGTGGTCCACGGGACTCGGCTTCAAGAACATCGCCCGCGTCATGGGCTACGTGATGAGCGCCGGCACCCGTCCCATGGAGGACAACAGCCTGCTCCAGGCGCTGTACGACCGCACCGTGAGCCAGTGGGCCACCGAGGCCACGCACCCCACCACGGTCATCGGCGCCGGCCCCGTGTGGTACAAGTCGGGCAGCCAGCCGGGCCCCGTGTACACGCCCAACTCCACCGCCAAGCAGAAGGCGGCCGTGAAGTTCCTGAACGACAGCGTCTTCGAGACGCCCACGTATCTGATCAACACGCAGATCGAGGCGCGCATCGAGCCCACCGGCATGGTCGCGCGCATCGGCAACGCGCAGAACCGCGTGCTCGGGTCGCTGCTCAACGACCAGCGCATGGACCGGCTGCTCGAGATCGAGTCCACGCACCCGGCCGACGCGTACCCGCTGCCCACCTTCCTGGCCGACGTCCGGCACGGGATCTGGAGCGAGCTGCGCGACGCGCATCCGAAGATCGACATCTACCGCCGCACGCTGCAGAACAACTATCTCAAGCTCTACGCCTCCAAGCTGAATCCGTCCGCGGCCGAAGCCGCCGGCGGGCGCGGCGGCGGCGGGTTCTTCGGCGCGCCGGCCGCCCCGCTGTCCGACGAGGCCAAGGACCAGCTCCGCGGCGACCTCGTGGCGCTGCAGGGCGAGATCCGGAGCGCGATGGCCAAGACCACCGACGTCGAGACCCTGCGCCACCTGCAGGGCGCCGACCACGACATCGGCGACATCCTGAACCCCCGGAAGTAGCGGGGCGCACCGGCGCGTGAAACGAGCGGG
>JAGWRI010000097.1 GCA_028876525.1 Gemmatimonadota bacterium | reverse complement strand
TGCGCGAGCTGGCGGAGGCGGGGCTGGCGGTGGCGGAGGCGTCCGCGGCGCCGGTGCCGCCGGGCGCGGTCGGGCCGGTGCTGCGGGCGCGGCGCGCCGCTATGGTCGGCCTGGAACCCGCGCGATAACTTGGCGGACGCTCATGCGAAATCCGGTTCGGGACATCCAGAGGCTGGTCGCGGCGCTGCGCCGGCTGGGTCCGTTCATCCCGTTCACGCGCCGGCGCATCGCCGCCGTGGCGGGGACGATGGCGCTGACCACGGTGCTCGAGGTGGCGGGGGTCGGGCTGCTGGCGCAGCTGCTGAACATCGTGCTCGGGACGACGTCCAGCGGCTCGCGGATGGTGCGGCTGGCCGGGCGGTGGGCGCCGCAGGCGTCGCCGGTGGATCTGTCGATCATCTTCGCGGCGGTGATCGTGGTCGTGATCGCCGTGAAGAACGCGTCGAGCTACGTGAACACGACGCTGATGGCGCGCATCGAGCGGGAGAGCGTGGTGAACCTGCGCCGGACGCTGTTCGCGCGGCTGCAGCGGGCGCCGCTGGAGGTGTTCGAACAGCATTCGTCGGCCGCGCTGTCCAACCTGTTCGTCGAGGAGACGCGGCGGGCGATGGACTGCATGACGGTGCTGTTCGGAATGGTCCAGACGGCGGCCACGGCGGGACTCTTCTTCGTCGCCCTGATCTGGATCTCGGCGCCGCTCGCGGTGGCGACGCTGGCCGCGGGGGTCCTGGCGGCGGCGCTGGTGTCGCGGCTGTACCGCTTCTTCGGGCGCCTGGGCCGGGAGCTGACCGACGCGAACATGCGGCTGATGCGGGCGGCGGGGGAGGCGTTCAACGGCGTGCGCGTCGTGCGCGCCGTGCACGCGCAGGAGGCGATGGCCGGACGATTCGGCGCGGCGAGCGCGGCGCAGGCGCGGACGGACGAGCGATTCCGCCGCGGCACGGCGGTGCTCCTGCCGGTGGTCGAGACGGGATCGATTGCGGCGGCGCTGGTGCTGCTCATCGGATCGTTCGCGCTGCTCGTGGCGCCGGGGCACATGTCCCAGGCCAAGCTCACGGCGTTCGGCCTCGTGCTGCTGCGGCTCGTGCCGCTCGTGAACCGCTACTCGGGCACCCAGGCGCACCTGCTGTACCTGGCGGGGAGCCTGCGCGAGATCGGGCGGTGGCTGGACACGCCCGGCTTCCCGGAGCGCCCGTTCGGCACGGCGAGGCTCGACACGATCCGCATCGGCATCTCGGTGCGCGGGCTGTCGTACCGGTATCTGCCGGCGAAGCACGCGCTGCACGAGGTGTCGTTCGACATTCCGGCGGGAAGCACGGTGGCGCTGGTCGGGCGATCGGGGAGCGGGAAGTCCACGCTGGCGACGCTGCTGATGCGGATGCGGGAGCCGAGCGATGGCACGGTCCTCGTGGACGGTGCCGACTTCTGGACGTTCTCGCCCGAGAGCTGGCACGGCGGGGTGGCGCTGGTGGAGCAGGAGCCGTTCCTGTTCAACGACACGCTGGGGGCGAACGTGGCGTTCGGGTTCGAGGGCGCGAATCCGGAGGAGATCGAGTTCGCGCTGCACGTGGCGCATCTCGACGACTTCCTGGACTCGCTGCCCGACCGCCTGGAGACGCCGATCGGCGAGCGGGGCGTGATGCTGTCGGGCGGGCAGCGGCAGCGGCTGTCGATTGCACGGGCGATCGTGCGCAATCCCCGGTTCCTGATTCTCGACGAGGCGACATCGAACCTGGACACGGTGTCGGAGGAGCTGGTGCAGGCGGCGCTCGAGGCCGCGACGCGGGGCCGGACGACGCTGGTGATCGCGCACCGGCTGTCGACCGTGCGGCGGGCGGACCGGATCGTGGTGCTGGCCGACGGGCGCGTGGCCGAGACCGGCACGTGGGACGAGCTGGTGGCGCGGGGCGGGGTGTTCGCCGAACTGGTGCAGAAGGGGTTCGACGCCGGGCGGTAACGGCGGCTCCGGCTTGACGCCGGGATCATGCCCCGGCCAGTGTTCGACCGTGAGCCCCTCGAGCGAGTTTCTCGACACGCCGCCGCGCGCCGCCGACTACGGCGCGGGGGCGGTGGACGACGGCGTCGATACCCGCGCGGCGATGGATGCGCTGGGCGACGCCGTGGCGGTGGTCGGGCGCGACTGGCGGGTGCGCTACATGAATGCGTCGTGGGAGCGCATTCTCGGAGCGCCGCGCGAGGCGGCGGGGGGGGCCGACTTCTGGACGGCGTATCCGGGGTTCACGGTGGAGCCGGGGGCGGCGATGATCCGGGCCACGCTGGGCGACGGGGCGACGCGGCGGTTCGACCTCGAGCACAACGTGAGCGGCGAGTTGCGCGCGTACGGCGTGCGGGTCGCGCGCGATCGGACGGGGAGCCTGGTGGTCGTGGTGTCGCGGGCGTTTGCCACGCTGCGCAGCGCGCGCGACAAGGCGCTGGAGGAGCGCATCGAGGAGAACGAATCGCTGCGCGCGCTGGCCCGGCAGATGTCGGAGGTCGCCGATTCGGCGGAGCTGCTGGCCCTGCTGTGCGAGGCGGCCGCGGCGCTGTGCCGCGGGCACGGAGCGGCGGTGCTGCGCACGACCGAAACCGAGGCCGAGATCGTGGCCGCGGTGGGGATCGCGACGCAGATCGGCGGCCTGCGCTTCTCGCTGGCCGGCACGATGGCGCAGCAGGCGATCGCGACGCGCGACGTGGCGATGGTGGACGACTTTCCCCACTCCGGGAGCTCGCAGGCGGGGATCCTCGCCGACCCGCGGGTCGGCCCGCTGCTCATGGCGCCGCTGATCGCGCACGACCGGGTGCTCGGCACGCTGGCCGTGATGCGCGACGCGCGCTCGATCCCGTTCAACGCGCGCGAGGCTCAGCGGCTGCGGGTGATCGCGGACCACGCCGCGTTGGCGATGTGGAAGGAGCAGCTGTACGAGCAGGCCCAGGCGGGCGACGCGGCCAAGGGGCGGTTCCTGGCCACGATCTCGCACGAGTTGCGCACGCCGCTCACGGCGCTCACCGGCTACGAGGAACTGCTCAGCGACCAGGTGATCGGGCCGCTCTCCGACGCGCAGCTCGACGTGCTGGCGCGCATGCGCGCGGTGACCGAGCACCTGGCGTCCATGATCGAGGAGGTGCTGGCGTACACGAGCCTCGAGCAGGGGCGCGAAGTGGTGCGGCCGACGGAATTCCTGGCCGGCGACCTGGTGGTCGCGGCGGCGGCGGTGACCGAACCGCAGGCCCGCCGCAAGCAGATCGCCGTGATCACCGAGTCGGCTGTCGAGGCGATCCGCCTCACGAGCGACGTGGACAAGGCGAGGCAGATCCTCGTGAACCTGGCGGGCAACGCGGTGAAGTTCACCGACGCAGGCGAGGTGCGGCTCTCCGTGCAGCGGTCGGGCGACGAGGTCCGGTTCGGCGTGCGGGACACGGGGATCGGGATCTCGGCGCAGGACCTGGAGCGGCTGTTCCAGCCGTTCGCGCAGCTCGAGGCGGGGCCGACCCGGCGGTACGGGGGCACCGGGCTGGGCCTCTACATCTCGCGGCGGCTGGCCGCGATGCTCGGCGGCCGGATCGAGGTGGACTCGACGCCGGGCAGAGGCTCGACGTTCACCCTCGTGCTGCCGCCGGAGCCGCCGGGTTGAGGGGCGCGATCGGCTAACGGCGCCCCTCGGGGGCTGATTAGATTCCCTCGCCATGAGCGGGGTTCCGATTTCCAGCGTATTCAACGATGGCTACATCGCCGAGGTCTACGAGGCCTATCGGCGCGATCCGGCGTCGGTGGACGAATCGTGGCGCCAGTTCTTCCGGTTCGCGGAGTCGCTGGGCGGGGCCGCGCCGGCGCCGGTCGCGGGCGGCCACGACGCGGAGCAGCTGCGCAAGGCGGCGGGCGCGGGAGCGCTCGTGGCGGCGATTCGCCGGTACGGCCACTACGCGGTGCCGATCGATCCGCTGGGCACGCCGCCGCACGGCGCGGCGGAGCTGACCCCCGAGTACCACGGGATCACGGAAGCCGACCTGCGCGACGTGCCGGCCACGGCACTGGGCGAGGCCGAGGGCACGGCGGCCGACGTCGTGGCGAAGCGCCGCGCCTGGTACTGCGGCAGTCTGGCGTACGAGTTCGTGCACGTGAGCGACGAGCACGAGCGGCTGTGGATCCGCCAGCAGATCGAGCGCGGCACGTTCACGGCGCCGCTCACGCCGGAGGAGAAGACCGCGCTGCTGCGCCGCCTGACCGAGGTGGACGGCCTGGAGCGGTTCCTCGGGCTGGCGTTCGTGAACGCGAAGCGGTTCTCGATCGAGGGCGTGGACGCGCTGGTGCCGATGCTCGACGAGGCGATCGCCCACGGGGCGCAGAGCGGCGTGCGCACGGTCGTGCTCGGCATGGCGCACCGCGGGCGGCTGAACGTCCTGCGGCACGTGATGGGCAAGCCGGCCGGCGATCTGTTCGCCGAATTCGCCGGCGAGCGCGTGTCGCCGGATCCGAATCGTTCGGGCGACGTGAAGTACCATCTGGGCTATCGGGCCGAGCGGACGCTGGCCGACCGGACGCTGCATCTGGAGCTGGTGCCGAACCCGAGCCATCTCGAACTGGTGAATCCGGTGATGATGGGCGCGGCGCGGGCGCTGGAGCGCGACGCCGGCGACCCCGGCGCGCAGGACGAGGGCGCCGTGCTCCCGATCTGCGTGCACGGCGACGCCGCGTTCCCGGGCGAGGGGGTGGTGGCCGAGACGTTCAACCTGGCGCTCCTGCGCGGGTACCGGGTGGGCGGCACGCTCCACATCATCACGAACAACCAGGTGGGGTTCACCACCGATCCGACCGACGCGCGCTCGACGCACTACGCGAGCGACCTGGCCAAGGGGTTCGAGGTGCCGATCGTCCACGCGAACGCGGACGACCTCGAGGCGTGCATGTTCGCGGTCCGGCTGGCGATGCGGTACCGCGAGCGGTTCCATAAGGATTTCTTAATAGACCTCGTGGGGTACCGGCGGCACGGCCACAACGAGGCCGACCAGCCGGCGTTCACGCAGCCGCGGATGTACGACCTGATCAAGACCCACCCCACGGCCCGCGAGGTGTGGGGGGCCCGGCTGGTGCGCGAGCGCGTGGTGACCGAGGACGAGGTGAAGGCGCTGGACCGGGCGGTGGCCGACGGGTTCGCCGAAACCTTCAGGGAAGTGAAGGCGAAGCGCGAGGAGCCGGAAGCCGCGGCGGTGGAGGCGCACGGACCCCGATGGGACCATCCGGAGACGGCGGTCGACGCGCGCCGGCTCGCGGCCTACAACGAGGAGCTGCTGAGCTGGCCGGCGGGATTCACGCTGCACCCGACGCTGCAGCGCACGCTGGCGCGGCGGCGCGAGGGGCTGGAGACGGGCGCCATCGATTGGGGCCATGCCGAAGCGCTGGCGTTCGCGTCGCTGCTGGCCGACGGGCTGGGCGTCCGCCTGACGGGGCAGGACGCCGAGCGCGGTACGTTCTCGCACCGCCAGGCGGTGGTGCACGACGTGACGACCGGGGCGACGTACGTCCCGCTGGCGCACCTCAGGGAGCGGCGGGCGCCGTTCGAGATCTATAACAGCCCGCTCTCGGAGCTGGCCGTGATGGGGTTCGAGTACGGGTTCAGCATCGCGGCGCCCCACGACGTGGTGTTGTGGGAGGCGCAGTACGGCGATTTCGCCAACGTCGCCCAGCCGATCGTGGACCAGTTCGTCTCGGCCGGACACTCGAAGTGGGGCCAGGACTCGGCGCTCGTGCTGCTCCTGCCGCACGGGTACGAGGGCCAGGGGCCCGAGCACTCGAGCGCCCGCCTCGAGCGGTACCTCCAGCTTGCCGCCGAGGAGAACCTGTCGGTGGCGTATCCGTCCACGCCGGCGCAGTACTTCCACCTCCTGCGGCGCCAGGCCAAGCGGGCGCTGCGCCGGCCGCTGGTGGTAATGCAACCGAAATCGCTGCTCCGCCTCCCGGCCGCGCAGTCGCATCTCGACGTACTGACCGCGGGACGGTTCCAGCCGGTGCTGGACGACCCGCGCGCCGTGGCGCGGCGGACCGAGGTGCGGCGCCTGGTGTTCTGCGCCGGAAAGATCTACTACGACATGCTCGAGGCGTGGACCAAAGGCGGCGAGGAGCCCGGGGTGGCGCTGATCCGGGTGGAGGAGCTGGCCCCCTGGCCGCACGAGGCGATCGCGGCCATCGTGGACGCGTACCCGAACGTCGAGGACGTCGTGTGGGCCCAGGAAGAGCCCCGGAACATGGGGGCGTGGACGTACGTGTCGCCGCGGCTGCGCGCGTCGACCGGGACGCAGCTCCCGGTGCGCTACGTGGGCCGTCCGGAACGCGCGAGCCCGGCCGAGGGTTATCCTTCGGTGCACGCGCGCGAGCAGGCACGGATCGTGAGCGATGCGCTCACGCTGACGCCGGCGGTCTCCCCGCGCCGGAAGGCTGTGAAGGTCTCTCCGTAGGAGGGCGCCCCGGGGGCGTGCTCCGAGCGAACAGTCCCGCAATCCGGTGAGGGTGGCGTGCGAATTCGTTTTCTCGTGATCGTCGCGGCACTGATGGCCGCGCCGCGGATCGTGATCGCGCAAGACCGCGGCGCCGCCGCGCTGGGCGAGGCGGTCGAAGGGCTGGGAACGTCGGTGCGCGTGCTGATGATCGGAGCGCATCCCGACGACGAAGACACGCAGCTCATCGCGTACCTGGCCACCGGACGGCACGTCGAAACCGCGTATCTGTCGCTCACCCGCGGCGACGGCGGGCAGAACCTGATCGGCAACGAGCTGGGCCCGCTGCTCGGCATGATACGGACGCAGGAGCTGCTGTCGGCGCGCCGCATCGACGGTGGACGGCAGTACTTCACGCGCGCCTACGACTTCGGGTTCTCGAAGACGGCCGCCGAGACGTTCAAGCACTGGCCGCGCGATTCGATTCTCCGCGACATGATCAGCGTGATCCGCGCCTTCCGGCCGCAGGTCGTGATCTCGGTGTGGTCGGGGACGCCGCGCGACGGGCACGGGCACCATCAGGTGTCGGGGATCCTGTCCAGGATCGCGTTCGACCTGGCCGGCGACACCGTGCGCTACCCGCGCTCGGCCACGAACGGGCTGGGCGGCTGGACGCCGACGCTGTTCTATCGCTCGGCGCGCGTGTTCGGCGGGCGGGCGCGCGGCGCGCCGCCGCCGGAGGGCGCGATCGCGTTCGACGTCGGGGCGTACGACGCCCTGGCCGGCCGGACGTACGCGGCACTCGCCGCGGAGAGCCGGTCGCAGCATCGGTCCCAGGGGCAGGGCAACATGGCGCCGCTGGACGACCGGATGGATTACGTGCGTCTCGAGGAATCGCGCGCGGCGTCCGCGCCGCGGCACGATTCGTCGCTGTTCGCCGGGGTGGATTCCAGCTTCGGACGCTTTGCGTCGCTGCCGCTCCCGGGCGGGGCGCGCTCGGCGCTCGACTCGCTGGACGCGGCGCGAGCCGAGGTCGGACGGCACGTGAGCCTGGTGAATCCGTCGACGATGGTGGCGCCGATCGCGCGGTACCTGGCGCTGGTCGAGCGCGCCCGGGCGGGCGCGCCGGCGTCGTGCCGCGCGCCCGGGATGCCGGTGCCGGTGTGCTCCGGCGCGATGGGCGACTTCGCGACGACGATGGACGAGCAGGCGCGGCGGGCGAGGCAGGCATTGCTGCTGGCGTCGGGCGTGCAGCTCCTGGCCACGGCGCCGCGCGACCTGATCGCGATCGGCGACAGCGCGCCGGTGACGATCACGGTGGTGAACCACGGCGCGACGCCGGTGCAATGCTTCGGCCGCAACGACGAGAGTCCGGCGCGGACGATCGCGCCCGGCGATCTGGCGGAGCAGACGTACACGCTGGCGCCGCGCGGCGAGCCCACGATGCCATGGTGGCTCCGCTATCCGCTGCAGGGCGACATGTTCAGCCTGCGCGATCCGCGCGACACCACGGGCACGCCCGTGCCGCAGCTGCTCGAGGGAGAAGATCGGGTGGAGGGCTCGGGCGCCCGGGTCGGGCTGGAGATCGCCGGCACGCAATTCGAGACCGAGATCACGCCGATCGTGCACCGCTACGCCGATCCGGCGATCGGCGAGGTGGACACGCCGATCGCGTTCGTGCCCGCGGTGACGGTGCGGCTCGACCGCGAAATCGAGTACGCGCGGGCCGACACGAAGCTGGACCGCGTGGAGCACGTGGCCGTGCGCTCGGGGTGGTCGGGCCCACGCGCGGTGACGGTGACGCTCGATCCGCCGGCGGGGCTCGCCGCCGACAGCCCGACGCGGCGCCTCACGCTGGCACCGGGCGAAGAGGCGGATCTCTACTTCCGCGTGCGCGGCACGCTCGCTCCCGGCGCCCACACCCTGTCGGTGTCGGCGACGAGCGACGGGCAGCGCTTCGCCACCGGATACGTGACGGTGGATTACCCGCACATCCGGACGCAGCGCTACTACCGGCCGGCGACACTGACCATCGAAGCCGTGGACGTGCGGTACGCGGCCAACCTGACCGTGGCCTACGTTCCCGGCGTGGGCGACAACGTGGAGCCGATGCTGTCGCAGCTCGGCCTGCACGTGACGACCGTCCAGCCGGACGAGGTGGCGCAGACCGACCTCTCGAAGTACTCGGCCGTGGTGGTGGGGCCCCGCGCGTTCGACGCGAGCGAGGCATTGCGGGCCGGCAACGGCCGGCTGCTCGCCTACGCCGGCCGGGGTGGGACGCTGGTGGAGCAGTACGGACAGTACGGCATGGCGCGCCCCGGAATCCTGCCCTATCCGATCACGCTGTCGCGGCCGGCCGACCGGGTGACCGAGGAGGACGCGGCGGTGACGATCCTCGACCCGGCGTCGCCGCTGCTCAACGTGCCGAACAAGATCACGGCGCAGGACTTCGCGAACTGGGTGCAGGAACGGTCGTCGTACATGCCGCACACCTTCGATTCCCGTTATCACGCGATCCTCTCGATGCACGACACCGACGAGCCGCCGAACGACGCCGGCATTCTCACGGCGGCGGTGGGCAAGGGCACGTTCGTGTACGCGACGCTGTCGTTCTTCCGGCAACTGCCGGCGGGGAATCCGGGCGCGGCGCGGCTGTTCGTGAACCTGCTCTCGGCGCGGCCGGGCGCGGCGCAGGGGCCGGACCACCAACTGGTGCCGTAGCGGTGCGCGCCCGTCGAACGGTCGGATGGTGGATCGCGGTGCTGCTGGCCGCGGTCGGCGCCTGCGCGCACGACTCGCGGATTCCGCTGGTCGTGTACTCGCCGCACGGCAAGGACCTGCTCACGTACTACGCGCACGAGTTCGAGGCGGCGCATCCGGACGTGGACGTGCAGTGGGTGGACATGGGATCGCAGGACGTGCTCGACCGCCTGCGCTCGGAGAAGGCCAACCCGCAGGCCGACGTCTGGTTCGGGGCACCGTCGGAGATTTTCACTCGGGCGGCGAGCGAAGGACTGCTGCAGCCGTACCGGCCGACGTGGGCCGGCCAGGTGCCGGCCGACGCGCGCGATCCGCACGATCTCTGGTACGGGACGTACCTCACGCCCGAGGTCATCGCCTACAACTCGGTGGCCGTGCCGAAGGCGGACGCGCCGCAGGACTGGGACGACGTGCTGGCGCCGAAGTGGAAGGGCAAGGTGCTGATCCGCGATCCGATCGCCTCGGGCTCGATGCGCGCCATCTTCGCCGCCATCGTGGCCCGGTCCATCGCGCAGACGGGCTCGGAGGCCGCGGGTTGGGACTGGCTGCGCCGCCTGGACGGCCAGACCAGCGAGTACACGCTCAATCCCACGCTGCTCTACCAGAAGCTGGGGCGGCAGGAAGGACTGATCAGTCTGTGGGACATGCCGGACATCGCCGAGCTGGAGCGCAAGTCGGAGTTTCCGATTGCGTACGTGATTCCGAAGAGCGGCACGCCGATCGTGGTGGATGCGATCGCGATCGTGAACGGCGCGAAGCATCCGGCGCTGGCGAAGGAGTTCTACGAGTTCGTGACCACCGAGTCGGCGCTGCTCGATGCGGCACGGAAGTTCGTGCGCATTCCGGTGCGCACGGACATTCCGGTGGACTCGCTCCCCGCGTGGTACCGGCAGGCAGAGCCGCAGCTCAAGCCGATGCCGGGCGATTCGCGCATGCTGCTCGACAGCACGGACGTGTGGATGCGTTACTGGGACGCCAACATCCGCAACAGCATGCGCGGCAAATGAGCGAAGCGAGCGGGCTGCGCCTGGCCGGGGTGTCGCGCCGCTACGAGGGATCGGGGCGGGGGGTGGAGTCGCTGTCCCTCGAGGTCCGGGCCGGGGAGCTGCTGGCCCTCATCGGCGCGTCGGGGTCGGGAAAGACGACGACGCTGCGCATCATCGCCGGGTACGAGCCGCCGGACGCCGGTCGCATCACGCTGGTCTCGGGCGACGGCACCGAACGCGACATCACGCGCGAGCCCGTGCAGCGCCGCGGCTTCGGCATGGTGTTCCAGCACTACGCGCTGTTTCCGCACATGACGGTGCAGGAGAACGTCGCGTTCGGGCTCGAGGCGCGGCGCGTGCCGAAGGCCGAGCGGCGCGCCCGCGCGACCGAAGCGCTGGCCGGCGTCGGGCTTGGCGGGTACGGCGCGCGCCCGATCCAGGCGCTGTCGGGGGGCGAGCAGCAGCGCGTGGCCCTGGCCCGCGCGCTCGTGATCGAACCCAAGGTGCTGCTGCTCGACGAGCCGCTGTCGAACCTCGACCCGACCCTGCGCCAGTCCACGCGCGACGAGTTGCGGGCGATGCTGCACCGGTTGCACGTCACGGCGGTGTTCGTGACGCACGATCAGGAGGACGCGTTCGCGGTGGCCGACCGGGTGGCGATGCTGTGCGCCGGGCGGCTGGAGCAGACGGGGACGCCGGAGGAGCTGTACCAGGCGCCGGCGTCGGCGATCGTGGCCCGCTTCGTCGGGCGCGGGACGCTCGTGCCGGCGCGGATCGAGGGCGGTCAGGCGGTGGTGACCCTGGGCGAGCGCGCGCAGCGGGCCCCGCTGCGGGAGGCGCCCGCCGCCGCGGCGCGGCAGCTCCTGGCCGTGCTGCGCCCCGAGTCGCTGACGCTGGCTCCGGCCGGCGACGCCGGTGTCTGGGCCGGCACGGTGCAGACGCGCCGGTTCGCGGGCGACCATTACGTGTACCGGGTGGCCGAGATCCCCGGGGCGCCGGAGCCGCTGGAAGTGCAATGCGAGCACGGACGGTACGCCGAGGGCGACGCGGTGGGCGTGCGGCTCCGCGGCCAGCCGGTGGCCGTCGTGGCCCCCGCGGCTCCGTGAGGAAGCGCTTCACCGGGCTGGCGATCGCGGTCTTCGCGCTGCTGGCGTGGGCCGTGGTCTATCCGAACGCGGCGGTGGTCGCGGGCAGCTTCGCGCACGGCTTCCGCGACTGGCGGGAGTTCTTCCGGAGCCCCGCCGACCACGAGGCGCTGGTCAACACGATCATCATCTCGGTGGCGTCGGTCGTCGCGGCGCTGGCCATTGGCATCCCGCTGGCGTTCCTGCTCACGCGGTTCGAGTTCCGCGGGCGGCGGATGCTGAGCGCGTTCGCGACGCTTCCCGCGGCGTTGCCGCCGCTGGTGGGAGTGATCGCCTTCCTGTTCCTCTATGGCGAGAGCGGCGTCGTGACGCGCGCGGTGCAGCACGCGCTGGGGCTGTCGCGGGCGCCGTGGAACCTGACCGGGGTGTGGGCCATCGTGTTCGTGCACGCGTACACGATGTACGTCTACGTGTTCCTGTTCGTCGCGGCAGGTCTCGAGCGGTACGACACGTCGCTGGACGAGGCGGCGGCGGGACTGGGCGCGGGGCGCGCGCTGCGACTGCGCCGCGTGACGCTGCCGCTGCTCACCCCGGCGATCGTCGGGTCGGCGCTGCTGGTGTTCATGAGCGCGCTGGGTTCGTTCTCGGCGCCGTACATCTTCGGCGGCGGCATCCGCGTGTTGAGCACGCAGATCCTGGTCTCGAAGCTGAACGGCTCGATGACCATGGCCTACGTGGAGACGGCGATGCTTGCCCTCACGGCCGTGGCCGGACTCGTCGTCCTGCGGCGCATCGAGGGCCGGCGCGAATACGCCGCGGCCGGGAAGGGGCGCGTGACGCGCGCCCCCGTGCAGTCACGGGCCTGGCGAATCGCCACGCCCGTCATCGCCGCCGTGGCCGTGATCTTCCTCATCCTGCCGCACGCCATGGTGGTGCTGGTCTCGTTCGCGCGCGACGGCACGTGGACCACGCAGGTGCTCCCCCCGCAGTACACGCTGGACAACTTCCGGCGCCTCGGCACCGATCCCGATCTGCTGCAGCCGATCACGAACAGCGTGAGCATGGCGGCGTTGGCCACCGCCGCCAACGTCGTGTTCGGGCTGGCCGCGGCGTATCTGCTGGTGCTCACGCGGGCGCCGGGCCGGCGGCTGCTCGGCCTGCTGGTCGCGCTGCCGTGGGCGATCCCGGCGACGGCGATCGCCCTCGGCCTGGCGGCCACCTTCGACCGGAACTCGCTGGCCACGGCGCGGGTTCTGCTCGTGGGCACCTTCTGGATCCTGCCCCTCGCGTACTTCATCCGGAACATTCCCATCGTGACGAACGCCATCGAAGGCTCGCTGCGCCAGATGGATCCCACGATCGAGGACGCCGCGCGCGGGCTGGGCGCGTCGTGGTGGCTGGCCATGCGCCGCGTGGTGCTCCCCGCGGCGCGGCCGGGGCTGGTGGCGGGCGCGATGCTGGCGTCGGTCGCCGCGGTGGGAGAGTTCGTGGCCAGCATCGTGCTGTACACGCACGGCAACCGGCCGATCTCGATGGAGATCCTGTCACAGCTGCGCAGCCTGTCGTTCGGCACGGCCGCGGCGTACAGCGTGCTCCTCATCGCGCTCGTGCTGGCGATCACCATGACGGCGCGCTGGGCGGAGTCGCGGTTCGCGTGACCCTCGACCGGCCGCGCGTGCTCGTCGTGGGCGGCGGCTTCGGGGGCCTGTACGCCGCGCGGGCCCTGCGGGCGTCGGCGGCGCGGGTCACGGTCGTGGACCGGACCAATCACCACCTCTTCCAGCCCCTGCTCTACCAGGCGGCGACCGCCACGCTCGCGCCGAGCGACATCACGGCGCCCATCCGCTGGCTGCTGCGCAAGCAGCCCAACGTCGAAGTGCTGATGGCGTCGGTCGATCGCATCGACGTCGAGCGGCGCGAGGCGGTGGCCGACGGCGGGGCGCTCGCGATCCCGTACGACTACCTCATCCTCGCCGCGGGGGCCCGGCACTCGTACTTCGGACACCCGGAGTGGGAGACCGCCGCGCCGGGGCTCAAGAGCATCGACGACGCGATCCGCATCCGCCAGCGCGTGCTGCTGGCGTTCGAACGAGCCGAGAAGACCGGCGACGAGGACCGGCGGCGGCGCGAATTGACGTTCGTGATCGTGGGCGGCGGGCCGACAGGTGTCGAGCTGGCCGGAATGCTGCCCACGATCGCCCGCGACGCGCTCGCCGGGGACTTCCGGCGCGTGGACACCCGCCGGGCGCGCGTGATCCTGCTCGAGGGCGGGCCGCGGCTGTTGCCCGCGTATCCGGCGCCGCTTTCCGAAGCGGCGCGCCGGTCGCTCGAAGCACTGGGCGTGGAGGTCCGCACCGGCGCGCGCGTGACGCACGTGGCGCGCGGCGTGGTCGAGGCGGGCGCGGAGCGAATCCACGCGGCCACCATCGTCTGGGCGGCGGGCAACGAGGCGTCGCCGCTGGGGACGTCGCTGGGCGCGCCGCTGGACGGGATGGGCCGCGTGGTCGTCGAGCCGGACCTCTCGATTCCCGGACATCCCGAGGTGTTCGTGGTGGGCGACCAGGCGGCGATGACGTCGGGGGGGAGGCCCGTGCCCGGCGTCGCGCCGGCAGCGATGCAGAGCGGGCGCTGGGCCGCGGCCAACGTCAAACGTCGCATCGCCGGCGAATCCACGCGCGCCTTCCGCTACCTGGACAAGGGCGACCTGGCGACGATCGGCCGGTATCGCGCCGTCGCGCGGTTCGGACGGGTGCGGGTGTCGGGGCCCCTCGCGTGGTGGCTCTGGCTGTTCGTTCACATCCTGTATCTGGCCGGCTTCCGAAACCGGGCGAGCGTGCTGGTGGAATGGGGATACGCATTCTTTACCTACCAGCGCGGCTCACGCCTCATCACCGGGCTCGGCCGCTCTCCCGCGGCGTGACGGCGCCGCGTGGCCGGGGGTGAGAGGGGCATGAGCCAGCCGGCCGCCGGCGCGGAGTACGATCCCTACGCGCATCGCTATCTGATCGCGCTGGGGGTGATTCTCGGCGCCGTGATGGAGCTGATCGACACCAGCATCGTGAACGTCGCGATCTCGGACATGAGCGCCAATCTCGGCGTCACGATCGACGAGATCACGTGGGTGGTGGTGGGCTACATCCTGTCGGCGGTGATCGTCCTGCCGATGACCGGATGGCTGGCGTCGTACTTCGGGCGCCGCCGATACTTCCTGACGTCGGTGGCCATCTTCACCGTCGCGAGCTTCTTCTGCGGCACGTCACGCACGCTGGGCGAGCTGGTGTTCTGGCGTCTGGCGCAGGGGCTGGGCGGCGGCGCCCTCATCGCCACGGCGCAGGCGATCCTGTTCGACGCCTTCCCGCCCCACCAGAAGACCACCGCGGCGGCCATCTTCGGCCTCGGCATGATCGTGGGCCCGGCCATCGGCCCGACGCTGGGCGGGATCATCGTGACGCACTATTCCTGGCCCTGGATCTTCTTCATCAACCTGCCGGTCGGGATCCTGTCGTTCTTCGTCGTTTCGATGTTCGTGCACGACCACATCGAACTCAGGAAGCCGGGGCGCATCGACCTCGTGGGCATCGCGCTGCTCGCCGTCGGCATCGGATCGCTGCAGTTCGTGCTCGAGCGGGGCGAGCACTACGACTGGTTCGACTCGCGGCTCATCGTCGCGCTCACCGTCACGGCCGTGGCGTGCCTGCTGTCAATGATCGCCTGGGAGCTGCACGTGGACGAGCCGATCCTCGACCTGCGCGTCCTCAAGGACCGCTCGCTGGCCGCCGGGTCCCTGTTCGCGTTCGCGCTCGGCGCAGGGCTGTACGGAAGCATCTTCGCCGAGCCGCTGTTCATGCAGCAGATCCTGCACTACGACGCCGAGACCGCGGGGCTGCTCCTGCTCTCGGGCGCCGTGGCCTCGGCGGCGATGATGATGCCGATGGCGCGGTTCGGCGACCGCATCGACGTGCGCTGGTCCATCGCCGCGGGATCGCTGCTGCTGGCCTACTCGATGTGGATGCACTCGCATCTCACGGCGGGCGTGGCGGAAAGCACGTGGCACTGGCTGATCGTCACGCGCGGCGCCGCGCTGGGCATGATCTTCGTCCCGCTCACGGCGTCGGCCGTGGCCGGTCTCCGCGGGCGTGCCCTCGGACACGGCTCGGCCGTCTTCAACCTCACGCGGCAGCTCGGCGGGAGCCTCGGGCTGTCGCTGCTGGCCACCTACCTCACGCGTGACGCGGCGCAGAACCGCGCCGACCTCGTGACGCACGCGACCAGCACCGGATACGGCACCTACCTGCGCCTCCAGGCCATGCAGCGCGCGTTCATGGCACGCGGGTCGGATTTCTTCACCGCCAGGCAGCAGGCCCTCGCCGCCCTGGACGGCGTGGTCAATCTGCAGTCGTACGTGATCGCGTTCGAGCACGTCTTCCTGTGGGTGGGCGTGGCGATTCTCGCCGCGCTTCCCCTGGTGCCGTTGCTCAGGCGCCCGGGCCACACCGGCGTGGGCGGGCACTAGACTGGTCACGGGGCGCCGGCGTCGGGCAAAATGTCCGTCGGGCTCCAGGGCGGGGTGCCGAAACATTGACTTTGGACTACGGCGGCGGTCTACTGTTCGACAGGAACCTCCGCCGCCCGAAGCAGTTGCGCCCGTTCGTCCGTCCGCCGTTCCGCATCGCGAAGGATCGTCCTTGAATCCCGAGACCGAGCCCGGTTCGAAGCCCACTCCGACGGCGCGTTTCGAAGCGCTGTTCGAGGCGATCGCCCACGCGATCGCCGTGTTCGACGACAACCTGGAGCTGGTGAGCGCCAACCCGCGCTACTACGAGCTCACGGGCACGTCGTCGGAAGACGCGCGCGGGCGCTCGGTGTACGACGCCTTCCCGAACGCCCAGGCCGACCTGACCGAGCAGATCGACTCGGCGGTGCACGGGGCGCCCGTGATCGCGCTCCCCGTGACGTTCCAGAACCCCACGGGGCCGCGGGTGGTCGAGGCGACGTTCGTGCCGATTCCGGCCGATTCGGGGCAGCGCGGACTGATCTTCGCCGGGAACGACATCACCGAGCGCGAGCACCTGCGGCAGGATCTGGCGGGCAGCGTGGCGCAGCTCGAAACGATCTTCGACGTCATTCCCGACTCGGTGCGGGTGGTGGACGCCGACGGGAACACCCTGCGCACCAACAGCCAGGCGCAGACCGACCACGCGCCGAACACCCCGACCACGCTGCGCGAGCTGTGGCAGCTGGACCGCCCACGCACGCTCGACGGAACGAGCCTGTTCGTGCACGAGCATCCGACGGCGCGCGCCCTGCGCGGCGAGCGGGTGCGCGGCGAGCGGCTGGAAGTCCGCCGCGGCCCCGACGGCAGCATGATCATCGACGTCAACGCCAACCCGCTGTACGACGAGCAGGGACGCATCCGCGGCGCCGTCACCGTGGAGCGCGACGTCACGTTCCGCACGCAGCTGCAGCAGCAGCTGGAGCAGGAGGCGCGGCGGACGGCGGAGCTCTACGAGCGGGTGTCGACGGAAGCCGAGCGTTTGGAGCGCATGGTTCAGGAACGCACGCAGGAGGTGCTGGCGCTGCAGGAGGCGCGGTCGCGCGAACGCCGGCTGGCCGCGGTGGGGCAGCTCGCCGCCGGCGTGATGCACGACGTCAACAACGCACTGAACCCGATCATGGCGGCCGCGTATCTGCTGGAGACCAACGCCGAGAATCCGGCCGCGGTGCGCGACTACGCCGTGCGCATCGCCAAGGCCGCCGAGACGGGGGCCGCCACGGCGGCGCGGGTGGGCCGGTTCATCCGCCAGGAGCCGATGAAGGGGGTGGGCGAGGAGCTGGTAGACCTGGTCGCGGTGTGCGACGAAGTGGTGGCGATGACGCGGCCGCTGTGGGCCGAACGGGCGCGCGGCGGCACGATCCAGCTGGATCGGCAGATGGCGCCCCGGGCCGTGATCCGCGGCATTCCCGGCGAGATCCGCGAAGCGCTGCTCAACCTCGTGCAGAACGCGCTGGACGCGATGCACGTCGGCGGCACGCTGGGGATCGTCACCCGCACCAGGAACGGCGAGGTGGCGCTCGAGGTGCGCGATACCGGCATCGGTATGTCCGACGAGGTGCGCGAACGGGCGTTCGAGCCGTTCTTCACGACCAAGGGACAGGCCGGCACCGGTCTGGGACTGGCCGAGGTGTACGGCATCGTCCGGCGCCACCGCGGGCGGGCCGAGATCGAGTCGGCGCCCGGCAAGGGCACGACGATCCGGCTGCTGTTTCCGGAGGGCGCCGATCAGGCCGCCGCCACGCCGGCGGCCGCGCCCGCCCGGCGGCTCCCGCGCCGCGTCCTCCTGGTCGAGGACCACCCCGACAGCCGCGAGTTCATGCAGGCCTTGCTGGAGAGCGACGGACATACCGTCGCCGCCGTGACCACCGTCCAGGACGCGATGACGCGCCTCGGCGACGGGGGCGAAACGCCCTATGACGTCCTGGTCACCGACATCGGACTGCCGGACGGGAGCGGGTGGGACCTCGTGACCCATGCGCGCAACCGGTGGCCCGACCTGCGAATCGGCGTCGTCACGGGGTGGGAGCCCCGGGGCAACACCGGCGCCACCGATTTCCTGCTCCGTAAGCCGGTCAGAACGTCCGACCTGCTGGCTCAGGTGGCATCGGGTGCCAACATCACGCTGGCGCACTGAGGCGGTCCGCCCCTAATTTTGTCGGAATGACTGAAGGCACCCCGCAGATCCGGATACTCGTCGCGGAGGACGACGCCAACGCTCGGTCGTTGCTAGTCGAGCTGCTGTCGGCCCTGGGCCACATCGTGGTCGCCGAGGTCGGCACGGGCCGCGAGGCGCAGGAGCGCGCCCTCGAGCTCGTGCCCGACGTCGTGCTCCTGGACGTGCACATGCCGGACGGGTCGGGGATCGAGGCGGCCGAGGTCATCACGCGGAGCACGCCGGGCGTGGCGGTCGTGCTGTTCAGCGGCGACCAGGCGCTCACCCTGAGCGACCATGACGTCGCGGCCACGGCGGCGATCGCGTTCCTGCCCAAGCCGGCCCCGCCGCGGGTGCTCGACTCGACGATCCGCCTCGCGGCGACGCGCGCCAAGGAGCTGGCGTCGGCGCGCAAGGACGCCGAGGGCGCCCGCCAGGCGCTCGAGAACCGCAAGACGATCGAGCGCGCCAAGGGCATCCTGATGCGGCGCACCGGGTCGTCCGAGCAGGAGGCCTACCGCATCCTGCAGCGCACGAGCCAGGACCGCTCGGTGCCGATGGTGGAGATCGCGAAGGCCGTGCTGGCCAGCGAGCCGGGCGCGGATCAGAACTCCTGAGTTCGCGCCCCCTCCGCGGGGGCGCCGGTCAGCCGTCGGCCGCCGGTGCCGGCGCGACCACGACCGGTTTCACGTAGCTCTCCATTCCCAGACCCAGGAAGATCGTGGAAAGCGCGAGCGCGGCCGAGACCAGGAACGGCAGCTCAATCACGTGGTCGAACATCCAGCCCGCCAGGATCGGGAACACGACGCGGGCCATGCCGCCGAAGGTCTGCTGGACGCCGAGGTACAGTCCGCGCTCGTGACTGGGCGTGACGCGCGACAGCAGCGCCGTGACGCAGGGAAAGGTGAACGCGGTGCCCAGCGGCAGCAGCGCGACCGCGATGGCCAGCGGGGCGTACGGGATGAGCGCGAGGAGGCCCGTCGGCGTGCGGCCGCCGAACAGCGTCGTGACGACGTGCGGGTCCGCCATGCGATGCGTGAACGGCATGATCAACAGCCCCGCTCCCAGGAGCGTGGCGCCGAGCCGCGACAGCCGGGCCTCGCCGAACCGGTCCACCGCGCGACCCAGAATGCCGGCCCGCGCGATGACCGAAATCACCCCGATGTAGAGGAAGAAATAGCCGATCGTCTTGGCGGTAACGCCGAATCGGGCGGCGAGGAAGAGCGCGAGAATGGCCGTCACGCCCTGGAACGCGCCCATTCCCAGCGCATAGATCCAGATGAGGCGCGACGCCGGCTCGGCCGAATGCGTCACCACGCGCAGGATCGCCTCGCGGGAGCGGCCCTTGGCGTGCGGCCGCGACCGCGCCTCCGCCATGTCCCGCGACTCGTCCAGGTAGCGCATGGCGAACAGGATGTTGGCCAGGCAGAGCGCGGCCGCGGCGAGCCCCGGGGCGTGCGTGCCGACCGCGGCGAGACTGAGCGACCCGAGCACCGGGCCGATCGCGACCCCGAGATTGGTGGCGGCCGACAGCAGTCCGAGACTCCGCGCCCGGTCCTCGGGACGCGTCGCGTCGGCCACGTACGCCTGCACGACGCTCACCGTGCCGCCCCCTGCGCCCTGCACGATGCGCGACAGGAAGAGCAGCCAGAGCGAGCTCGCGTAGGCGAAGATCACGTAGGCCACGGCGGCCGCGCCAAGCCCCACGAGCAGCGCCGGCCGGCGTCCGTGCCGGTCGGACAGCCGACCCCAGAACGGCGCGCTGATGAGCTGCGCCACGGCGTACGACGACACGAGCAGCCCGACGACGAGTCCCGTCCCGCCCAGCCGCTCCGCGTAGAACGGCAGCAGCGGAACCACCATCAGCAGCCCCACCATGTCGATGAAGGCCGTGATCATGAGCACGGCGAGCTTGCCGACGGGCGTGTTGCTGCTGGACCGGGAGGGAGCGGGCAAGGAAGTCAACGGGAAAAGGTTGATGCGTTAATCAAATAGCCGGCGCTCGCTCTGACAAACCGGGGAATGTCCGGATTTGGGCAGGAAGACGGGGGGAGCTAGTCTCCGGACTTGCCCAGCGCGGCCGGCGGCACCGCCCGCCCGACTACGCCCGCCAGGGCGACGATGGTGAGCAGGTACGGGATCATCTGCACGAACTGCCCGGGGATCTGGGACGTTCCCTGCAGGCGGATTTCCATCGTCTCGGCGGCCGCGAACAGCAAACAAGCGAAGCCGACGCGGACCGGATCCCAGCGGCCGAAAATCACGGCCGCGAGCGCGATGAAGCCGCGGCCGGCCGTCATCTGGTCGCTGAACTGGTGCTGGTCGAGGGCCAGGTAGGCGCCGCCGAGTCCGGCGAGGGCGCCCGACAGCGCGACGGCGATCCACTGGACCTTGGGCACCGGCACGCCGACGGACAGCGCGGCGCCCGGGTGCTCGCCCACGGCGCGCACCCGCAGCCCGAACGGCGTGCGGTAGAGCAGCCAGGCGACGGCCGGGATGCTCAGCGCGCCCATCCAGATCAGTGGGTTGTGCGCCAGCGCGAGGAACCCGGTGCCGGTCTCGACCACCGAGAATCCCGGCACCCGGGGAGAGTTGGACGAGCTTCTGAACACCAGCCGGAGGAAGAACCGCGTGGCGCCGACGGCGAGCAGGTTGATGGCCACGCCGACCACGACCTGGTCGGCCTTGTAGCGGATCGAGCAGAGCGCGTAGAGCAGGGCGAGCGCCATGCCGCCGCCGACCCCTGCGATCACGCCGACCCACGGGTTCTGGCCGTAGTAGCTGCCGAGCGCGGCGGTGAACGCGCCGGCGAGCATGTAGCCCTCGAGACCGAGGCCGATGAGCCCCGACCGCTCCGACAGCACGCCGCCCGCCGACGCGAACAGGTAGGGCATCGAGATGCGGACGGTCTGGGCGACGAGCGCGAGGAAGATCACGTTGCGGCGCTCCGGCGCGCGCCGCGCAGCAGGCGGCGGACCTCGGGCACCGAGGTCGCGACGGCGATGATGACCACGGCCTGCAGCACCTCCACCATCTGCTTGGGCACGACCGCGTTCACGGCGAGCCCGCCCTGCGACAGCGTCGCGAAGAGGAGCGCCGCGAGGAACACGCCGAGCGGGTTGTTGCGTCCGACGAGCGCGACTGCGATGCCGAGGAAGCCCATCCCGCTGGCGAAGCTGTCCTCGTAATAGTGCTTGTAGCCGAGCACGAAGTTGAGCCCGCCGATCCCGGCGACGGCGCCCGAGAGCAGCATGGCCTGCCACCAGACGCGCGACACCTTCACGCCGCCGTACTCGGCCGCTCCGGGCTGCAGCCCGGCGGCGCGCAACTCGTAGCCGGCGCGCGAGCGGTAGAGATACCACCAGGCGGCCGCCACGGCAGCCAGCGCGAGCACGAGGACGACGTTGGCCGCGGAGCCGTGGAACGCCGGGACCACCGCCGACAGCCGGGGCAGCGCGCCGCTCCGGATGTCGGCCGTGTGCAGGGTGTCGAACACCTTGAAGTGCGCCACGGTGAGGTAGTTCAGCAGCGCGAGCACGACGAAGTTGAGCATGATCGTGGTGATCACCTCGTGCGCACCCCACTTCGCCTTGAGCGCTCCGGCCGCGCCGCCCACGAGCCCGCCGCCGATCGCGGCGGCGGCGATGAACAGCGGCAGGAGGACGACCGACGGGATGCCGGCGGGGAGCATCGCGCCCACGACGCCGGCCGCGAAACCACCGGCGGCGAGCTGGCTCTCGGCCCCGATGTTGAACAGGCCGGCTTGCAGCCCGATGGCCACGGCGAGGCCGGTGAAGGTGAGCGTGGTGGTCTTGTACAGCACCTGGCCCAGCCCGTAGGCGTTGCCCCAGGTACCCTGGATGAGCAGCCGGTAGACGGCGGCGGGCGATTGTCCGTACACGAGGATCAGCAGGTCGCCCACGAGCGCGGCGATGAGCAGGGCGACGATGGGCGGGAGGATCGTCTCCTCGAGCTGGGCGCGGAGGCGGCCGTTCATGCGGCCTGCCCCGCGGCTCCGGTCATGTAGGCGCCGAGCACTTCCTCGGTGGCCATGGCGCGCGGCAGCACGGCCGCGAACCGGCCGCCGTACATCACGGCGATGCGGTCGGAGAGGGCGAGGATCTCGGTGAGGTCGGCCGACACGAGCAGGATGGCCTTGCCCGCGCCGCGCGCCGCGCGAAGCTGGGCGTGGATGAACTCGATCGCGCCCACGTCCACGCCGCGGGTGGGCTGGGCGGCGAGGAGCACGGAGAAGTCGCGTCCCATTTCGCGCGCGACGACGATCTTCTGCTGGTTGCCGCCGGAGAGCGTGCGGGCGGGCGCCGCCGGATCGCCCGGGCGGATGTCGAACTGCTCGATGCGCCGGCGCGCGTTGTCGGCGATGCGCGCCCCGTCGAGGGCGCCGCGGCGCGTGTAGAGCCGCTGCTGTCCGAGGACGAGGTTGTCGGCAATCGAGTAGTCGAGGACGAGGCCGCGGCGCTGCCGATCTTCGGGGATGTGCGACAGCCCGGCCGCGCCGCGCTCGTGCACGGTGAGCCGGGTGACGTCGCGGCCGTCGAGGAGCACGGCGCCGGCGCGCGCCGGGCGGAGGCCGGCGATGGCCTCGACCAACTCGGTCTGCCCGTTCCCCTCGACGCCGGCCACGCCGAGGATCTCGCCCGGGGCCAGGGTGAAGCTCACCGCATCCACGGCGCGCGCCTTGCGCGGATCGGCGACCGTGAGCTCGCGGACCTCGAGGGCGGGGCGATCGGCGGAGGTGGCGGTGTGCGCGGGAGCGGGGGGAAGGGGCGCGGCGCCGGCCAGCGCCACCTCGCGTCCCACCATCATCCGGGCCAGCGCCGCGGGCGAGGTCTCGCGCGTGGCCACGCGCCCCACCGTCTCGCCGTGGCGCATGACGGTCACGGCGTCGGAGATCTCCATCACCTCATCGAGCTTGTGCGTGATGAGGACGATCGTGTCGCCGCCCGCCCGCATGCGGGCCAGCACGCGCCACAGTTCGTCCACCTCGGGGGGCGAGAGCACCGCGGTGGGCTCGTCGAGGATCAGGAGCTTGGCGCCGCGGTAGAGCGTCTTGAGGATCTCCACGCGCTGGGCCTCGCCCACGGAGAGATCGGCCACCCGGCGCCCGGGCGCCACGACCAGCCCCGTGCGCGCGCACAGTTCGGCGACCGCCCGCTCGGCGCCGGCACGGTCGAGTTGCCCATGCGACGTGATCTCGCGGCCGAGCACGATGTTCTCGGCCACCGTGAGCGGCGGAACGAGCATGAAATGCTGGTGCACCATGCCCACGCCGGCGGCGATCGCATGGGCGGTGCTCCAGCCGGTGACGTCGCGCCCGTCGACCTCCATCGTCCCGGCGTCGGGGGCGTACATGCCGCTCAGCACGCGCATGAGCGTGGACTTGCCGGCGCCGTTCTCGCCCACGAGGGCGTGGATCTCGCCGGGCGCGACGGCCAGCGACGCGCCCCGGTTGGCGCGCACCGGCCCGAACGACTTCTCGATTCCCGTCAGGCGGACGGCGAACCCCGCGGCGGGCCCGGTCACGGCGCGGCGCCCAGCGTGCTCGGCACCTTGATCTTGCCGGCGATGATGTCGGCGCGGATCTGCTCCAGCCGCGCGTGGACGCTGTCGGGGATGAGGTTCCGGTTGTGTTCGTCGTACACGTAGCGAACCCCGTTCTGCGCGAGACCGAAGGTGTAGATCCCGCCCTTGAACGTGCCGTCCTTCACGCGCTTGATCGCGTCGAACACCGCCGCGTCCACGCCCTTCACCATCGAGGTCAGCACGTGCCCCGGGGCTTCGGAGTACTGATCGGCGTCCACGCCGATGGCCAACCGGTCCGTCTGGCGCGCCGCCTCGAACACGCCGAGTCCCGTGGAGCCCGACGCGTGGAAGATGACGTTCACGCCCTGCTGGTACTGCGCCAGGGCGAGTTCCTTGCCGACGCCCGGGTTGCGGAACGCGTCCGGCGTCACGCCGGCGTACTGCGCGATGACCTGGCAGTCGGGGCAGACGTAATGCACGCCCGCGGCGTAGCCGGCCTGGAACTTCTGGATGAGCGGCGAGTTCATACCGCCGATGAACCCGAGCTTCTTCGAATGGCCGACCATCGCGGCCAGCGCTCCGACGAGAAACGACCCCTCTTCCTCGCGGAATTTCAGAGCGGCGAGATTGGGCGGGGGCGGGATGGGATTGCCGGCGCTGTCGGTGGCCACCGAATAGTCCACGCCGGCGAAGTCGGTGTTCGGATATTCCCTGGCGAGCTGGTTCAGGTCGTCGGTGAAGATGAAGCCGATGCCGACGACGAGCTTCATGCCCTCGGCGGCCAGAATGCGGAGCCCGGCCTCGCGGTCGGAGCCGTCGCCGGGCTCGATGAACCGCACGTGGACGCCGAGTTCCTTCTCGGCACGTTCCGCGCCCAGGTAGGCGGCGTCGTTGAACGACTTGTCGCCGCGGCCGCCGACGTCGAACACGATGCCGATGTTGACGGCGTTGGGGTCGATGGTCGGCGACGTGGCGCCCGCGGGGTGCACGAACAGCAGCACCACATGGGCGGCCAGCAGCACGCCCATGAGCATGAGCAGCTTCCGCATGTCCCTGAATCTTGCGCCGGGCCGGGGTACCGCAAGGCTGACGCGGGCGGTTGATTCCATCTTCATGGCGGAACGGATCCGAACGCGCTTTCTCGTGGTGGGGAGCGGGGTGGCCGGGCTGGCCACGGCCTGGCGCGCGTCGCAGTACGGCGCCGTCCTGCTGCTCACCAAGCGGTCGCTGTTCGACAGCGCCACGGCGTATGCGCAGGGGGGCATCGCGGCGGCGCTGGGGGCCGGCGACTCCCCGAAGCTCCACCGGCGCGACACCCTGGCGGCCGGCGCGGCGCTCTGCGACGCGGCCGCCGTTCAGGTGCTGGTCGAGGAGGGGCCGCAGCGGGTCCGCGAGCTGCAGACGGCGGGCGCCGAGTTCGACATCGATCCGGCGGGCCGACTGGTCCTGGGCCGCGAGGCGGCGCATTCGGCGTCGCGGATCGTCCACGCGCACGGCGACCAGACCGGGGCCGAGGTGGCGCGCACGTTGATCGAGCACGTGCGCCACACGCGCCGGATCAAGGTGGTGGAGAAGGCGCGCGTGCTGGACCTCATCGTGTCGCGCGGGGCCGTGCTGGGCGTGCGGGCGAGCGTGAAGGGGCACGCCACCGAGATCGTGGCCGATGCCACCGTGCTGGCCACGGGCGGGCTGGGACAGGTGTACCGCTACACGACGAATCCCGTGGTCGCCACCGGCGACGGATTCGCGATCGCGCACCGCGCCGGGGCGACGCTGGCCGACATGGAGTTCGTTCAGTTCCACCCCACGGCGCTGGACACGCCGGAGAACCCGCTGCAACTCATCTCCGAGGCGGTGCGGGGCGAAGGGGCGACGCTCGTGAACGACCGTGGCGCGCGGTTCATGGCCAGGAAGCACCCGCTGGCCGAGCTGGCCCCGCGCGACGTCGTGGCGCGGGCGATCTTCCGCGAGCAGCGGGCCGGGCACCGCGTGTTCCTGGACGCGCGCCGGCTGGGCCGGTCGTTCGCCACGCGGTTTCCGGGCATCGACGCGATCTGCAAGGCGCGCGGCATCGACCCGCGGCGCGACCTCGTGCCGGTGACGCCGGCGGCGCACTACATGATGGGCGGCGTGGTCACCGACCTGCACGGGCAGTCCACGCTGCGGCGGCTGTTCGCCTGCGGCGAGGTGTCGCGCACGGGGGTGCACGGGGCCAACCGGCTGGCGTCGAACTCGCTGCTCGAGGGGCTGGTGTTCGCCGAGCGGGTGGCGACGCGGATGGCGGCGATGCCGGCGCTGGCCGGGCTGCCGCGGAGGGCGCGGTGGAGCGTGCCGGTGCTGCGCGATCGCGGGGCGGCGCAGGTGGCGGCCGACCTGGTGCGGATGATCATGTGGCAGTACGCCGGAATCGTGCGGAGCGGGGCGGGGCTCCAGAGCGCGCTGGCGACGCTGGGGGACATCGAGGCCCGGTTGCCGGAGGGCGCGACCGAGGAGGCGAATCTGATCCAGACGGCGAGCCTGATCGCCAGATCGGCGCTCCGGCGCCGCGAGTCGCGGGGCGGGCACTTCCGGAGCGATTTCCCGCGGGCCGCGGGGGCGTGGAGGGGGCGGCACATCGAATTGTGATCCGGCGGGGGCGCGAGCCGGCGGGTCGAGCCCCGGGCCCCGGCCACACGGCGACGGCGACCCGGCTAATATGCAGGACATGGCCCCTGCTCCGGTCCGTCCGTCCGACCCCGCGCTCGCCGAGCTGCACGACGAGGTCCGTGCCCTGGCCGCCAGGCGCAACGCCGTGATCCTCGCCCACAACTATGAACGGCCCGAAGTGCAGGACGTGGCGGATTACGTGGGCGACTCGCTGGGGCTGTCGCGGGAGGCGGCGAGCACGGGCGCCGACGTGATCGTGTTCTGCGGGGTGCATTTCATGGCCGAGACCGCGGCCGTCCTTTCGCCCGGCAAGACGGTGCTGCTCCCCGACCTGGCGGCCGGCTGCTCGCTGGCCGCGACGATCGACGCCGGCCAGCTCCGCGACTGGAAGGCCGAGCACCCCGGCGCGGTGGTGGTGTCATACGTAAACACTACTGCCGAAGTGAAGGCGGAGAGCGACTACTGCTGCACGTCGGGGAATGCGGTGGACGTGGTGAACGCGATCCCGGCGGATCGGGAGATCCTGTTCCTCCCCGACATGTTCCTGGGGGCGCACGTGCGGCGGATGACGGGGCGGACGAACCTGCACGTGTGGATGGGGGAGTGCCACGTGCACGCCGGGATCGACCCGGCGCACATCGCCGCGTCGCGCGCCGCGCACCCCGGCGCCGAATTTCTCGTGCATCCCGAGTGCGGCTGCTCGACGTCGGTGCTCGAGGCGCTCTCGGCGGGTGACGTGGCGACCGACGGCGTGGAGATCCTGTCCACCGAGGGGATGATCCGCCGTCCCGCCGAGTCGAGCGCCGACGAATTCGTGGTGGCCACGGAAGTGGGAATCCTCTACCGGCTGCGCCGTGAAAATCCCACCAAGAAATTCTATCCGGCGAACGATCGCGCGACATGCGCGTACATGAAGGTCACGACGTTGCCCAAGGTGCTCGGTGCGCTCGAACGCGGCGAGCACCGCATCACCGTTCCGCCGGACGTCGCGCGCCGCGCGCGCCGCGCCATCGAGCGCATGATCTCGATCGGCGGCAGCCACGGGCTCGCTCCGGTGGGCGATCCGGGGGAATAGCCATGCCCCAGCAGGAGCCTCAGCGGCAGAGCGCGCCGCGCACGATCACGCCGTTCTCGTCTCCGGCGGTTCCCGACACGGGACGGCTCCGCTTCCCGCTGGTCGGCGTGCCGCTGGAGGCGCTCGTGCGATCGGCGCTCGAGGAAGACGGCGCCTACAACGACATCACGACGATCGCCACGGTGGTGTCCGAGCGGCGGGCCCGCGCGCTGCTGGCCACCCGGCAACGGACCGTCCTGGCCGGCGTGCCGCTGGCCGTGGAGGCGTTCCGCACGCTCGACCCCAAGGTCGCCATCCGCATCGACGCCGAGGACGGCACGCGCCTCGGGGCGGGCGAGGGCGTCCTGTTCATCACCGGCCACGCCCGGCCGATGCTGGCGGCCGAGCGCGTGGCGCTCAACTTCCTCCAGCGGCTGTCGGGAATCGCGACGCTCACCGCGCGGTACGTCGACGCCGTGGCCGGCACCAGAGCGCGCATCCTCGACACCCGGAAGACGACGCCCGGATGGCGGCAGCTCGAGAAGTACGCCGTACGCGCGGGGGGCGGGGCGAACCATCGGTTCGACCTCGCGTCGGGCGTGTTGATCAAGGACAACCACCTGGCCGCGCTGGACGGCGACGTGGCGCTGGCCGTTCGCCGGGCGCGCGAGACGGCGCCGCCGGACACCCGCGTCGAGGTCGAGTGCGAGCGCCGCGATCAGGTCGAGGCCGCCATCCGGGCCGAGGCCGACGTCATCATGCTCGACAACATGCCGCCCGCGCTCATGCGCGAATGCGTATCGCTGGTGGCGGGGCGCGCGATCGTCGAGGCGAGCGGCGGGGTCACGCTGTCCACGGCGCGCGAGATCGCCGAAACGGGGGTGGACTGGATCTCGGTCGGCGCCCTCACGCACTCCGCGCCGGCCGTGGACCTGACGCTGGATTTCGAGTAGCCGCCCGGAATCAGAGGTCGGCGCAGCTCTTGTTGATCTGCCGGCAGTTCCGGCAGACCAGCTTGCACTTGATCCACGCGAGGTCCCGGCTCCCGCAATAGTCGCACGTTTCGGCCGGCGGCTCCCCCTGGGGCGGTGGCGTGCCGGGCGGTTCGCGGGTCTTGCGGGTATCGGGCTCCGACATTGCCGGAATCATGCCCGGATCGCGAGATTCCCACAACGGCCCCGTCCCTTCCCCCGCCCCCGCCCCTCGTTCACGGAGCACGGCCATTCCCGATCACGGTACGCCCAACGGTCATCAGCCCCCGCGCCACGGCGTGCCGGGCAACGTGGACCTCGACGCGATCGCCCGCCGCATCGCCGCCAAGTACGGGTTCGAGGCCCAATTCCCCGCCGCGGCCGCGCAGCAGCTGGCGCAGCTCACCGCGCCGGCGCCGGCTGCCGCCGACGCGCGCGACCTGCGCGGGATGCTCTGGTCGTCGATCGACAACGCCACCTCCCTGGACCTCGACCAGGCCGAGGTGGCGGAGCAGCTCGCCGGCGACGCGATCCGCCTGCTGGTCGCGATCGCCGACGTGGACGCGCTCGTGTCCAGGGACTCTCCGCTCGACGTCCACGCGCACGCCAACTCGACGTCGGTCTACACCGGCGTCGAGGTGTTCCCGATGCTTCCCGACCGGCTCTCCACGGGACTGACCTCGCTCAACGAGAACGAGGACCGGCTGGCGTTCGTCATCGAGACCGTCGTCGACGCCAGCGGCGAGGTCACGCGGCATGACGTCTACCGCGCCCTGATCCGCAACCAGGCCAAGCTCGCGTACGACGACCTGGGCGCGTGGCTCGACGGCGGCCCCGCCCCCGCGAAGGTCGCCGCGAGCGCCGGCCTCGCGGCGCAGATCCGGCTCCAGTCCGAGGCCGCGCAGCGGCTCAAGGAGCAGCGCGCGCGCCACGGCGCGCTCGAGTTCGACACCCTCGAGGCCACCCCCGTGGCGCGGGGCGGGCAGATCGTCGACCTCGCGCTCACCCGCAAGAGCAAGGCGCGCGACCTGATCGAGGACTTCATGATCGCGTCCAACATCGCGATCGCCGTGTTCCTCGAATCGAAGGGACGGTCGGGAATCCGCCGCGTCGTCCGCGAGCCGGAGCGGTGGAGCAGAATCGTGGACCTCGCCAAACAGTACGGCACGACGCTTCCCGCGCAGCCCGATTCGCTGGCCCTGGCCAACTTCATGAGCGCGCGGCGCGCCGCCGATCCGGTGCGCTTCCCGGACCTCTCGCTTACCGTGGTCAAGCTGATGGGCCCCGGCGAGTACGCGCTGGACCTGCCGGGCCGGGACCCCGGCATCCACTTCGGGCTCGCGGTGCACGACTACACGCACGCCACGGCCCCCAACCGGCGCTACGCCGACCTCGTCACCCAGCGGGCGGTGAAGGCGGCGCTCGCCGGCACGCCGGCGCCGTACTCGAACGACGAACTCGCGGCCATCGCCGCCCACTGCACCGAGCGCGAGGACGCCGCGTCGAAAGTCGAGCGGACGATGCGCAAGGTGGCCGCCGCGCTGCTCCTCGCCCACCGGATCGGCGACGTGTTCGACGGCATCGTGACCGGCGTCTCGGACCACGGCACCTTCGCCCGCCTGTTCCATCCGCCGGCCGAGGGGATGGTCGTGCACGGGCAACACGGGCTGGACGTGGGCGACAAGGTGCGCCTGCGCCTGATCCACACCGACCCGCAACAGGGGTACCTGGACTTCGACGCCGTGCGCTGAGGCGCTTGCGGACGGCACGGTGGTGAGGCAAAGTCAACGCCTCCGTCACCCGCACAGGAACCCCCATGTCCCCAGCCCCCCTCCGCGCCGGCCGGCTGGCCGCCGCCGTCCTGGCTCTCGCGCTCCTGTCCCGCCCCGCCGCCGCGCAGCACGGCGGGCGCGGCGGCGCCGACACGACCCGCCTGACCGACCGCCTGCCGCTCACCCCGGCGCGGTTCGCCGACTTCACCACGACCGAAGGGTCGTGGATGTCGCTCGACGTGAGCCCCGACGGCAAGACGATCGTGTTCGACCTGCTCGGCGACATCTACACCATGCCAAGCGCGGGCGGCACGGCCACCGCGATCACACACGGGCTGGCGTACGACGCCCAGCCGCGGTTCAGCCCCGACGGGTCGCGCATCGTGTTCGTCTCCGATCGCTCGGGGGGCGACAACGTCTGGACCATGAAGTCCGACGGCAGCGACACGACGGCGGTCACGCGCGGCAACGACAACCAATACGTCTCGCCCCGCTACTCGCCCGACGGGCAGTACATCGTGGTGTCGAAGGGCGGCGCCACCGGGGGCGTGGCCAAGCTCTGGATCTTCGACGTCAAGGGCGGCAGCGGCACGGCGCTGATCACCGAGCCGGCGACGCTGAAGACGCTGGGCGCCGCGTTCGAGCCCAACGGACGATACATCTGGTACGCCCAGCGCACCGGCGACTGGTCGTACAACGCCATCTTTCCGCAGTACGAGCTGGCCGAGTACGACCGCGAGACGGGCCGCACCGCGGTCACGACGTCGCGCGACGGCTCGGCATTCCGCCCCGAGATCTCGCACGACGGCAAGTGGCTCGTGTACGGCACCCGGTACGAGGCCAGGACGGGACTCCGCCTCCGCAACCTCGAGACGGGCATGGAGCGCTGGCTGGCCTATCCGGTGCAGCGCGACGACCAGGAATCGCGCGCCCCGCTCGATGTGCTTCCCGGGTACGCGTTCACGCCGGACAACCGAGCGATCATCGTGTCGTACGGCGGCGAGTTCTGGCGGGTGCCGGTGGACGGGAGCCGGGCGGCGCAGATCCCGTTCACGGCGCACGTCCACGTGGCGATGGGGCCCGAGGTGCGGTTCGCGTACCGGGTGGACAGCGCGTCCACGTTTCCGGCGCACCAGGTGCGCGACCTTGCCGTGGCGCCCGACGGGCGCCGGATGGCGTTCACGATCCTCGACCGGCTGTACGTGGTCGATTCGATCGGCGGCACGCCGCGCCGGCTGGCGGCCATGGACACCGGCGAGTTCCAGCCCGCGTGGTCGCCCGACGGGCGGTCCGTCGCCTTCGTGACGTGGAACGACGACGTGGGCGGCGAGATCTATCGCGTGAGTGCCGACGGGGGCGCGCCGCGGAAGGTGAGCACCGAAGCGGCGTACTACCGCGACCTCGCCTGGTCGCCCGACGGCCGGCGGCTGGTGGCGGTGCGCGCCTCGGCGCGCGACCTGCAGGAAAACGCCGGCACGTTCAACGGCGGGCTCGACCGGCACATCGTCTGGGTGCCGGCCGACGGCGGCGATGCGACGGTGATCATGCCGGCCGGCAGCTTCGCCGCGCCGCAGTTCAGCCGGCTCGACACGAGTCGCGTGTTCCTGTACAGCGCGTCGCAGGGGCTGGTGTCGGTGCGCTGGGATGGCACCGACGAGAAGCACGTCGTGCGGGTGACGGTGCCCGCGAGCGGCCGGGGCGGCGTGGACGGCGAGGGGCAGCTGGGCGGCACCGACCTGCCCGATCCGACGGTGGCCGGGGCGCTGGAGGACAATCCGCCGGCGCGCGGCGCCCAGGCCGTGCGGATCAGCCCGGACGGCAACCGGGTGGTGGCGCAGATCGGGATGCACCTCTACGCTGTGTCGGTGCCGCACGGGGTGGGCCCCGACCCGCGGGTCGTGGCCGATCCCAAGAACGCGGCCTTCCCGGTGCGCAAGCTGACCGAGATCGGCGGCGAGTTCCCCGCGTGGAGCCCCGACGGCAACACCGTGTACTGGGGCATGGGCAACGCGATCGTGACGTACGATCTGGCGCGGGCCCAGCAGGTGGATGACAGCCTGGCGGCGGCCCGCACGGGCGGCGGCGGGGGCGGGGCGGGCGCCGACACGGCGGAGCGCAAGGCGGCCGGCTACAAGCCGTCGGAGCACCGCGTGGTCGTCGCCATCACGCGCGACGTGCCGCAGGCCACGGCGGTGCTGCGCGGCGCGCGCGTGCTCACGATGCGGGGGCGCGAGGTGATCGAGAATGCCGACATCGTGATCCGCAACGACCGGATCGAGGCAGTGGGCAAGCGGGGGAGCGTGGCGATCCCGGCCGGCGCCAAGGTGCTGGACATGAGCGGCAAGACCATCGTGCCCGGATTCGTGGACACGCACTACCACACACAGTGGCTGGTGCCCGACGTGCACGTGGGGCAGGTGTGGCAGTACCTGGCCATGCTCGCCTACGGCGTGACGACGACGCGCGACCCGCAGACCTCGAACACCGAGGTGCTGACGTACGAGGACCAGGTGGAGACGGGGGACATGGTGGGCCCGCGCATCTACTCCACCGGCCCCGGGGTGTTCAGCGGCGAGAACATCCGGACGCTGGAAGACGCCCGCGACGTGCTCAGGCGCTACGCCGAGTATTACCATACGAATACGCTCAAGATGTACATGTCGGGCAACCGGCTCACGCGCGAGTACATCATCATGGCGGCCCGGGAGCTGGGGCTGATGCCGACCACCGAGGGCGGGCTGGACTTCAAGCTCGAGATGACGCACGCCATGGACGGTTATCCCGGCGTGGAGCACACCCTGCCCATCACGCCGCTGTACGGCGACGTGGTCAACTTCTGGGCCAGGAGCGGGACCACCAACACCCCGACGCTGATCGTCTCGTACGGCGCGCCGTTCGGCGAGAACTACTGGTTCACGAACACCAACGTGCACGACGATCCCAAGGTGCGGCACTTCCACCCCGAAAACGACATCGACGAGAAGACCCGGCGGCGGGGCCAGGGCGCCGGGGGGAGCCCGGGGCCGGGCGGCTGGTTCCGGCCGGAGGAATATGTGTTCCCGCTGCACGCCGCCTTCTCCAAGGGGGTCGTCGAGGCCGGCGGCCGGGTGGGCGTGGGCAGCCACGGC
The DNA here is from genome assembly GCA_028876525.1 of Gemmatimonadota bacterium. GTDB lineage: Bacteria > Gemmatimonadota > Gemmatimonadetes > Gemmatimonadales > Gemmatimonadaceae > JAGWRI01. The sequence goes on along the minus strand of JAGWRI010000097.1, from coordinate 17,598 downwards.
CAGTTCCAGGGGCTGGGCTACCAGTGGGAGATGTGGATGCTGGCCATGGGGGGGATGAAACCCTACGACGTCCTCCGCTGCGCCACGATCCTGGGCGCCGAGGGGATCGGGATGGAAAAGGACCTCGGAAGCATCGAGGCGGGTAAGATGGCAGACCTGGTCGTGCTCGAGGCGAATCCGCTCGAGAACATCCGCAACACCAACACCATCCGCTACGTGATGAAGAACGGCCGCCTGTACGACGGGAGCACGCTCGACGAGGTCTTTCCCCGGACGCGCGCGCTTCCCCACTACCTGTGGCAGGACAAGGTTCCGCACGTGGAGGCTGGGATCGCCAACCCCTGATGCGCCGCATCGCGCCGCTTCTTTTGTTCGTCGCGAGCACCGCCGTTCTCGGCGCGTGCTCGCGCCGGTCGCCGCTCCTCGAGCCCACGCCCGAGGAGCTGCAGACCCCGGGGCCCGACAGTTTCCGCGTGGCGCTCCAGACCACGCGGGGCCCGGTCCTCGTCGTGGCGCACCGCGACTGGTCGCCCTACGCGGCCGACCGGTTCTACTTCCTGGTCACGCACGGCTACTACGACGACGCCTACTTTTTTCGCGTCGTCAAGGGCTACGTGGCGCAGTGGGGGATCTCGGGCAATCCGGCCGTCAACCTGGCCTGGCGTCACCGCGACCTGCTCGACGAACCGGTCATGCGGAGCAACCTGCGGGGCACGATCGCCTTCGCCCGCGCCGGCCCGCAGACGCGCGGCGTCCAGCTGTACGTCAACTACGCGAACAACACGAAGCTCGACACGCTGAACGGCTTCGGCTTCCCGCCCTTCGCGCAGGTGATCCAGGGGATGGACGCCCTCGACTCGCTGTACAGCGGCTACGGCAACGCGCCGTCGCAGGACTCGATCGAACGCGACGGGAACGCGTATCTGAAACGGAAGTTCCCGCGGCTCGACCACATCCTCACGGCGCGCGTCACCGAAGCGTGGGGCGACACGCTCACGGCGAACATGTCGCTGAACCGCGGCGGCTTCGGTCCCTCGTTCCGCGGCCGCCGTGGCCGGGGCGGCGACGGGGACGGCGACGGGGGCCGACGCTAGGCCGGCGCGCGAATCCGCCGCCGCCGGTCACTCCTGATCGGGCACGCGCCAGGCGAAGCCGTTCTGGGCGATGAGCTGGTGGGCCGAGGTCGGCCCCCAGGTGCCGGCCTCGTAGGTCTCCATGCGCGCCGGCGGGTGGGCGTCCCAGAAATCGAGAATCGGGTCCACCACCTTCCACGCCGCCTCCACCTCGTCGCTGCGGGTGAACAGCGTGGCGTCGCCGAGCATGACGTCGAGGAGGAGCGTTTCGTAGGCCGGGGGGTTCGCGTCGCCGAAGGCCGCGCGGTACTTGAAGTCCATCGCCACCGGCGCGACCTCGACCTGGCGCGCGAGCTGGTACGCCGCGCCCGGGGTCTTGACCTGGAACGAGAGCGAGATGCCCTCGTCGGGCTGGATGCGCATGACGAGCGTGTTGGGCGCCAGGAGCTTGCGCGTTTCGTGGCCGAACATGAGGTGGGGCGGATCGCGGAACTGCACGGCGATCTCCGATACCCGCTCGGCGAGGCGCTTCCCCGAGCGGAGGAAGAAGGGCACGCCCTTCCACCGCCAGTTGTCGAGGAAGAGCCGCATCGCGGCGTAGGTCGGCGTGGCCGAGTTCGGCGCGATCATCGGCTCCTCGCGGTAGCCGGTCACGTCCCGGCCCCCGATGCGGCCGGCGCGGTACTGCGCCCGGACCACGGACTCGTCGATCTCCGCCGGTCCCATCATGCGCACCGAGCGCAGCACCTTGACCTTCTCGTCGCGCACGGCGTCGGCGTTCATCGTCACCGGCGGTTCCATGCCGGTGAGCGCGAGGAGCTGCATCAGATGGTTCTGGAACATGTCGCGGAGCACGCCGGCTTCCTCGTAATAGCCGCCGCGCTGCTCCACGCCCACCGTTTCGGCCACCGTGATCTGCACGTGGGCGATGGACTGGCGGTTCCACAGCGGTTCGAAGATCGCGTTCGCGAACCGGAATACGAGAATGCTCTGGACGGTCTCCTTGCCCAGGTAATGATCGATGCGGAACAGCTGGCACTCGTCGAACAGCTCGAGCACGAGGTGGTTGAGCGCCCGGGCCGTGGCCAGGCTGTGGCCGAACGGCTTCTCGATCACCACCCGGCGCCACGGACGCTCGTCGGGGCCGTCGGACTTCGGCGCGAGGCCGCTCTGCGACAGGTGGCGGACGATCTCCTCGAACACGCTCGGCGGCACGGCGAGGTAGAACAGGCGGTTGCGCTGGTCGGCCGGCCGCGGCTGCTCCAGCTCCGTCAGGCGGTCGCCGATCGTGCGGTAACTCTGCGCGTCGGCGAAGTCGCCCGAGACGTAATGCAGCTTCGGGCCGAGGCGGGCCCACACCGCGTCGTCCACCGCCTCGAGCTCGTCGGACTTGCCGAGCTCGTCGCGCACCATCTGGCGGAATCCGTCGTCGTCGAAGGCGTCGCGCCCCACGCCCAGCAGCTCGAAGGCGTCCGGGAGAAGGCCGTCGTGGCAGAGCTGGTAGAGCGCCGGCATCAGCTTGCGCCGCGAGAGGTCGCCGCTGGCGCCGAGCACGACCATCGTGCACGGGTCGGCGATGCGCCGCTCGGCGCCGATCGAGCGCAGCACCTGGCTGGGGCGCGCCGCGACGCGGCGGGGGGGCGGGGGGGCCGTCATTCGGCCTTCACCGCGTGGCCGCCGAATTCGTTGCGCAGCGCGGCGATCACCTTGGCCGAGAAGCTGTCCTCCTGCCGCGAGCGGAAGCGGGTGAGCAGCGAGAGCGTGATCACCGGCGCCGGCACGTCCAGGTCGATCGCCTCGGCCACCGTCCACCGGCCCTCGCCGGAGTCGGCCACCCACCCGCGGATCGCCGACAGCGAGGCATCGCTGGAGAAGGCGCGCACGGCCAGCTCGTTGAGCCATGACCGCACCACGCTTCCGTGCTGCCACACCGCGGAGATCTGCTCGAGGTCCAGGCCGGGGAAGGTCTTGGACGCGTGGAGCACCTCGTAGCCTTCGGCGTACGCCTCGAGGAGGCCGTATTCGATGCCGTTGTGCACCATCTTCACGTAGTGGCCGGCGCCGGCGGGGCCGACGTGGGCGAAGCCGTCGCGGGGCGCGAGCGTCTTGAAGATGGGCTCGCAGTAGGTCACGGCGCGGCGCGAGCCGCCCACCATCAGGCAGTAGCCGTTCTCCAGCCCCCAGATGCCGCCGCTCGTGCCGGCGTCGATGAACTCGAGGCCGCGCCCGGCGAGCGCCGCGGCGCGGCGCATCGAATCGTGGAAATTGGAGTTCCCCCCGTCGATGATGACGTCGCCCTGGCCGAGGTGCGGCACGAGGGCGTCGATGGTCTCGTCCACCGGCGCGCCGGCGGGCACCATGATCCACACCACGCGCGGCGCCTTGAGCTGCGCGCACAGGTCGGCGAGGTCGGTCGCCGGCGTCGCGCCCAGCCGGGCCGACTTCTGCACCGCGTCGGCGCTGCGGTCGAACACGACCACGGTGTGCCGGTCGCGGAGGAGACGTTCCACCATGTTGCCGCCCATGCGGCCCAATCCGATCATTGCCAATTGCATGTGGATCGATTCCGGAAAGAGAAGAGAAGGTCCGCGCGTCAGGAGGCGAGCAGCACGGCCCGCGCCGGGGCGCCGTCCAGCCCGACGAGGCGCAGGGGCAGGCAGCGCAGTTCGTAGACGCCCGGGGGCGGCTCGCGGAGGTCGAGGCCCTCGACGATGACCACGCCGCGTCCGAGCAGGGTGCGGTGCGTCTGGTGGTGCCCCGAATGGAACTGTTCCACCGACAGGTAGTCCACGCCGACCAGCCGCACGTTCTGCTCCACGAGGTACCCGGCGCCGTCGGGAGACAGGTACGTGAAGTCGCTGTGGAACCGGCCGTCGCCGATGAACGACGAATTGCGGGTGCGGATGAGCACGCGCGAGACATGCGTGAGGTCGTACGGGCGGAGCAGGTCGGCGGTCACCGCCATGACGTCGGGCTCCATGGCGATGAGCAGGGCCGGCCCCATCAGCGCGTCGAGCGGGAGCGTGTCGGTGCCCGCGCCGTCGTCGAAGAAATGGCGCGGGGCGTCCACGTGGGTGCAGGTGTGCGAGCCCATCGCGATGTTCGACACGTTGGAGCTCGCCCCGCGCGCGATCGCCTGCTGGAGCTCGATCCGGATGTCCGGATTGCCCGGGTAGACGACCCCGCCGGACTCGATCGGCGTCGAGATGTCGTAGATGCGTCGCATGTCACTCCATTCGTTCGGACCCGTCCATCAACGCGTCGGCGGGCACGTAGCCGCCCGCCTCCCGTACTGACCTCGCGATCGCCCGGCGCGTCTCATCCTGCAGCGACTGCAGCGCCTCGCGGGCGGCGCGGAACCGCAGGCCGGCCTCGACCACGCACAGGTCGCACAGATCCACCTCGTGCGCGCAGGCCGCGATTCCGCGCTCGGCGATGAGCCACTGCGTGCGCGCCAGCACGGCGGCGGTGGCGAACAGCTCCACCGCCATGTCGGCCAGTCGCTCCAGCTCCATCTGCCGCTCGGCGATCTGCTCCCGATACGCGCCGAGCAGCCGCTCCGCGGCCTCGGCCAGCTCGCGGACGTGCCGCTCGAAGTACTTGCGGTGCCCCTCGATGCGCGGGTGGAGCGCCGCGTCGAGCGCGCCCGTGGCCCCCAGCCGGCTCCGCACGCGCGACGCGGCGAAGCCGCTCACCAGCCCGAGGTGGCGCAGCGGATGGCGCAGCGCCACCGCGACCTCGCGCAGCCGGCCGGCGGGACCCTGGAGGCCGTTCAGGGCGATGAACAGCCGCAGCACCTCGTTCGTTCCCTCGAAGATGCGATTTACCCGGGCGTCGCGCAGCAGGCGCTCGTAGGGATATGGCTTCACGAACCCCCGCCCGCCGGCCACCTGCACCAGCTCGTCGGCCGACCGCCAGAGCATCTCGCTGGCAAAGACCTTGCAGCAGGCGGCCTCGAGCGCGTCGTCGCGGTCGGGCCGCCCGGCCATCGCCGTCAGCTCGCCGAGCATCGCGTCCGCCGCGTACGCGTCGGCGGCGACGCGCGCCAGCTTTCGCTGCGTGATCTCGAAATCGGCAATCGGCCGGCCGAACTGCACGCGCTCGCCGGCGAACGCCGTCATCTCGGCCAGGATCCGCTTCGTGTTCGCCGTGCACGCCGCGGCCAGCGACAGCCGGCCGCCGTTCAACACGTGGACGGCCACGGCGAACCCCTTGCCCACCGGGCCCAGCACGTGATCGTCGGGCACGCCGACGTTCTCGTACAGCAGCTCGGCCTGCGTCGACCCCCGGATGCCGAGCTTGCGCACGGTGCCGAGAACCTTGAACCCCGGCATGTCCGGTCGCACGATGAACGCCGTGGGGCGGGGCGCCATGGCGCCCCGCCGTTCGACCATGGTCCGGGCGAAGGTCACGATCACGCCCGCGCGGTGCCCGTTGCCGATCCAGTGCTTGTGCCCGTTCAGCACCCACCCGCCGCCGGGCGCGCGCTCGGCGCGGGTCCGCACGTGCTGGGCGTCCGACCCGGTTTCCGGCTCGGTGAGCGCGAACGCGGCCAGCGTCTCGCCGCGGGCCAGCGCCGGGAGGTAGCGCGCCTTCTGCTCGGGCGTGCCGTGGAGCACGATGGCCTTCGCGCCGAGGCCGCAGTGGACGCCGACGAGCACCGCGAGGCTGGCGTCCACGAGGGCCACCTCGCCGAACACGCGGGCGTAGCCGGTGGGGGACAGGCCGGCGCCTCCGTACTCGGCGGGGATCGTCAGCCCCAGCAGGCCGGCGCCGGCCATGGCCGCGATCACCGGCTCGGGGATCGTCTCCTGATCGTCGATCGCGGCCGGGTCCACGAGATCGCGGGCGATGTCGCGCAGGCGGCGGAGGAGCGCCGCGACCCGGCGAGCCTCGTCCGGATCGCGGCGGTCGAGGGGGGCGGGGTAGGGAAAGAGCAGCGAGTCGTGCACGGCGCCGTTGAAGATTCCGCGGATGAACGACGCCGGGGCGGGAGACATGGGTAGAGAGTTCGCGGTCCGGGTGTTTGCCGTCAAGCGCCGGCGGCGTGCTCCGGCGGCGGTCTCGCCGCTGTAAGCCTTTGGTAAGACGGCGGGCGCCCGCTGGCTGGCGCCGCAAAACGGCGTTTCATTTGGATCCACGATGTCCCACCCCCGTCCGTCCCGGCTCGTCGGCACCGTCGTCATTCTGGGGCTCGCGCTCCTGGTCACGGCCGTGCTCGTCTACGAGGCGCAGCTGGCGGCGCGCGGCCACCGGCTCACCGCCGAGCGCACGCTGCGCGACTACGCGTCGTTCGCCGATTGGCAGTTCGAGCAGCGGATGAAGAACGAGTTGCTCACGACGATGATCCCGTCGCTGATGTGGGGGGCGATGCGCGTGGATCCGGCGCGCCTCCCGCAGTCGCTCATCTCGCCGGAGTCGGTGGAGGAGCTGGCCCGGAACTACGCCGGCTGGTGGTGCAAGTGCCTGGACAGCACGCGCTATTTCTTCCGCATCGACTGGCCCGACGGACCGATGCAGACCACGCGGACGTCGGCCAGCGCCGAGGAGCTGCGCTGGGCGCGCGACACGATCCGGGCCTATGTGAAGCGGATGGAACCGCTCACCGGGATGCTCCCCAAGGCGTACGGCTCGACCGACGTGCAGCCGCGGCCACAGTCGACGCTGCAGGTGATCCTCACCAACGACTCGTACGTGATGATCCTCGGCGAGCACGACGCGATGCCGCAGCTCCTGGTCTTCCTGGTGTCGCGCGACGTCAAGGGGCGGCCGGTGGTGATTTACGGCTATGCGACGCCGCCGCGCCCGTTCCTGCGCACGGCCTTCGACTCGATCTACCACCGCTCGGTGCTCCTGCCGCCGTCGCTCGTTGGCACCACGCCGATCGACTCCGTGCTCTCGCTGGGAATCAGCGATGTGCACGGGAACCCGCTGTTCGGCTCGCCCGGGCAGTACGACCTGATGTACAGCGCCTCCGACACGCTCGAGCCGAACTTCGCGAGCCTCGTGCTGCGCGTGGCGCTGCGGCCCGACGTCGGCGCCCGGCTGATCGTGGGCGGCCTGCCCCCGTCGCGGCTGCCGATGCTCCTCGCTCTGCTCCTCGTGATGGCGATCCTGCTCGCCATCGCGCTCGTGCAGCTGCGGCGCGAGCAGGAGCTGGCGCGGCTGCGCACGGACTTCGTGTCGGGCGTGTCGCACGAGCTGCGCACGCCACTGGCCCAGATCCGCTGGTTCTCCGAGCTGCTGCACATGGGCAAGCTGCGCTCCGAGGAGGAGCGCACGCGTTCGGCGGGCATCATCGACCAGGAGGCGCGGCGCCTCACCTATCTCGTCGAGAACGTCCTCAACTTCTCGCGGTCCGAGCGCCGGCAGAGCCGCATCTCGCCCGTGCCGAGCGACCTCGAGAAGGAGTTGCGCGAGACGCTCGAGTTGTTCGCCCCGCTGGCCCGGTCGCGACAGATGAAGCTGCGCGCGGAGCTGGAGCTGGGCGTCGTCGCGATGGTGGATCGCGATGCCCTGCGGCAGATCATGCTCAACCTGCTCGACAACGCCGCCAAGTACGGGCCGCCGGGCCAGACGATCACGGTGGGCAGCACGCGCACGGGCGACGCCGTCCGCATCTGGCTCGACGACGAGGGGCCGGGCGTCTCGCCGGCCGACCGCGCCCGCGCCTGGGAGCCGTACGTGCGGCTGGCCCGCGATGCCGACCGCGGCACGGGCGGCAGCGGCATCGGCCTCGCGGTGGTGCGCGAGCTCGTCGAGATGCACGGCGGCCGGTGCGCAATGGAAGCGTCCCCCGGCGGCGGCGTCCGCGTCGTCGTGACCCTGCCGGCCACGGAAGCCGCCGTGGCGGAGGAATCTCCCGCATGAACCGCATCCTGATCGTCGAAGACAACCCCGATCTCGCCTACGGCCTCCGCACCGGCCTCGAAATCGAGGGGTACGCCGTGGACGTCGCCGCCGAGGGCGAAACCGGCCTCGCGCAGGCCCGCGATTCGCGGCCCGACCTCGTGATCCTCGACCTGATGCTGCCCGGCATGGACGGCTACCGCGTGCTCCGCACCCTGCGCGACGACGGCCTCGACATGCCGGTGCTCATCCTGACGGCGCGCGGCGAGGAAACCGACAAGGTGCTGGGCTTCCGGCTCGGCGCCGACGACTACGTCACCAAGCCGTGCGGCGTGCTCGAGCTGCTGGCCCGCGTGGCCGCGCTGCTGCGCAGGGCCCGCCGGGCCGAGGCCGCGAACGGCGCCCCGATCGAACGGTTCGGCGCGGTGGAGATCAACCCCGCGGCGCGCACCGTGACGCGCGGCGACCAGCTCGTGGCCCTCAGCCCCAAGGAATTCGATCTCCTGCTCACCCTCGTGCGGCGCCGCGGCGCGGTGGCGTCGCGGCTCGAACTGCTCAAGGAAGTATGGGGCTACAGCGCCGACGTCATGACCCGCACCGTGGACATTCACGTCGCCGAGCTGCGGCGCAAGCTCGAGGACGATCCGTCCAAACCCCGCCACATCCTCACGGTGTGGAAGGCGGGCTACCGCCTCGAGACCTGACTCGCCCGGCCATTAGCAAACACATATGAAACTCCACCTGGCACTTCCCGCGCTCCTTCTCGCCGCCGCCCCGGCATCCGCCCAGGCGCCGGCCACCGGCCAGCAGCTCCTCGCCGCCATGCACGACCGCTACGCCGCCACGTGGTACCGCACCCTGACGTTCGTCCAGAGGAGCGCCTGGTACGCGGCCGACGGATCGGAGGCCCGCGTCCAGACCTGGTACGAGGCGATGTCGGCGCCCGGCAAGCTGCGCATTGACATGGGCGACGGCCCAACGCGCCACGGCGCCATCTTCCGCGGGGACAGCACCTACTCCTTTGCCGCCGACACCCTCGTCCGGGCGGCGGCCGAGCGCAATCTGCTGCTCGTCCTCGGGTTCGACGTCTACACGCAGCCCGTAGCACACACGGCGCGCGTCCTGTCGGAAGAGGGCATCGACCTGTCCCGGATGCACCGCGCCGAGTTCGAGGGGCGCCCCGTGTACGTCGTGGGCGCGCTCGCCGGCGACTCGGTCTCCAAACAGTTCTGGGTGGACGCCGCCCGCCTGCTCTTCGTGCGGCTCATCGCCCCCCATCGCGCCGCCGCCGCGGCCCAGGACATCCGGTTCGACAAGTACGTCGAGCGTTCCGGCGGCTGGCTCGCCGAGCAGGTGCGGGTGCTGGCCGGCGGCCGCCTGGTATACGAGGAAGATTATCGCGATGTCCGCGTGAACCTGACGCTCGACCCGCGGCTCTGGGACCCCGCGTCGTGGGCCAGCGTTCCCGCCTGGTGGAAGCGGTAGCCCGCGCTCAGGCGCGGGGCGCGCCATCGAGCTGGGCGGCGAGCGCGCCGGCGTCGGTGGCGGGCGACTCGCAGGCGTAGCGGCGGCACAGGTACGCCGTCGCGCGGCCGGCCCGCCCCTCGCGGCCGGCGAGGAGCGGGACGTCGCCGTACCGGTCCGGCGGGCCGCCGGCCAGCACGAGCGAGGGCACGAACCGCCCGGCGGCCACGCGCGCGAGCGAGCCGAAATCGGGCGCCGACGAATCGCCGGCGATCGCCAGCTCGACCGCGCCCCGGACGGCCAGGTCGGCGGCGGCCAGCAGGTGCCCGAACGCCAGCGGGAACCGGCCCGTCGCCTCGGCCAGGCCGGTCAGCACGCGCTCGGCGCGCGCGCGGTGCCCGTCGTCGCCGAACAACTCGGCAAGGCGCAGCGACAGCTCCACCGCCAGCGACGTGCCCGACGGCGTGGCGTTGTCGCTCACGTCGCGCGGCCGCGTGATCAGCGCCTCGTGGTCGGACGCGGTGTCGAAGAACACGCCGGCGTCCTCGTCCCAGAACCAGCGCACGATCGCGGCGCCGAGGAGGCGCGCGCGGTCGAGCCACGCGCGGTCGAAGGTGAGGTCGTACAGGGCGAGGGCGCCGAGGGCGACCGCGGCGTGGTCCTCGAGATAGCCGGCCAGCTTCGTCACACCGTCCTTGTGCGATCGCATCACGCGGCCGTCGCAAACCATTTCGCGAAACAGGAACTCGCCGTTGGCCAGCGCCATTGCCCGGTACGTCGCGTCGTCGAACGCCCGCGCGCCCTCGGCCAGCGCGCGCAGCATGAGGCCGTTCCACGAGGCGAGGATCTTCTCGTCGCGGGCCGGCCAGGGGCGCTGCGCGCGCGCCTCGTAGAGCACCGCCTTCGCCCGCCCGATCGCGGCGCGCAGCCGCTCGGCGTCCACGCCGGCGCCGGCCGCGATCTCCGCTTCCCCGCCCGCCACGGAGAGGATCGACCGTCCCTCGAAGTTGCCCCCGGGCTCGACCCCCCAGTACGCGCGCACGAGGGGCGCGTCGGGCCCGAGCCGCGCCTCCAGCTCGTCGGCCGTCCACAGATAGAACCGCCCCTCCTCGCCCTCGCTGTCGGCGTCGAGCGACGAATGGAAGCCGCCGCCGGGCGCCGTCATCTCGCGCGCCACCCAGCGGAAAGTCTCCTCGGTCACCCGGCGCACCTCCTCGTCGCGCGTGGCCTGCCACAGGTGCACGCCGAGCCGCGCCAGCAGCGCGTTGTCGTAGAGCATCTTCTCGAAGTGCGGCACGAGCCAGACGGCGTCGGTGGAGTAGCGCGCGAACCCGCCCCCGAGCTGGTCGTAGATCCCGCCGCGCGCCATCGCGCGGAACGATTTCATCGCCACGTCCAGCGGGAACGGTTCGCCGGTCCGCGCCCACTGGATCAGCGCCGTCTCGAGCGCCATGGCCTGCGGGAACTTGGGCGCGCCGCGAAAGCCGCCGTGGCGGACGTCGTACTCCATGGCCATCACGCGGAACGCGCGGTCGAGCAGCTCGGGCGCAACCGCGCCCGCCGCGTCGGGCGCCGCGACGCCGGTGTCGTAGATCCGGCGCAGGGTGGCGACGGTCGTTCGCACGTCGTCGCGGCGGTTGGCGTACGCATCGGCCACCGCGTCGAGCACGCGGCGGAACGACGGCAGCCCGTGGCGGTCCTCGGGCGGATAGTACGTTCCGCCGTAGAACGGCTCGCCGTCCGGGGTCAGGAACACCGTCATCGGCCAGCCCCCATGGCCGGTCAGCGCCTGCACCGCCTGCATGTAGATCGCGTCGAGGTCCGGCCGCTCCTCGCGGTCCACCTTGATGCACACGAAGCGATCGTTCATGAGGCGCGCCGTGGCCTCGTTCTCGAACGACTCGTGGGCCATGACGTGGCACCAGTGGCACGCCGCATAGCCGATGCTGAGCAGGATCGGCCGGTCCTCGCGCCGGGCACGCTCCAACGCCTCCGGGCCCCAGGGCCGCCAGTCCACGGGATTGCCGGCGTGCTGGAGCAGGTAGGGGCTGGTCTCGCCGGCCAGGCGGTTGGCCATTGGTGCGCTCCGCGAAGGGGAACTGTACCTTACTTCGTCGAACTCTAACCGCTCGCGCGCGAATCCACGTCCAGCCCGTCCAGCCCGCCGTGACCGCGAAGTCCCGCACCGCTCCCGACCCGCCGCCCGCCGCCGGCGGCCTCGCCGCCGCGCTCCGCCGCGTGCCCTGGTGGGCCGTCGTGACGACGGCCGTCGTCCTGCTCTCGGCGAATTTCATGACCGAGCCGCTGCGCGACGCCGCCAACTTCCAGCCGGTGACCGAGGTGAGCCTCGCCCATTCGGCGGCGTATCTCGTACTGGCGCCCCTCTGCGACGTGTTCGACACGCTGTCGCTGATGACCGTGCCGCAGCACCTCGCAATCGTCGTCACGCTCGCCCTGCTGTTCGTGGGCTGGCGCGTCCGGCGGGGCTGGCGCCGGGGCGGCACGAGCCCGGTGCGCGAGGCCCGCGCGGTCGTGTTCGCGGTGTTCGGGCTCCTCCTGTTCTACGCCGTGGGAATCGTCGTGCCGCGCCCGATGGCCCGGCTGGTCGTGAGTCCGCCGCTCAACCAGGCGCTGATCGTGGTGGACTTCCACTCCCACACGAAGTACTCGCACGACGGCGCGCCCTGGTTCACCCCCGAGGCCAACCGCCGCTGGCACCGCGACGCCGGATTCGACGCCGCTTACGTCACCGACCACCGCACGGTGCAGGGCGCCGAGCAGGCCCGGCGCGACAACCCGCGCATCGCCGGCGAGGGCACCACCATCCTGCAGGGTCTCGAGGTGGTGTGGCAGGGCGCGCACGTGAACCTGCTGGGCGCCCAGCAGACGTTCAGCGGACTCACCGACCCCAACCTGCGCGACATCGACGACAAGGCGCTCACGCTGGCCAGCATGATCCCGCATCACGAGCCGGTGCTGATCTTCACCTTCCCGGGAATGCTGCGCTACCTGCACCCGGCGACGGCGCCCGGAACGCCGGGCGTGCGCGCGATCGAGATCGTGGACGGCTCGCCGCGCGGCCTCACCGACACGCGGCGCCTCCGCACCACGATCGCGACCATCGCGGCCGCCGACAGCCTCGCCCTCGTCGCGGGGAGCGACAATCACGGCTGGGGATACACCGCGCCGGCGTGGACCCTGATGCTGCTTCCGGGATGGCGCGGCATGACGCCCGACTCGCTCGCCGGCGCGATCGACGATGCCGTGCGCAGCCGCGGATTCGAAGCCACGGAAGTGGTCGAGCGGCGCGTGGCGAATACCGGCCGCTCCACGGCGCGCCTCGCGGCGACGGTGCCGCTCGTGGCGTGGCGCGCGCTCACGATGCTCACCGACAACGAGCGCGTCGCGTGGCTGATCTGGATCTGGGGCTCGGTCCTGGTCGGCACGGCCTGGCGCCGCCGGAGGGCCGCCCGGCCACCGGCGGCATGACGACGCCCGACGGAAGCACGGCGCGCGACCGCCGTCCCGCGAGCGAATGGGACCTGGCGGTATTCGTGCTCGCCGGCGCGGCGCTGGTCCGCCTGGCGTTCTCGGCCCTCATCCCGCTCTTTCCAGACGAGACGTACTACTGGGAATGGTCCCGCCGCCTCGCCGCCGGATACTTCGACCACCCGTGGGGCATCGCGGCGCTGGTCCGCGGCGGGACCTCGTTCGGGGGGCTGATCGGGATCTCGGTCTCGCCGGTCACCGTCCGCCTTCTCGTCATCGCCGCCGGCTTTCTCGCGTCACTGTTCGGGGCGGCCATCGCCCGCCGCGTGGGCGGCGACCGGGCGGGCCTCGTCGCCGCCATGGTGTTCGCCGTCATGCCGCTGGCCGCGGCCGGGATGGTGCTCGCCACCCCCGACGTCCCGCTCCTGCTCGGCACCGCGGCCGCGCTCTACGCCGTTGTGCGCGCCCTCCAATCCCGTCCGCGCAGCGGCGCGTCGCTCGCGTGGTGGTCCGCGGCGGGCGTGGCCCTCGGCCTCGCCTTCTCGTCGAAGTACACCTCCATCGTCCTTCCCGTGGGCGTGACCCTGGCCGTGCTCACGCGGCGCGACCTGCGCGACCGGCTCGCCGAGCCCGGTCCGTACGTCGCGTGCGTGGCCGCCACGCTGGTGTTCCTCCCCGTGCTCGTGTGGAACGCGCATCACGGCTGGATCTCGTTCGGCTTCCAGCTGCGGCACGGGCTGGGCACGCCGAAGGGTTCGCCGCTCACGCGGGAGCTGAGCCTGGTCGGCGGGCAGGCGGGCCTCGTCACGCCGATCCTGCTCGGGCTGCTCGCCATTGCCGTCTGGCGCGCCCTGCGGCGGCCGGCCGGCGACGTGCACTACGTGCTCGCGGTCGTGACCCTGACCGCCGCGGCGACGTTCGTGGTGAGTGCCCTGCGCAAGCCCGCCGAGGCCAACTGGCCCGCCCCCGCCTACATCTCGGCCGTGCCGCTGCTGGCGCTGGCCGAATGGACCCCGGTGGCCCGGCGCTGGCGCAACTGGGGAATCGGCCTCGCCGCCGCCGTGTCCGCTGTCGTGTACGTCCAGGCCGTCGTTCCCGTGCTTCCGTTGCCCGCCCCGCGCGACCCGATCGCGCGGTCGGCCGGGTGGGGGGGGCTTGCCGAGGCCGTCAATGCCGCCGACATGGCGCTGGCCGGCGACGGCGTGCACGTCTGGGTGGCCGGGGACACGTACCAGGACGCCTCCGAGCTCGCCTTCCATCTGCCCGGGCGCCCGGTCACCTTCTCGCTGAACCTGTCGAGCCGTTCCAATCAGTACGCCCTGTGGCCGGGCTTCCCGCAACGTGCCCACCCGGGCGACGACCTGGTCGTGGTGCTCGATGAAGTGCCTTACCCGCACCACACGGCGGTCGTGCTCACGCCGCTCTTCCGCTCTGCGGAGAAGGGGCCGCTCGTGCCCCTCCGGCGCCGCGACGGCGGTGTCGCCACGCAGCGACGCATCTGGATCTTCCGGGGCTGGAGCGGGAAATGGGTGAGCCCGTGAGCCGGTGAATCGGCGGCGCGGCGGGAGCGTCGTTTCGGCGACGCCCCGCGGGCCGGCTCACCGCTTCCTGATCGCGTCCAGCATGCGGATCAGTTCGTGCTTCTCGGCTACGGACAGCATCTCGACCACCGCATCGTCGTAGGCGTTCACCGGCTGGTCGAGCCGGGCCAGAACCTCCAGCCCCGCGGGGGTGATGTAGCACATCACCTGCCGCCGGTCGGGCTCGGCACGCTGCCGGCGGGCGTAGCCGGCGCGCTCGAGGCGGTCCAGCAGCCGGGTTACGCCAGGGGAAGGATCCAGCATGCGGTCGCGGATCGCGAGGGTGGGGATCCCGTCCTCGCCCGCGCCGCGCAGGATGCGGAGCACGTTGTACTGCTGTTGCGTGATGCCTTCACGCGCGACGATGGCGTTGACCTCGCGCTGCGCCAGTCCCGCGGTGCGCAGCAGCCCAATCAGGGCCTCGGCGCCGAGGGAATGGAATGGACGCTTCTGTTGGATCTCGCGCTGGACCGCGCTTGCGACGATGCTCTCGTTACGGGGCATAAGCATTCAGTATATGCCGAGGTCGCGGGCCGACGCCACCGGTCCTGAAAACCGGGTGGCGATCTGACGGACGAGGTCCTCGTCCGTTCCGCCCGAATAGAGCTGATGGACGAGGAGCAACAGTTTCGGCTTCGCCCGGGCGGCCAGCTCGCCCAGCTCGTAGGTCGACGTGTGATACCGGTGATAGTAGGCCTGCCAGGCCGGCGACCGCAGTTTCAGACGCTCGGCGTCGTAGACCTCGTGAACCAATACGTCGCAGCCGCGGCAGGCGTTGACCACGGCGTCCGTGGGCCGGGTGTCCCCGCTCACCACGATCACCCGGTCGCGCGTCTCGAACCGGTAGCCGTAGGCGTATTCCCAGGCCCCGTGGTGGACCCGGAACGCGCGCACCGTCACGTTGCTGTCGCGGTACACCACGCCCGTGTCGCGGATCTCGTGGACCACCGTGCGCCACCCCGTCTTGTTCGACGGCTCTCCGCCGGTGAGGCGCAGCTGGATGTCCTCCGTGTACGCGGAGTCGATGAACCGCACCATGTCGGCCGTGCCCGGCGGCCCGTAGAGCTGCAGCGGAGCCGTGCGGTCGAGCACCCAGGGCGAGAGCATGAGGTCGGGGAGCCCCAGGGTGTGGTCCGAGTGCAGGTGGGTGAGGAACGCGACGTCGAGGCCGGGCATGCGCAGCGCCGCCACGCCTTCCCGCGCGGCGGCGGCGGCGCGGCGCACGATGCCGGGCCCGGCGTCCACGAGATACGCCTGCCCGTTGGTGACGATGGCAATGGCCGGCCCCGAACGGTCGGGGTCGGCGTTCGGCGTGCCGGTGCCGAGCACGACGACCTGCGTGTGCTGCGCGGCGGCGGTGCCGGCCGCGAGGGCGAGGGCGAGCGCGAGGTGGACGGTCTTCATCGGAGGAACGTACGGAGCAGGCGCCGGGACGCCAAGTCGGCGAGTCGCCGAGTCGGTGACTCGGGCCCCGTGCTTGCCTTGCGCCGCTTCGGTCCGGCGCTGTTTCTTTCCTCCATGCTTCCTCCCGACCTCGACGCCTTCTTCGTGGCCAACGACGCGCGCATCCGCGGCGAGCTGTTCGACCTCCTCCGCATTCCGAGCGTGAGCGCCCGCTCGGAGCACACCGCCGACGTGGCCCGGGCCGCCCAGTGGGTGGCCGACAACATGAGCACCGCCGGCCTGCGCGCCACGGTCCACCCCACCGCCGGCCACCCGATCGTGGTCGGCGAGTGGCGCGGAGCGGGCGCCGGCGCGCCCACCGTGCTCGTCTACGGCCACTACGACGTGCAGCCCCCCGAGCCGCTCGACCTGTGGGACAGCCCGCCCTTCGAGCCCGCCATCCGCGACGGCCGGCTGTTCGCTCGCGGCTCGGTGGACGACAAGGGGCAGCTCTTCATCCACATGAAGGCGCTCGAGGCGCACCTCAAGGTGCGCGGGGGCCTTCCCGTGAACGTGGTCGTGGTGGCCGAGGGCGAGGAGGAGGTCGGCAGCGACCACCTCGCCGAATTCGTCGAAGCCCACCAGCGGGAGCTGGCGTGCGACTCGGTCGTCATCTCCGACTCGTCCATGTTCGCGCCCGGGTTGCCGTCAATCCTCTCGTCGCTGCGCGGGCTCGCGTATTTCCAGATCGACGTCACCGGGCCGGCCACCGACCTGCACTCGGGAAGTTATGGCGGCGCGGTGGTGAATCCGGCCATGGCGCTGGCCCGCATCCTGGCCACGATGCACGACCGCGACGGGCGCGTTGCCATTCCCGGGTTCTACGACCCGGTGCGCGACTGGGGCGACCGGGCACGCCGCGAAATCGCGGCCCTCCCGTTCGACGACGGGCAGTTCCGCGCCGAGACGGGCGCCCCCGCGCTGGGCGGCGAGAAGGGCTATTCGACGCTCGAGCGCGTCTGGATGCGCCCCACGTGCGAGGTGAACGGCCTGCTCAGCGGCTACACCGGCGAAGGCGCGAAGACCGTGCTGCCGTCGAAGGCCATGGCCAAGGTGAGCTGCCGGCTGGTTCCCGACCAGGATCCGCGGCAGATCGAACGCCTCATGAAAGCCCACGTCGAGCGCGTGAAACCCGACGGGGTGACGGCCACCGTGACCGCGCTGCACGGCGGCAGGCCGTGGCGCGCCGAGCTCGACGGGCCCCTCTACGAGGCAGCGCGCCGCGCGCTCGCCGCGGCCTTCGACAAGCCCCCCGTCATCACGGGCGAGGGCGGCTCGATTCCCGTCGTCGGCGACTTCGAGCGCATTCTCGGCGCCCCCGTGCTGCTCATGGGCTTCGGGCTGCCCGGCGAGAACGCCCACGCGCCCAACGAGTGGATCAGCATGGACAACTTCACCCGCGGCCTGCGGGCCGTGGCGGTGTTGTACGACGAGATGGGGAAGCAGGGGGTGTGAGGTCCGGTCGCGGCCAGCCCTCAGCCCACCGTCAACAGGGTTCCTACAGCCCTTCCAGCAGCGCGTCGTTGTTCGACGTCGCCGCGATGCGCTTGATCAGCCACTCCATCGCCGCCTGCGGCGGCATCTGGGCCAGCCCGCGCCGCAGCGTGTAGACGTTGTCCATTTGCTCGGGGCGGAACAGCTTCTCCTCGCGCCGCGTGCCGCTGGTCGCGATGTCGATGGCGGGGTAGATGCGCTTCTCG
>JAGWRI010000010.1 GCA_028876525.1 Gemmatimonadota bacterium | reverse complement strand
GTCGGCGCGCACGCCGGCCAGCGCGCGGGCCACGGCCGGCCCGTCGGTCACGTCGAGCACGAGCGGGATGCAGCGCCCGCCGGCGCGCGCGATCTCGGCGGCCAGGGCGTCGAGCTCGGCGCCCGAGCGCGCGGCGGCGACGACGTCGTACTGGGCGGCCAGGCGGCGCGCGATGGCGCGGCCGATGCCGCGCGAGGCGCCGGTAACGAGGGCGGTGGGTCGGGTCATGGGTTCGTCATCCCGGCAACTGGGCGACGGCTCAGCCGAGCAGCCGCTCGATGGACCGCACCAGCGGCGCGAAGCTCAGCGGCTTCCCCGACACGCGCCCCGCCTGCTCCTGCGCCAGCTCCCTCTGTCCGTGGCCGAACAGCTCGTGCACCACCCACGGGCCGGCGTGCGGGTTGCGCCACCAGTCGTCGTCGAACCGCTCGACGAGCGTCTCGTTGAGCAGGGCCTGGAGCTGCCACGCCCGGAGGTAGCGCGCCGCGTAGTAGCGCGGGTCGACGTCCACGAACGCGTCGGCCGGGTCGTAGCGGAAGGTGGTCGCCCCGGTGAGCAGCTGCACGTACAGATCGGGCAGCGCGCTCCACGGCACGTCGCCGCCGTACAGGTGCGTCTCGTAGATCAGCTTGGCGCAGTACCGGCGCAGGAACTGCAGCTCCTCGAAGCCCGCGCTGCGCAGGAAGTGCGCCACCGCGCTCTTGCCCAACGACGCGTAGCGCAGCAGCCACCGCGGATCCTGCATGCGGTGGTCGAACAGCATCGCGTACCCCTCGGTGATCGAGTTGTCGCCCAGCCACCGGTACTCGAACGGCAGCGCGGGACGCATGTACGCGAAGTGGAGCGCGTGCCCGAGCTCGTGGAGGAAGGTGTTCCAGTCGTTCTGCCCGCCGTGGGGGCGCAGCACGAGGTACACCTCCTCGGGCACGCGCACCGGCGAGCAGAAGGCGCGCGACCGCTTCCCTTCGCGGTCGCCGGTGTCGAAGATCACGCGGCCGTCGGCGTCGGGCGAGATTCCCATCTCGCGCACCTGGCCCAGGATCCGGTCCTGCATCGGCTCCCAGGGAAAGCCGGCGTCGAACTCGCGCGCCCGCATCAGCGCCAGCGCATCGGCCCGCGTGGCCTCGGCCGGCGAGATGCCGAGGATGCGCTTCACGAATTCCGGGTACACCTCGTCCCACATCGCCTGCGTGTCGCGCAGGAACCGCTCGCACTCGGCGCGCAGGTCGAACAGGGAGAAGCCGGCGAGCACGTCGAACGTCGCGTTGTAGCCGGGCGCGATGCCCAGCCCCTCGACGATCTCGCGCTCGCGCTGGAAGTGTTCCAGCCGCATCGGCGCCAGCTCGGCGCGCACCAGTCCGGCCCGCGCCCGTTCCAGGGCGAGCCGCGCCGCGCGGTCGTTGCTGTTCGCGAGGTCGATTGCGGCGCGCTGGAAGGGCACCTTCCCGCCGTCGGGCAGGGCGATCATCGCCTGCCCCTCCCACTCGATCTCGCGCTCGTCCAGCGCCGCGAGCACGCGCGACGCCTGCGACTCCACCTGCGAGTCGAGCAGCAGGCGGAGCCCGCGCGCCTCTTCGCTTCCCGGCGCCGCCGCGCCGAACGCATCGCGCACCAACGCGAGCGATTCGTCGCTCATCGCGTCGGCGTACTTCGCGTACAGAGGCTGCAGCTCGGCCGTCGCCTTCTGCCCCGAGTGCGCGAGATAGATCTCGCGGGAGATCGCCTCGGTGAACGCCTGCAGCTCGCGGCGGAGGCGGTCCAGCGAGAGCGCCGTCACGCGCCGATCCGCTCGCCGATCAGGGCGCCCACGCGGTCGGCGGCGACGCGCGCCTGGGCCAGCGTGTCGCGGTCGCGCACCGTGACGGTGCCGTCCGCCATGGTCTGTCCGTCCACCGTGACGCAGAACGGCGTGCCCACCTCGTCCTGGCGGCGGTAGCGGCGGCCGATGGCCCCCGACTCGTCGTAGAACACCGGGAACCGGGTGCGCAGCTCGTGCGCCAGCTTCTCGGCGAACTCCGGCATCCCGTCCTTCTTGACGAGCGGGAACACGCCGGCCTTGATCGGCGCCAGCGCCGGATGCAGCCCGAGCACGGTGCGCCCCTCGGCCTCGCCCTCCACCGCCTCTTCGCGATAGGCGTTCACCAGCACCGCCAGCGCCGTCCGGTCGGCGCCCACCGACGTCTCGATCACGAACGGCACGTAGCGCCGGTTGTTCGGCTGGTCGAAGTACTCGAGCTTCTTTCCGGAGAATTCCTGGTGGCGCCCCAGGTCGAAGTCGCCGCGGTGGTGCACCCCCTCGATTTCCTGGAAGCCGAGCGTGCCGCCGAAATCGAACTGGATGTCGAACGCCGCCCGCGCGTAGTGCGCCAGCTCCTCCGCCGTGTGCTGGTGGAACAGCAGCCGCCCTTCGGTCAGGCCCAGCGCCCGGTGCCACTCCATGCGGCGCGCCTTCCAGTACTCGAACCACTGCATGTGGTCGCCGTCGGGATCGACGAAGAACTGCATCTCCATCTGCTCGAACTCGCGCGTCCGGAAGATGAAGTTTCCCGGGGTGATCTCGTTCCGGAACGCCTTGCCGATCTGCGCGATGCCGAACGGCACCTTCTGCCGCGTGGACTGCTGCACGTTCAGGAAGTTCACGTAGATGCCCTGCGCCGTCTCCGGGCGCAGGTACACCACCGCCGCGCTGTCCTCCACCGGCCCCATGAACGTCTTGAACATGAGATTGAACATGCGCGGCTCGGACAGCGTGCCCTTCATGCCGCACGCCGGGCACTGCGCGTCCGGCCCGCCCGGCGTGCCCTTGATCTTCGGGTCGTCGGCGCGGAAGCGCTTCCTGCAGTTGCGGCAGTCGATGAGCGGATCGGTGAACCCGGCCACGTGCCCGCTCGCCTCCCACACCCGCGGGTGCATCAGGATCGCCGCGTCCAGGCCCTCGATGTCGTCGCGGGCGCGGACCATGGCGTGCCACCAGCGGTCCTTGATGTTCCGCTTGAGCTCGACCCCCAACGGACCATAGTCCCACACCGACCCGGTGCCCCCGTAGATCTCGGAGGACTGGAAGATGAAGCCGCGCCGCTTGCAGAGCGACACGAGTTTCTCCATGACGTCGGGATGCGAGCTGGAAGGCATAGGGCGCGGGAAGAAGCGGGAACGGAAAACGGAAGGCGTTGAGCCGTGGACTGACCGCCGCGAGCCGTCGGCAGCCGGCTCCACACGGGACCCCCCTCTGTAACGGGACGGCCGGGGCCTTCAAAGTTATAACGCTTCGCGGGATGCCGCTCGGCCCGGCTAGGTATCCAGCTCGGCGCTCAACTTCGGCGGGGGAGGCACCGGGCGCCCGGTGAGGCGGGCCACGATGCGGTCGCCGTGATGCCGGCCGTTCTCGATGAACACCTTGTTGGCGTCGAGGCCCGCCACCACCACGCCGGCCACGAACACGCCGGGCACCGCCGTCTCGAGCGTCTCCGGATCGTGCGCGGGGATGCCGGTGCCGGGGTCGATCGGCACCCCGGCGTCACGCAGCAGGGCCGTGTTCGGGGCGAAGCCGGTCATGACGTACACCAGCGATGCGGGCAGGCGCTGCTCGGCGCCCGCGATCGCCAGTCGCACCGCGGTGGGCTCGATTGCCGCCACGCGGGCGTTCCACCGCACGCCGATGCTCCCCTCCTTCACGCGGTTCTCGAAGTCGGGCAGCACCCATGGCTTGATGCGCTTGTCGAAGGTCGGCCCGAAGTGCACCAGCGTCACCCGGGCCCCGCAGCGCCAGAGGTCCAGCGCCGCCTCGGCGGCCGAGTTGCCGCCGCCCACCACGACGACGTCCTGCTGGAAGGCCTCGTGCCCCTCGCGGTAGACGTGGGTCACGTGCGGCAGATCCTCGCCGGGCACGCCGATCCTGTTGGGCGACCCGAAGTAGCCCGTGGCCACGACCACGGCCCCGGCGGGCGTCGTCCGGTCGTCGCCCGCGCGCGTGCGGCTCAACACCCGGAACGCGCCGCGCGAGCCCTCGATGGCCCGCACCCGCTCGTACTGCCGGACCTCGATCCCGAAATGCTGCACGACCGCGCGGTAGTAGGCCAGCGCGTCGCGCCGCGACGGCTTCTCGGCGGCGACCACGAACGGCAGCCCGCCCAGCGACAGCTTCTCGGCGGCGGAGAAGAAGCGGACGTAGGTCGGATACTGCGTGATCGTGCTGGCCACGACGTGCGCGTCGAGCACCACGGCGCGGAGTCCGGCGCGCTGGGCCGAGATCGCCGCGGCCAGCCCGCAGGGGCCGGCGCCGATGATCAGGAGGTCCGCGTCGGGCCGGTCAGCGCTCATTGCCGCGCCCGCCCTCAATCCAGCCCGATGATCTGGTCGCGCCGCGTGCCCACGCTCACGTACGTGACGGGCACGCCGACGGTCTCCTGCACGCGGTCCAGGTAGCGCCGCGCCGCCGCCGGCAGGTCGGCCAGCCGGCGCGCGTCGGCGGTGGGCGTCTTCCATCCGTCCAGCCACTCGTAGCGCGGCGACACGCCCTCCAGCGCCGGCAGGTCGGCCGGGAATTCGGTGAACACCTCGCCGTCGGCTTCGTACCCGGTGCAGATCGCCAGCCGGTCGAAGCTGTCGAGCACGTCGAGCTTGGTCACGGCGAGATCGGTGAGCCCGTTGATGCGCGCGGCGTACCGCACGACCACGGGGTCGAACCATCCGCAGCGGCGGGGGCGCCCCGTGGTGGCGCCGAATTCGTTGCCCAGCCTGCGCATCCGCTCGGCGTCGGCCGGCGCGAGCTCCGTGGGGAGCGGCCCGTTGCCCACGCGCGTCGTGTACGCCTTCACCACGCCAAGCACCGCGTCGATCATCATCGGCGGGATGCCGGCGCCCACCGCCGCGCCGCCGGAGGTCGTGTTGCTCGACGTCACGAACGGATAGGTGCCGTGGTCGACGTCGAGCAGCGAGCCCTGCGCGCCCTCGAGCAGCACCGCGGCGCCGGTGCCGACAGCCCGATGGATCACGAGGCCGACGTCCTCGGCCAGCGGCAGCAGCCGTTCGGCCAGGCGGTCGAGCAGCGCCATCGTCTCGTCGCAGGTCACCCGCGCCTGGCTGCCGAACCGCTGCAGCTGGGCGTTGGCGTGGCTCACGCCCTGCTCCACCAGCAGCTGCAGCCGGTCGCGGTGCCGGAGGTCCACCACCCGCACGCCGCGCCGGGCGATCTTGTCCTCGTACGCCGGGCCGATGCCGCGGCCGGTGGTGCCGATGGCCTGGCTGGCGTGGCTCTCGGAATCCACGAGCTTGTGGTAGGGGAGCACGAGGTGGGCCCGGTCGCTGACGTACAGCCGCCCCTCGACGTCCACGCCGTCGCGCACCAGCCCGTCGATCTCGGTGAACAGCGTGTCGGGGTCGAGCACGACCCCGTTGCCGATCGCGCAGCGCACGCCGGGGTGGAGAATGCCGCTCGGAATCTGGTGGAGCACGAAGTGGGAGTCGCCGAGGTCCACGGTGTGGCCGGCGTTGGCGCCGCCCTGGTAGCGCACCACCCACTGGGCGCGCTCGGCGAGCACGTCGACGAGCTTGCCCTTCCCCTCGTCTCCCCACTGCGCGCCCACCACGACGATGGTGCGCCGATCATCCGTGAACATGCGGCTCCCGGGGGCAGAGCCCCTACGCAAGAAAAAACGCCCCGGGTTGCCCGGGGCGTTGAGTCAATCTACCGCGGCGGCGACGGGTGTCAACGAGCGCGTCAGGCCAGCGCGGCGATCACGATCCACACCGCCATCACCGCGCCGAGCCCGACCTTCATCGCCGCCGCGGCGACGCGGCCCAGCAGCGCGCCGGTGGCGACGCGCCCCGCGGTGCGATGGTCGCTCCCCGCCGACAGCTCGCCGGCCAGCGCGCCCAGAAACGCTCCGAGGAACGCGCCGATCACCGGGCCCACCACCGGCACCGGCACGCCCACGAACGCGCCGACCAGCCCGCCCGCGATGGCCGCCCACCCGGCGCGCCGCGAGCCGCCGTACTTCTTCGCGTAGCGGGCCGCGAGCCCGAACTCGAGCAGCTCGCCGATCAGCGCCAGCACCGCGGTGCCGGCCACGGTGGCCATGCCCACCGTGCCCCGCACCGCCAGGTGGTAGACGAGCGCCGCGCCGACCATCACCCACGTGCCCGGCAATCCGAGCGGCACGATCAGCAGCGCGCCGAGCAATACTAGAACGAGTATGACGATGGCCATCAGACCAGCTCCCGGACCATGGCGTCGAGCAGCGCGGCGGCGGGCGCGATCCCGGCCCCCGCGCAATGCCCTACGGAATCCCGGGACGTGTGGATTCGGAGCAGCGTCCCGACGGTCGCCCGGCCCAGCGTCGCCGTCCGCCACCCCGAGCGCGCCAGCGCCACGCCGTCGGTGAGCACGCCCGCCGGCAGCCGGCGCACGCCGACGGGCACACCGGCGGCC
>JAGWRI010000096.1 GCA_028876525.1 Gemmatimonadota bacterium | reverse complement strand
GTGTAGCACACCGCCCGCAGCCCCGGCAGGTTCGTGTCCAGTTCGGCGACGGCGACTCTCCCGGCCACCCCTCCGCGAATCGCGGGCACTGCGGCGGCCGCGGCCCCATTCGCCGTGGCCGATACTCCTCCCACCGCCGCCTGTGCCTGCCGCGCGCTCGCTCTCGGCTCGCTCACGCCGGTGGTCACCACGTCCCCGAGCTTGAGCTGCCGTGCCACGCTGTCGGTCCCCTGCACGTCGCGCCGCTTGGCCGACAGCTGAGCCGCCGGCGCCGCGGCGACCGCGGCGACCGCGTCCGCGGTCTTGGCGGTCGGCGGCGAGTTCGAGGCCGCGACTCTGCGCTCCGCGCTCGGAGTCGGGCCCGGCCGTGTCTTCGCGGCTTTCAGGGCGGGCTTCGGCGCCCCAGCCGCCGGTTGCACGGCATTCGTTGCCGCCTCGCTTTTCGTCGGCGTCGACGTTGTCACCGGCGCGGGGGCCTGCGGCACGGCGTACTGGCTCGCGCGGTTCCGCGTTCCGACCTTCACGCCCACTGCCAGCACCAGTGCGGCGGCCATGGCCCAACTCAGCGTGCGCGTCCAATTGCGCCGCCCTTTCGGCCGCGCCGTTCCCGCGGGCACCACGCCGGCCGGCACGTCGTCCAACGCCGAAAGGATGCGCGACGCGCCGGCGACGAGCCCGCGCGCTTCCGCGACGAGCGCTCGGCACGCCTCGCACGAGGCGGTGTGCTCCTCGCAGTATCGCGCCTCTTCCCCGTTCAGCGCGCCGTCCAGCCACGCGTGAATCGTGCCTTCGTCCAGATGCTTCATGGCCGCTCCGCCGTTTCCCGCCGTTTCCCGCCGTTCCACTGTCTCACTGTCTCACCGTCTCACCTGCTCGCGCGGGCTCTGTTCGAAGATCTCGACCAATCTCCGTCTCGCCCGCGCGAGCGTCGTCCCCACCGACCCCACCGCCAGCCCCAGCGCCGCCGCGATCTCGTGGTAGTCCAGCCCCTCCTCGCGCATCAGCAACGCTTCGCGATCGCGCTCGGCCAGCTGCTCCAGCGCCCGCCGCGCCGCCGAGCGCTCCTCGGCCCGCTCCAGCGCCGAGGCCGGCGACTCGGCCATCGGCGGCTCGGCGTCGGCCTCGGCCCGCAACAGCTCGAGATGCCGCCGGCGCCTCGCGTCCTGCCGCGCCGCGTCGCGCACCAGATTGGTGGCCACCGTGAACAGCCACGCCCGCTCGTTGTCCAGCCGGTCCTGGCGGAGGGCGCGCAGGAAGGTCTCCTGCGCCACCTCCTCCGCCCAGTCCCGGTCGCCCAGCCGGCGCGTCAGGTACCGCACCAACGGCGCGTGGTATTCGCGGAACAGCCGGTCCGTGTCGGCCATCGCCGTGCCGGCTACCAGCTCCGCACCAGGTCGGCCAGCGCCGAGTCGGTCAGCTCCGGCGCCTGCGCCACGACCTCGATCGCCACCTTCCGCCCCACCATGACCACCCGGTCGCCCAGCGCCGCCATCGCTCGCAGCTCCGGAATCCGGTCGAGCAGAGTGAAGTACGCCTTCGAGTAGAGCTGCACCTGGACCACCCGCGTGGAATCCGTGAGCCGGCCGTCCACCCACCGCCCGTCGCGCAGCGTGAACGTGTGCCCGTTCGCCGTGCGTGTCGCCCCACCGCCGAGCGACGGAACCGCCGCCGTGAGCGAGTCGAGCGCCGCCGTCGTCTTCAACTGCCGCTGCGACGCCGCCAGCTTGGCCGCCTCGAACTGCGCCACCGGCGCGTTCGCCGCCGCCACGCCCCCCGCCACTCCAGTCACTACCACGCCGTTGAGTTGCACCGACGCCGGCATGGCGCCGCGCCGCACGCCGCCCACGGCGTCCACCGCGTACCGCGGCTCCTGCACCAGATATGAGGTGAACTCGGTCGGAATGCCATACCGCTCGCCCAGCGTCCGGATCTCGTCGTCCAGCTCCGGCGACCCGCCGTTCTTCCGCTGCTCGGCGCTCAGGTACCCGATGCGCTGCGCCGCCCAGAGCCGCGGAATGAACCGGTTGCCGCGCGCATCGCGGCCCAAGCTCGCGTCGGTCGTCCACCGCACGGCGTGCCCGCGCTGCCGCCCCTCGACCACCACGCGTCCCGAGCCGCTCCCCGTGTAGCGCGCCATCACCACCAGGTCCTGCCCCGCGAACAGGTCCGCCGGCAGCGCCGGCACCACGTCGCGGAGCTGCACGCCGCCGCCCTCCACCCGCACCCGCAGATCCGTCGCCACCGGGTCCACCAGCCGCTGGGCCACGATTCCCACCGCGCGCTCCACGTTCTCGTCGGGGCGCACGAACTGCGCCGTGCCGCGCCCCTCCAGCGCCAGCTGTTCCAGCAGCGACGCGTTGACGTCGGCGCCCAGCCCGAAGGTGAACACCCGCGCGTCGCCGCGCTCGCGCGACGCCTCGGCCGCGATCGCGTTCGGATCGCGCTCGCCGATGGTGGGCATGCCGTCGGTGATGAACAGCACCAGCGGCAGCCGGCCGTCGTCGCGCGGCCGGCCGCGCAGCGCCTCGTCCAGGGCGCCGGCGATGTTCGTGCCGCCGCCCGCCTGCAGGCCGTCCAGGTAGCGAAGCGCTGAGCGGACGTTGTCGCGCGTGGCGTACGCGAAGTCGTCGCGGAAGTCGCGCACGTCGCTCGAGAAGTCGATGAGCCGGAACCGGTCCTGCGGGCGGAGCGTGGCCAGCAGCGCCCTGCCCGCGGCGCGGGCCTGTTCGATCTTCTGCCCGCTCATCGAGCCCGACACGTCCAGCACGAACGTCACGTCGCGCGGGCTCGGCGCCGCGTGCTCGGCCGGCGGCGACATGGTGATCATGGCGAACCCGCTGTCGTCGCGCGTCGCGTGCGTCAGCACCGAGAGCGCTGCGCGACCCGTCTGCCGCAGGGGCAGCAGCAGCGTGACGTCGCCGCCCCCGTCCAGCACCCGCACGATCGTCGTGCCCGAGGAATCGCGCGTATCCAGCGCGTTGGTGGGCGAGTAGGGAACTCCCAGCGGCTCGTCGTCGGAGTAGCGCAGGGTGAACGCCGACCTCCCGCCGTAATCGGCCGCCGCCGGCCGCACGGCCGGGCCCATGGAGTAATCCACCCGCAGCGCGTCCCCTTCGCGCGGCACCACCGCCTCGTACGATACCACCACGGTCTTCGTTTCCCCGGGTTGAATCGGAAAGATCCGCGCCCGCAGCATTCCCGACCCCATCCACTCCACCAGCGCCGGGTCGCGCAGGCGGCGCACGATCTCCTCGTACACCCCGCGGGCCTGGTTGGCGTCCATCGTCTCGCCGGTCACCAGCTGGCCGTTGATCGACAGCTTGAGGTCGCGGAACGCCGCCCCCGCGGGCAGCGGGAACAGGTAATCGGCCTCGCCCAGCCGGCCGCCGCGGTTCAGGAACCGCTCGGTGACCTCGTAGCGAATCACGCGCCCGTCCAGCCGGGCGCGCACGTCGCCGGACGCGCGCACGACGTCGGGCGTCGGGCAGGCGATCATGAGCTCGGGCCCGTCTCCCCGGGGCATGGGGCACACGGGAATGATGCGTCCCTGCGCGGCGAGCGCGGCGGGCACGGTCAGCATCGCGACTGCTAATGAAGCGCGCATGGCGTCTCCGGGTTGATCTACCCATGAGACGCCATGCGCCGAAAAACTTGCACACCGGGCCCGAACACCCCCGTCCTACGGCATCCTCGACCCCGTGGCGACCGTCCGCCCGGCCACCATGAACTTCCCCATGCCCATGTGGTGGATGGTGTCGAGCTTCCGCCACCGGCCCGGCCCCGGCCCGCGGCCGTCGATCCACGCCTTCACGGCTTCGAGCACGAAGAAGTCGTAGAATTTTACGAATCTCGTATCAACCACTCGGCACTCGACGTTCACCGGGCATTCGGCAACGAGCGGCGCCGCCACCTTCGACGCCGGCAGCGGCGTGAGCCCGAACTCGGCGAACTTGTCCACGCGCGCGCCCGAGCAGTTGCCGCACGCCACGGTCTGCGGCAGCAGCCCGGCCGTCGGGATGTTGATCACGCACTCCCGCGTCGCCTTCAGCGCCGCGAAGCTGTGGTCGCGCTCGCTCACCACGCACCCGATGAGCGGGGGCTCGAACTCCATCATCGTGTGCCACGACATGGCCATCACGTTGGCGCGCCCCTGCCGCGCCGTGGTGAGCAGCACCACCGGCCCCGTCTCCAGGAAGCGGTACACCTCTCGGAGCGGCAACGCCCTTTTCAATCGCTTGTTCATCTCCGTGTCCCCATCCTGCGGTCCTGCCGTCCTACTAGTCTTCCGCCAGCTGCTTCTTGTCCACCGGCACGTTCTCCCCGGGCGCCACGGTGCCCGCCTCCGGCTCGATCGGCGTCGCCAGCACGCGCCCCTCCATCTCCCGCATCATCTTGATGAACGGCACCGCCACGTCGGGGTCGAACTCCGAGCCCGCCTTCTCCTCGAGATAGCCCAGCACCCGCTCGGTCTCCCACGCGTCGCGGTACGGGCGCTTGGTGCGCAGCGCGTCGAACACGTCGCACACGTGCACCAGCTTGCTCGCCTTGTGGCAGTCCCGCTCGAAGTGCCGCTTCGGGTACCCGCCCCCGTTCAGCATGATGTGGTGCTCGTACGCCACCGCCGCCGCCAGGTCCAGCTCCCGGTCGCTCGTGATGATGATCTTCGCCCCCTCCACCGTGTGG
>JAGWRI010000095.1 GCA_028876525.1 Gemmatimonadota bacterium | reverse complement strand
GCCGGCCGCGAGCGCCACGTTGCGCAACACTCTCAGTCCGTCCATCGGTTCATCCCCCGGGGAAAAGTGGGTCGCCTCGATCGCGTCACGGCGCGCCGGCCGCGGCGCGGCTCGCATCGCCGTACACGTAGCCGACGATGCTGCCGTAGACCAGGTGCCCCAGGAGGCCGCCCAGCAGCAGCACGATGTCGCCGTTCGAGAACAGCCCGCTGCCGGTGAGCGGCGCGAACACGAGCTGGGCGAGGATGAAGACGAGGACGCCGAAGATCAGCCCGCGAACCACCGGCGAGCCGGGCAGGCGCCGGTCGAGCACGCCGGCGTAGACGAGCGCGAACACCACCCCGAGGAGGACGTCCACGATCCATCCTGCCGCGGGCCCCATCGGCGTCTGCGACGAGAGCGCCGACATCGAACTGCTCAGCATCTCGCCGATCGCGATCTTGGGCAGTCCGATCGACGGTTCGACCAGCAGGAGCGCCGTCATGGCCGCCGTCCCGATGACTCCAGCCGCTGCCGCACGCTTCGTGTCCATGTCACCACCCGTGGAAGAAAGTGGACCGACTCGAATGGATCCGTGCTACGACCTCACTGCCTCCGATTTGTTGCTGACCCCGTGTCCGGCGCCGGCGTCAATTTCGCGATTTCGTCGTGGAACGCCTTCCACTCGCCGGGGGTCAGGGTGGCCACGGCGGCGCGGAAGCCGTCGTCCGGCGCGCCGGCCGCCGTGGCCCGGGCAAAGGCGCCGACGTCGGTGCGCCAGCCGGGGATCTGCGACAGCACGCGGGCGGCCCGCGCCGAGTCGCGGACCAGCCGCCGGGCCAGCGTGGCGCCCGCGCTCACGTCGGCCGCGGGCGGCGACGCGACGGGAGGCGGGGCCCGGAATTCGGCGGCCATGTGCGCCATCACGACCGGTACGGCGACCTTGTTCGGGCCGCGCGGCCCCTCGCCCAGGTGGTACCGGGCATCGAGCTGCTTG
Organism: Gemmatimonadota bacterium; assembly: GCA_028876525.1. Lineage (GTDB taxonomy): Bacteria > Gemmatimonadota > Gemmatimonadetes > Gemmatimonadales > Gemmatimonadaceae > JAGWRI01. The sequence goes on along the minus strand of JAGWRI010000095.1, from coordinate 8,709 downwards.
ACCTCCGCGGCGACGTCGTCGTGGTGGTCGAACGCGCCCAGCGACTCGACGTAGTGGGCCACGGCAAAGCGGTCGGTGGGCGAGAGGGCGTCGAACGCCGGCATCGGCGTGCCCTTCACGCCTTCGGTGAGCGTCTGATACAGATTGGCCATAGTGTAGCCCACCGTCCATCCGGCCGCCTTGGTGAAGTCGCGCGGCTTCGGGGTGAGGGCCACCGCGGCGGCGCCGTCGCCCTTGCCGGCCGCGCCATGGCACATCACGCAGTTCACGGCGAACAGCTGCTTGCCCTGGGCCAGCGCGGCGGGCGTGGCGGCCATCAGGGCGGCGAGATCGAGCCCCGGCGTCACCTTGCCTTCCTGCGCCGGAAAGATCGTCGGATCGGGGACGGTGTCGACCACCGCCGGATACCGGATTTCGTGCGCGCCCCCGGCCAGCAGGACGATGCGCCCGCCCCAGATCACGAGGCCGATCGCGGCGGCGAACGCCACGACGGCGATGGCGATTCCCTTCGATTGCTTCGACATGCGCTAGTCCGTCACCGGAGGTGGAAGTGCAGGCCGTCGGCGAGGAACGGATCGCCCACCGGCGTATCCTCTCCCATGCGCAGCGCGCGGGTCACCACGAGCAGCCCGCCGGCCAGGAAGAACGCGGCGAACGCCGCCTCCGGCCATCCCAGATGGAGCCCGTGCCCCTGGATCGGCGACACGAGCCAGAATACGTCCACGATCTCCATGAACAGCACCCAGACCGACACCCAGCACAGCCGCTTCCAGCTCTTCTTGCTGTTGCGCGTGATGAGGCCGAGGAAGGGGACGGCGAAGTGGCCGATGCCGAGGAGCGCGAACACCCCCGCCATCGCGCCGGTGGTCCGCTCGCGGAACCAGAACACCTCGCCCGGCATGTCGGCGTACCACTGCAGGAGGTACTGCGAGAAGGCGATGTATCCCCAGAAGATCGTGAACCCGAACAGCAGCCCGCCCAGGTTGTACAGGTGGTCGCCCGTCACGCCCGCCAGGCGGCCGCGGCGCATGAGGTAGATGGTGAGCAGCGCGGTGGCGGCGATGCTCGACGTCACCGCGCCGGCGAACAGGTAGACGCCGAAGATGTCGCTGTACCACGAGGCCTGGAGGCTGGACACCCAATCGAAGGCGAACGCAGTGAGCGTGAGCGCCAGGAGGATCATGAACACCGGCGAGTACCGGCGCATGGTGACCGTGGCGCGCGGGTCGCGCGTTCGGTCCTGCCGCACCGAGCCGGTGACGAGGACCCGATACGACCAGACCCAGACCGCGACGCAGACCGCGAGGCGCGCGATGAAGAACGGGTAGTTGAGCCACGACGTCTTGAGCGCGAGCACCGGATCGGCCGCCGCGCCCGGCTGCGTCCACGAGAACAGCACGGGGAGCGACAGCAGCGCGACCAGGGCCACGGGCACGATCCAGGGCGTGAGCGCGGCCAGCCGCTCGGGCACGCGGCGCAGGGGGACGCTCCACGTGGCGCCGGTAATGTGCTGGAGCGCGACGATGAACAGCGCGCCGAGCGCGACGCATACGAGAATCACGAACCCGATCAGCCAGTCGGCCCAGAAGCGCTCGGGCCCGGCCACGGCGTAGGTGGCGGCCATGCCGGCCGCTCCCAGCGCGGTGAGGGCCCAGAGGGCCGGTGAGCCGCGGCCGGCGGCCGGCGTCTCGGGAAGGGTGGCGGTCGTCATTTCAGGTCCCTCGCCGGGGCGTCCTGCGAACGCTGCAGCGCCCGGATGTAGCGGACGACGGCCCAGCGGTCGTCCGGCGAGATGTCGGCGGCGTAGCCGGGCATCGTGCGGATGCCCTGCGAGATCACCCAGTACAGGTAGCCGTCGGCGGCGGCGCGGATCGGGCCGGTCTGCAGATCCACCGGGAACGCCTGGTACGTACTGTCGAGCCACGGGTGCCCGGTGCCGAGCCGGTCGTGGCACACCGCGCAGTGCAGGTTGAACTGCGCGCGCCCGCGCGCCAGCACCGCCGCGGTCACGGGCAGCGGGTTCATGAGCGACTTGCCGGCGTCGTCGGGCACGGTGTCGAGGATGGGCACCGACGCGCGCGGCACCGTGCCGTCGGGGGGCCGTTGCATGCCGCGCCCGTTGGCGAAGAAGGCATCGGGCCGCTGCGCGTCGAGCCGAGGCTGCACCTCCATGTTCACCATCGGCTTGATCGTGGGATAGGCGCGGATGGCCCACCAGGTCCCGAATCCGGCCACGGCCGACGCCGCGACGATGGTCGTCGCCGTGCGCACCCACCAGCCGACGCCGGGCCGCGCGTGGTCGGGCTCGTAGACCACCTCGAGCGCGGCGGCGCCCACGGCGCGCAGGGCTTCGGTGGCGCCCGCGACGTCCAGCGCGCCCCGGTCCGAGGCCGCCATCAGCGCGAACCGGTCGCGGGTCACGCTGGCGATGGCCTCGCTGCCCAGCATCGGGTTGCCGAAGTACGGGAGCTTGTTGAACGCGAACAGCATCCCGATGCCGGTGGTGAGCGTCGAGAAGAGGATCGTGGACTCGACCATCACCAGGACCCATCCCGGCCACCCGTTGTACGGCTTGCCCCCGGTCATCAGCGGGTAGGCCCTCGTGCTCGTCCACCACTCGAAGGTGAACGCGGCGACGCAGGCAATGGAGCCGATCAGGAACACCAGCACGCCGAGCTTCGACTTGGGCAGGTCCAGCGCCTCGTCCATTCCGTGCACGGGATACGGCGTGTAGGCGTGGAGGTTCCGGAACCCCCGGGCCCGGACTTCGGGAATCGCGGCCATCAGGGCGTCGGCGCTGTCGAACAGCCCCACGACGCCGAACACGGACTCAGGCATGGCCGGCCTCCGCGCTCTGCTTCTGATAGAACACGATGTCCGGCTTGACCTCCCACGCGGCGATGACCGGCAGCTTGCGCAGGAAGAGGAGCAGCAGGGTCAGGAACAGGCCGATCGAGCCGAACAGGATCATGAAGTCGTACCGGGTCGGGAGGTACATGCCCCACGACGAGGGCAGATAGCCGCGGTGGAGCGACAGGATCACGATCGTGTACCGCTCCATCCACATGCCCACGGTGACGCCCGCGGAGACGGTCACCATCACCGGCACCGACCGGCGGAACTTCGGGAACCACAGCAGCTGCGGCAGCACGCAATTGAGGAAGATGGTGAGCGTGCCCGCCCACCATTGATCGCCGAACACGTAGTTGGCGAAGATGTACTTCACGAAGGGATCGGCGCTGTACCAGGCGGTGAACCCTTCCATCAGGTAGGCGTACGTCATCACGCACGCCAGAAACAGCACCATGCGGTTGAGCAGGTCCATGTGCCGCATCGTGACGTAGTTCTCGAGCTGCATCACCGTGCGCACGAACGCGAACACCAGCACCACGCCGGCGAACCCCGAGAACGCGGCCCCGACCACGAAGTACGGCGGGAAGATGGTCATGTGCCATCCCGGCAGCTGCGACACGGCGAAGTCCATGGACACGATGCTGTGCACGCTGAGCGCCAGCACCGTGGTCATGCCGGCCAGCAGCAGGTACCCCTTCTCGTAGTGGACCCACTGCCTGGCGTTGCCCACCCACCCCCAGCTCAGCAGCCGGTACACCGCCCGCCGGGTCCGGCTCTTCGCGGTGGCCCGGAGCGTGGCGAAGTCGGGCACCAGCCCGAGGTACCAGAACAGCAGCGACACGGTGAAGTAGGTGAGCACCGCGAACACGTCCCAGATGAGCGGCGAGCGGAAGTCCACCCACATCCCGCGCTGGTTGGGATACGGCACCAGCCAGTAGGGGAACCAGGGACGGCCGACGTGGATCGCGGGGAACATCATCGCGCAGACGAACGCGAACACGGTGGTCGCCTCGGCGATGCGGCTGATGGCGTTGCGCCACCGCTGCCGGAACAGGTACAGGATCACCGAGATCAGCGTGCCGGCGTGCCCGATGCCGACCCAGAACACGAAGTTGATGATCAGGAACCCCCACACCACCGGCACGCTGTTGCCGATGATGCCGATTCCCTCATAGAGCATGTAGCCGATCGCGGCAAACCCCATCAGCGCCGTCAGGCTCGTGATCGTGATCGCGACGTACCAGGCGCGGGGCGGCTTCCGCTCCGTCCACCCGCGAATGTGGTCGTCGAGCCCTGCCAGCGTGACGTCGCCCTGGACCAGCGGCTCGACGCGCAGCGCGGCCGGGAGGGTCGCCTCAGTCATGAATACCCCCGGTCTTCGGAGCGGCCGGATTGCGCAGCTCGGCCAGGTAGGTGATCGCCGGGCGGACGCCCAGGTCCTCCAGGACCTTGAACCCGCGATCGCTCTGCGCCGCCCGCGCGACCCGGCTCGTTCGGTCGGTGATGTCGCCGAACACGATCGCGTTGGCCGGGCAGGCCGCCGCGCACGCCGGCTGGATCTCGCCGTCCCGAAGCGCGCGGCCCTCGTCCTTCGCGATCTGCACGCCGTTCCGGATGCGCTGCACGCAGAACGTGCACTTCTCCATCACGCCGCGCGGCCGCACCGTGACCTCGGGATTGAACGCCAGATCCAGCGGATCGGTGATCGTGCTCGTGTAGTCGAAGAAGTTGAACCGGCGCACCATGTACGGGCAGTTGGCGGCGCAGTACCGCACCCCGATGCACCGGTTGTAGATCTGCTCGTTGAGTCCGTCGGCGCTGTGCTGCGTGGCCGCCACCGGGCACACCGGCTCGCAGGGCGCGTCGTCGCACTGCTGGCAGAGCATCGGCTGGTGCGCCACCCGCGGGTTTTCGCCGTCGCCCACGTAGTAGACGTCGCCGCGGATCCAGTGCATCGTCCGCCCGCGCCCCACCTGCTCGGGACCCACCACCGGCACGTTGTTCTCCGACTGGCAGGCGATCTCGCACCCGCCGCACCCCACGCAGGTGGACAGATCGATCGTCATCGCCCACTTGTGGTCGGGCCACTCCAGCGGGTCGTTCAGCGTGGGCAGCGGCTTCGAGCCGGCCGGCGGCCCCGCCTTCTTTCCGTACTCCTCCAGCGTCCAGAGCGCGGTCAGCTCGCGACCGTGGAGGCCGAACTCCGTCTGCGTGCGAACCAGCGGCTCGCGGCCGCCGGCGCGCCGGACCTTCACCTCGGCGCGGTGGAACGGCGCCGAGCCGTCGTCGGCCGCGAGCGCGAACGTGTTCGCCCCGCGCCCGCCCGACACGCCCCCCACCCGCCCGAAGCCGAGCGCCGCGAACACCGCGCCCGGCGCCTGCCCCGGCTGCACCAGCACCGGCAGCTTCACCTCGCGCCCGCCCGCCGACACCGACACCAGGTCGCCGTCGGTCACGCCCAGCGCCGCGGCGTCGGCCGACGACATCGCCAGGTTGTTCCCCCAGCAGACCTTGGTGACCGGCTCGGGCAGTTCCTGCAGCCAGCCGTTGTTCCCGTACCGCCCGTCCCACAGCCGGACGTCCGGCGCGAGCAGCAGCTCGAGCCCCGCGCCCGGCTTCGCCGCGGCCGCCGTCCGCGCCGCGGCGGCCACCGCGTCGCCCCTGAGCACGCGGGCCGCTCGCGGCTTCGCGTCGCGCCGCAGCGCGCCGTCGTGCACCGCGGCGGTCCAGTACCGGTCGAACGTCACGGGCGCGCCCTTGGGGTACACCTCGCGCTGCCAGCGCGCCATCAGGTACGTCCGGTAATCGGCCTCCACCGGGGCGCCAAGCGCCCGCGCCCACCCGAGCAGAATCTCCTCGCCCTGCCGCGTGTCGTAGAGCGGCCGGATCAGCGGCTGCTGGACGGCCAGCAGGTCGGCCGACGGCTCGAAGTCGTTCCAGCTCTCCAGCCAGTGATTCACCGGGAGCACCACGTCGCACCGGCTCGCCGTCTCGTCGTCGTGCAATCCCATCCGGACCGTGAGCGGCGCGTGCGCCATCGCGGCGCCGAAGCCGGCGCCGTCGGCGACGGCATACGACGGATTGGCCTCCCAGAAGATCGCCGCCGCGTACTTCCCCGCCCCGAGGTCGCGCGTGATCGCGGCCATCTCGGCGGGCGTGGTCAGCGGCGCCGCGTCGGCGGCGTACGCCGCGTCCAGCGTGTGTCCCTCGGCGTCGAGCATCGTGTTGAGCAGCGCCGCCGCGGCATGCGCCTCGACCGGCAGCGACGGGCCCGCGAGCACCAGCGCGCTCCGCGCCGCGCCGGCCAGGTCGTCCGCCAGCGCCGAGAGCACCGCGCCGTCCAGCGCGTACTGCCGCGCCACCCCCGACAGCGTGAACGGCGCGAGCACGCTCGCGTCCAGACCGGCCGGGAGCGGCACCGCATGGCGCGCGTGCAGCGCGTTCGCCAGCGCGAACGCCACCGGCGCCGCGGCCGACGGCCGCAGCGGCACGCGCGTGTCGGCCTTGCTGCCGGTCAGGCTCAGCCGGCTCTCCAACGCGTACAGGCGGCTCATCGGCTGGCCCGGCCGCGTGGGCTGGCGATGCTCGGCGAAGCCGGCAATGGCCGGCACCGCGCCCTCCATGCCGCCCATGAAATCGGCGTCGAACGCCAGGATCACCGTCGCGCGATCCACGTACGCCCGCGGCGCGGCCGCGTCGCCGTACAGCGCCTGCCGGGCCGTGCGCTCGCTCGCCGACACCGCCGGCTCCCACGCCACGTGCTGCAGCCCGGGCACCGCCCGCTTCAGGTCGGCAATCACGGCGCGGCGCGACGGCGAGATCGCCGCCGCGGTCAGCAGCAGCACCGGTTTGCCGCCGGCAGCCGCCGCCTTCAGGGCCGGCACGACGCGCGCGTCGGCCGCCTTCCAGCTCGACGCCTTGCCCGCCACGCGGGGCGCGCGGAGCCGCTCCGGGTCGTAGAGCCCGATCGTCTCGGCCTGCGCGCGCAGCGACGTCTTGCCGCGGTACACCGGATGCTCGTCGTTGCCGTCGATGTGAATCGGGCGCCCCTCGCGCGCCTTCACCAGCACGCCGTACGCCTCCAGCCCTTCCTGGTACGTGCTGGCGTAGTAGTTGGCCACGCCGGGCACCACGTCGTCGGGCTTCTTCGTGTAGGCCACGATCGTGTCGCTGTCCGCCGGCACGCAGGCCGCCGTCGCGGCCAGCGCCGCCGACGCGCCCACCAGGCTCAGGAATCGCCGACGCGACACCGGCTCGCGCTCGGTGGGCGGCGTCACGGGGTCGGTCACGAACTCGGGGCGCCTATCCATGGCGCTTCACCGAGAACGGGGCCGGCCGCACGCGGGACTTCCGCGCGGCCGGCGTTTCCCCGCGGACGCGCGTCCCGCGCGCGTCCGGCCGCTTCCGCGTGAACGGCAGTCGGCCCAGCGCCGAAGCGCCGACGAGGATGGCTCCGAACGCCGCGGCGATCTGGGCGAGCGCCTGGCGACGACTTCTGTCCATGATATCGCTGCTCCTTGGTCCGGTTACCGGTGGCACGCCGTGCACTCCGTCGGCCCCTGCGTCACCGCCGAGCCGGCCGGCAGATACGGCCGGGGATCGCGGTGGCAGATGAGGCACTCGCCCATCCGCGTGTTCATCACCCGGCTGACGACGTCCATGGTCTGCACCTCGCCGTGGCAGACCTGGCACTGCAGGCCCACGTTCACGTGCGCGCGGTGGTCGAAGTACACGTGATCGGGCAGATCGTAGATCCGCTTCCAGGCCAGCGCGGTATCGGAGGCCAGCCGCGCGATCACGTTCTGCTTGATGTAGTTGCTGTCGGCCATCGTGATCGCCCGATGGCAGTTCATGCACGTCTGCACCGCCGGAACGCTCGCGTCGCGGCTCCGTTCGGGATTCGTATGGCAGTACTCACACGGGATGCGATTGGCGCCGGCGTGCACCTTGTGCGAGAAGGGAATGGGCTGCGCCGGCGCGTATCCGCGCACGAACCGCTGCGGCTGGGCACCCCAGCCGACGACGAGCATCGTGCCGACCACGCAGGTCACGCCGATGGGAACCACGACACGCCAGAATCGATCGCGCGGATGCACCCACTCCCCCTGGGCGGAGACGCATGAAACCACTCACGAGCGGCGAGGGCCGGAGGCTCAGTGGGGGAGGATGAGCCGGCAGCGATCGCCGTTGGCGACGGGCATGCGCAACACGAGTTTCATTGACGTGTTACGCAACGCGCCAAGTGTGAGCGAGTTGCATGCCGTCAGGCATCGGGGAATTTCCGTGATCGCGTCAGGAAGGTGCCTACGCGCGTGTCGGCTTCGTGCGGTGGGTCACGCACGCCGATGAATTCCTGACAAGAGTGGTCGGACTACGCGCCGCCCGACCTTCGCGAGGATCAACCCCGCGCGAACACCGCCGTCCTTCCACCCCTCGTGAACGACACGACGTCGTACGGCTGCGGCGCGAACCCGGGCTGCTCCATCCCCGGCGAGCCGATCGGCATGCCCGGCACGGCCAGGCCCGCCACCGCCGATCGGGCGGCGAGCAGCTTGCGAATGACGCCCGCCGGCACGTGCCCCTCGATCGTATAGCTGCCAATGCGCGCCGTGTGGCACGACCAGAGGTCCTGCGGCACCCCGTACTTCGTCTTGTACGGCGTCACGTCGCCCACGAAGCGGGCGTCCACCGTGAATCCGTTCTTCCGCAGGTGGTCCATCCACGCGCGGCAGCAGCCGCAGCTCTCGGTGGCGTACACGGTCGCGAGGGTGCCGCGGGCGCCCGGGCCGACGGCGGATGCGCCCGCCCCGTGCGCCGCGAACAGCCGGCCGCCAAGCATGCCGGTTGCGACGCCGG
>JAGWRI010000094.1 GCA_028876525.1 Gemmatimonadota bacterium | reverse complement strand
GGTGTCGGTCGTGCCCGTGTCGGTGGCGCTGGCCGCCGTGCCGCCGGCCCACCGCGCCGCCGCCGAGGCGATCGGGCCCACGGCCGCGCTGGTTGCGTCGCTCACCCATCGCGGCGCCGTGCTCGGCCGCGTCATCCTGTTCTCGGCCGGCCGCGCCGGATATTCGGCCGGCGAGCAGGCCCTGGCCGACGATCTCGCCCGGCGGGCCACGATCGCGCTCGACAACGCGCGGCTCAACGATCAGTTGCAGCGCGCCCTGCGCGCCCGCGACGACACGCTGAGCGTGGTCTCGCACGACCTTCGCAACCCGGTGAACGCGGTGAAGATGCTGGCTGGCGCGCTGCTGCAGCGCGGCAGCCAGGATCGGCTGCCCGACGAGGTCCGCGAGCAGATCAGCGTCGTGCGCAGCGCGGCCCAGCAGATGGACACGCTGATCCAGGATCTGCTCGACGTGAGCCGGGCCGAGGCGGGGCGGTTCGGCGTCGACACCGAGACCGTCTCGACCGATGCGCTGCTGCGCGACGCCCTGCGGACCCTCGCCCCGCTGGCGTCGGACAAGGGCGTCCGGGTGGTGATGGCGTGGCCCGACACGGTGCCCGACGTGACCGTCGATCCGGAGCGGATCGTGCAGGTGGTGTCGAACGTGGTCGGCAACGCCATCAAGTTCACGCCGACGGGGGGCACGATCACCGTCACGGCTGCCGGCCGTCCCGACGCGGTCCTGGTGTCGGTCACGGACACCGGTCCGGGAGTCGCCCCGGACCACCTGCCCCACATCTTCGACCGTTACTGGCAGTCCAGCCGGCGTAATCGCGGGGCCGGCCTGGGGCTTCCCATCGCCAAGATGATCATCGAGGCGCACGGGGGCCGGATCTGGGTCGACAGCCCGCCGGGCGGCGGCGCGACCTTTCACTTCACGCTCCCGCTCTAGGGCGGGCCGCCCGGCGAATCCCCGCCCCGCCGTCGCCCGTAGGAAAAGCGGCCGCCGGTTCCCTGTCCGTCTCACCGACTCACCGACTCATCGTCATGCGCCTCCGCCATTTCGCTCTCGCTCTCTGCGCCCTCGCCGCAGCGGTGACCGCTCCCGCGCGCGCCCAGCAGGCCGCCCCGCCGCTCGACCGGGCCAACCTCGACACCACGTGCGCGCCGTGCACGGATTTCTACGACTTCGCGAACGGCGGCTGGCTCAAGCGCACGGTCATTCCGGCGGCGTACCCGTCGTACGGCTCGTTCTACGCCGTGCAGGACCGCAACTGGGACGTGCTGCACGAGATCCTCGACCGCGACGCGGCGCAGGCGAAGGCCGGCAAGCTCACGCCGGGGTCGGGACCGTGGAAGGTGGGGGAGTATTACGCCAGCTGCATGGACACGGTGGCGATCGACGAGCGCGGCATCGCGCCGCTCCGGCCGGTGCTGGACAGCATCGCGGCCATCCGGACGCCCGCCGATCTCGAGCGCGCCATCGGTTCGCTGGAGCGCGTGGCCGGACTCGCCCCCTGGTCCGACGGCTCGACGCAGGACGCCAAGGACGCCGCGCGGGTGATCGTCGGGCTCAGCCAGGGCGGGCTCACCCTGCCGAATCGCGACTACTACGTGAAGACCGACGAGGCTTCGCAGAAGATCCGCGACGCGTTCGTGGCCCACATGACGCGCATGTTCCAGCTCATGGGCGATCCGGCCGACACGGCCGCCGTCGAGGCGCGGACCGTGCTCGCGGTGGAGACCCAGCTCGCGCGGGCGTCCAAGTCGCCGGTGGATCTGCGCGACCCCCAGGCGAACTACCACAAGATGACCCTGGCCGAGCTCGACGCGCTCACCCCGCACTTCCGGTGGGGGCCGTTCTTCGCCGCGCAGGGCGCCCGGCGCGTCGGCGCGATCGACGTCGGCCAGCCGGAGTTCTTCAAGGCGGTGGACGCGATGCTCACCACGGTGCCGGTGGCGCAATGGAAGACGTTCCTGCGCTGGCGCGCGGTGCACGCCGTGGCGTTCGCGCTGCCGACGCCGTTCGTGGAGGAGAACTTCAGGTTCGGCCAGCTGTTCAGCGGCGCGAAGGAGAATCTCCCGCGGTGGAAGCGGTGCATCAATTCCGCCGACAGCCGGCTGGGCGAGCTGCTCGGGCAGGAGTACGTGAAGGCGGCGTTCCCGCCCGAGGCCAAGGCGCGCGCCGTGAAGATCGTGAACACCCTCATCGCCGCGCTGCACGGTCGCATCGAGCGCCTGACGTGGATGAGCGACACCACCCGGCAGCGGGCGCTGGACAAGCTGGCGGCGTACACGAAGAAGATCGGCTACCCCGACAAGTGGATCGACTACTCCACGCTCGAGATCAGGCCGGGCGCGTACCTGGCCAACGTGCGGGCCGGCGACCGGTTCTCGGCGGCGCGCGACTGGGCCAAGGTCGGCAAGCCCGTGGACCGCACCGAGTGGGGCATGACCCCGCCGACCGTGAACGCCTATTACAACCCGCTGATGAACGAGATCGTGTTCCCGGCGGGGATCCTGCAGCCGCCGTTCTACAATCCCGACGCCGACGACGCCGTGAACTACGGCGCCATGGGCGCCGTGATCGGGCACGAGATGACCCACGGGTTCGACGACCAGGGGCGCCAGTACGACAAGAACGGCAACCTCAGGGACTGGTGGACGGCGGACGACGCCGCCAAGTACAACGCCCAGGCCGAGAAGGTCGTGCGGCAGTTCGACGGCTATACCGTGCTCGACTCGCTGCACGTGAACGGCAAGCTCACCCTGGGCGAGAACATCGCCGACTTCGGCGGACTCACCGTGGCCTACGCCGCGATGGAGAAGGCGCTGGGCAACGGCCCGCGCCCGAAGATCGACGGCTTCACCCCCGAGCAGCGCTTCTTCCTGGCCTGGGCCCAGGTCTGGCGCGAGCTCGACCGGCCGGCGTACGCCCGCCTGCTCGTGAACGCCGACGTGCACGCGCCCTCCAAGTGGCGCGTGAACGGGCCGCTCAGCAACATGCCGGAATTCAAGGCCGCCTGGGGGTGCAAGGACGGCGACCCGATGGTGCGGCCGGATAGCTTGAGGCCGAAAATCTGGTAGGACGGTAGGTGGGTTGGAGGGAAGGAGGGGAACGGCGTCTGTCGTTTCCCCTCCTGCTCTCCTACCCTCCTACCCTCCTACTCTTTCAGCCCCGGCATCGAAGCCGGAATGCCGACGGAATCCGCCGGCGGAACCCGCCCCGTCCGCCCCAGCACGCTCCGCGCCGCCGCCACGGCGTCCGACCGCGTGATCCACAGTTGCGTGGCCATGTCGTAGCGCGCCAGCACGTTGTCCAGCCAGTACGGGCGGTTCTCCCTGAGCCATGCCTGCTCGTACAGATCGCGCGTCAGCGAGTATCCGTCGCGCAGGTCGAACGCCAACCCGTTCATGCCCGAGATGTCGATCAGCGCCGAGCCCGGAGACTCGATCCGCTGCCCGCGCGGAATCGTCGTGTCCGCCGCGCTGGCGTAGAGCTGCACGATCTGGTCGGCGAACTCGAACTTCATGCCGATGAAGTCGATCTTGCGCGCCCCCAGCGCCATCGCGTCCACGGCGTCCACGTTCCGGTGCACGAACGGCCGCGCCCGATCGATCAGCACCAGCGACGACTCGGCCAGGATGCGCAGCCGCCGCAGCACCGGGCGGACCTTCTGCGCCACGATCTGCCCGCTCGGCGAGTAGGGATCCATCCAGAACAGGCCGTCGCTCGCGTCCCCCACGCCCACGCTGTCCAGCAGCGCGTGCGCCGCCGACAGATCGAGCTGCGCCGCGTCGATGCGCCCCGTGGAGTCGCCGTTGAACACCTGCCCGTACGCCGCCTCGAACGCCGGGATGCTCGACTCGCCCGGCTGCCACGCCGCCGCCGCGCCGAACAGCACGCCGTACCAGGTCTGATTGAAGATCGCCTCGCCGTCGTCGTCCCACGACGTGTTGAGCACGCCGGTGGCGCCCAGCCGCTGCCCGTCGCGCACGAACCCCTGGATGTTCCGCAGCGCCACCCAGTTGTCGGGATACACGCGGCTCCAGTTGCTCACCCCGGGCGCCACCCAGGTTTCCATGCCCGCCTTGCGGAACGGATCGATCGCGCCGTCGAAGCTCTTCGACGGCCCGTATCCCCACGCCACGGCGATCATGTCCGCGGGCAGCGTCTTCACCAGCTGCGGACTGCCGCTCGCGATGTCCCCCCAGAACAGCAGCCGCTTGTGCAGCGGCTTGAGCGTGGAGTCGATGGACTTGAGGAAATCGAGATAGACCGGCCCAAGGCCGTCCTGCTGCACCAGCGCCCGCGTCTGCCCCTTGCCCAGCTCCTGGGTCTCGTCCGCCCCCAGGTGCACGAACCGGCTCGGGAACAGCGAGTCGATTTCCCAGAACATCTGCTTGATCAGCGCCAGCGAACCCGGTTGCCCCGGCGCCAGTACCGAGCCGTGCGGCGTCTCGGCGAGATCCGAATAGAGATCGTATTTCAGGATGTGGTGCAGGTGGCCGAACGCCTCCTGCTCGGGAATCACGTCGATGTGGTACCTGGCGGCGTACGTCACGAGGTCCCGGACCTGGTCCGGGGTCATTGCCCCGCCCGGCGGGGCGAACACCGGGTTCTCGCTGTAGTACAGCGTGTTCTCGAAGTACGGCGAGAAGACGTTGATCTTGTACGCCGCCAACGTGCGGATCTGGTACTTCTGGAACTCCGGCGTGGGCATTGGCCCGCGCGACAGATCGTCGTGGAACCCGCGGTAGCGCATGGCCGGCCAGTCGCGCACGGTGGCCAGGTGCGCCACGGCGCTCGGCCCCTGACCCGTGACGAGCTGCTTCACCATCTGCGCGCCGTAGAAGATCCCCGCCGCGGTGCGTCCCACGATCGCCAGCCGGTCGCCGAGGGCGACGATCGCGTACCCCTCGGCGTTCATCGAGTCGGACCACGCGACGTGCCCGTCGCGCAGCAGGGCGCGTCCGCGGGCCGTGCCCTGGCGCACCAGCTCCACCCGGACCGAGGCGGCTCCGCCGTACACCACGCGGATGCCATCGGCCCTGAGCGCGTCGCCCAGATCGCGCGCCGCGAACCGGTCGTCGGTGCCGGGGGGAAGCTCGATCGAGATCCCGCGCTTGAGCGTGACGTCGTGCGTGCGCACGACCTGCCGGGGCTGCGGAATGAGGGCCAGGGTGCTGTCGGCGGGCTGGGCGGCGGCCGGAACCGCGAAGAGCAGGGCCAGAATGGAGATTCGCATCGGGAAACGATGCAGGCGCGCCGACCGGATGGCAATCCGCCGCCCCGCCCTTGCCGGCCGGCCCGTCGGCCGCCAAATTCAATCCGTTAATCCGGATGAATAGATGACAGCCGTCGCCGACGTCTTCGACCGCCTCTCGGCCCTCGCCGACCCGACCCGCGCCCGCCTGCTCGCCGTCCTCGAAGACCACGAGCTCACCGTGCGCGAGCTGTGCTCGGTCGTCCAGCTTCCCCAATCCACGGTCAGTCGCCACCTCAAGGTGCTGAGCGACGACGGCTGGGTGGCCGTGCGCGGCGAGGGCACGAGCCGGTTCTATCGCATGGCCGCGCCCCGGCAGGACCCGGTGCCCCACAAGCTGTGGACCGTGGTCCGCGGTCAGGTCGCGGACGCCCCCGCCGCCCGGCAGGACGCCCGCCGCCTGGAGAGCGTGCTCCGCCTGCGCCGCGACCGGTCCAAGAGCTACTTCTCCACCGCCGCCGGCGACTGGCAGCGCGTGCGCACCGACCTGATCGGCCCCCGCACCGACCTGCTCGCCCTGCTCGACCTCCTCGACCCGGGGCTCGTCGTGGGCGACCTGGGCTGCGGCACGGGACAGGTCACCGAGGCCCTGGCGCCCTGCGTCCGCCGCGTGGTGGCGGTGGACGAATCCGGCGCCATGCTCACCACCGCCCGCCGCCGCTTCGCGAAAACGGAGAACGTCGACGTCCGCGCGGGCTCGCTCGAGGCGCTGCCGGTGGCCGCGCGCGAGCTCGACGTCGCCGTCATGTGCCTCGTGCTTCACTTCGTGCTCGACCCGGCACGCGCCCTGGCCGAGGCCCATCGCGTGCTGCGGCCGCGCGGACGGCTGCTGATCGTGGACTTCACGCCCCACGCGCGCGACCAGTACACCATGGATTCCGGCCACGTCTGGCAGGGGTTCGACGCGTCCCAGCTCGACGGCTGGCTGCGCGGCGCCGGATTTCACGACGTGCGCTATCGGGAGCTGCCCGCCGATCCGGCGGCCCGCGGCCCCGTGCTCTTCTCGGCCCTCGCGCGACGCGGGCGGTCGTGACTACTGTCCATACCTGACCCAATTGAGGGCTTCGCCATGAGTACCGCCGTCAAAGCCGATGCGTCCGTCAAGTCGTCCGCCGATCGTCCTCCATTCAAGGTGGCCGACCTCTCGCTGGCCGAGTTCGGCCGCAAGGAGATCCGCCTGGCCGAGCAGGAGATGCCGGGGCTCATGTCGCTGCGCGCCGAATACCGGGGCAAGCTCCCGCTCCGGGGCGCCCGCATCATGGGCTCGCTGCACATGACGGTGCAGACGGCGGTGCTCATCGAGACCCTGGTGGAGCTCGGGGCCGACGTGCGCTGGGTGTCGTGCAACATCTTCTCCACGCAGGACCACGCGGCGGCCGCCGTGGCGGTGGGCAGGGACGGCACGCCCCAGCACCCCAGGGGCACCCCGGTGTTTGCGTGGAAGGGCGAGACGCTCGAGGAGTACTGGTGGTGCACCGAGCAGGCGCTGATGTGGCCCGACGGCGCGGGTCCGAATCTCATCCTCGACGACGGCGGCGACGCCACGCTGCTCGTGCACAGGGGCGTGGAGTTCGAGAAGGCGGGCAAGGTGCCGGCGTTCGACGCC
>JAGWRI010000093.1 GCA_028876525.1 Gemmatimonadota bacterium | reverse complement strand
GGTCATGATGCTCTGCTCGGTGCCGATCGGCAGGCGGTCGGCGTAGCGCGAGCCCTTGAACGCGATCGGCAGCCACTTCCGCATCATGCGGTCCTCGGCGCCCTTGTCGCCGCGCCACTCCTCGCGCACCACCTGGCGCTCCGCCATCACGCGGCTCGAGTCGAACTGCACGCCGTGCGCCCAGTCGGCCAGGATCTCGAACGCCGTGTTCACGATGCGCTCGGTGTCGGTGGGCACCGTGAGCTGGTAGATCGTCTCGTCGAAATCCGTCGAGGCGTTGAGGTCGGCGCCGAACTGCATGCCGATGGACTGCAGGTAGCCCACCAGCGTGTTCTTCGGGAAGTGCGTCGTGCCCTCGAACGCCATGTGCTCGATCACGTGCGCCAGCCCGAGCTGCCGGTCGGTCTCGAGTATCGAGCCGGCGTTGACGACCAGCCGCAGGTCGGCGCGCTTTTCGGGCTTGTGGTTGGCGCGGATGTAGTAGCGGAGCCCGTTGGGCAGCGTGCCGACGATGACGGCGGAGTCTACGGGAAGCGGCCCGGCGGGGGCCGCGGCGCCCTGCCCCGCCGCCCCGATCGGGAGCAGCAGGAGCAGGGTGAGCGTACGGAAGTGGCGTGCCATATCGGATTATTGATTCCGCTTATTGATGTTGTCTGGACTGGAGCTGGCGGATCACGGCGCCGAGGGCGTCGATCTGCCGGCCGTATTCGGCCCAGTTGCCGGCGCGTTGGGCGGCGAGCGCGCGGTCGTAGTGGTCCTGGGCCTGCTGGAGCAGCTGGGCGACGGTGCCGGCAGGGGCCGCGGCCGCCCCGGCGGCGGGCGGCGCGGCGGGGCTCACGGCCCCCGTGTCGAGCGTGTCCGCGGCCTCCGACACCGGCACCGCGGCGCCGCTGCCGAACATCGCGTTCAGCGCCTGGTCCAGCGTCTCGCCCATCACCACGCGGTTGCCGCTGGCCACCACCACGCGCTTGAGCTCGGGAATCGAGCCCCCCGACGCGCGCAGGAACAGCGGCTGCACGTAGACCAGCGACTCCTCGATCGGGATCACCAGCAGCTCGCCGCGGATCACCTGCGAGCCGCGCTGGTCCCAGAGGGTGATCTGCCGCGAGATGTCGGTGTCCTGGTTGATCCGGTTCACGATCTGCCTGGGGCCGTAGACCAGGCTCTGCTTCGGGAACTGATACACCATCAGCTGCCCGTAGTGCGCCCCGTCCATCCGCGCCACCATCCACGCCGCCAGGTTGTCCTTCCCGCGCGGGGTGAACGGCGTCATGTAGATGAACTCCTCCTTCTGCTCCCCGGGCAGGCGCATGATGATGTGCCGCATGAAGGGCACCGCCTCGCCGCCCTGGTTGCTGGGCGCCGGAATCTGCCACTGGTCCTCCCGGTGGTAGAACGCGTCCGGCGCGTCCATGTGGTACGTGGCCTCGAGCGTGGCCTGGATGCGGAACAGCCGCCCGGGGTAGCGCAGGTGGCGCACGATGTCGGCGGGCATGTCGGCCAGCGGCCGGAAGATCCCGGGAAAGATCGCTTCGTAGGTGCGCAGCACGGGGTCGTTCGGATCCATGGCGTACGCCGTGATCGCCCCGTTGTAGGCGTTGATGGTCACCTTCACGCTGTTGCGCATGTAGTTGTTGTCGCCCACCGGCTCGGAATACGGATAGCCGCCGCTGGTCGTGTAGCCGTCCAGCACCCACTCCAGCCCGCCCGAGTCGGTGACCACGACGTACGGCTCGGGATCGAACTGCAGGAACGGCAGCGCCGTCGTGGCCCGATCCATGATGTTCCGGTGGTACATGATCCGCGCGCCGGCCGTGATATCGCTGGAGAAGAGGATCTTGGCCGACCCGAACTCCCACGCGTAGAGCGCCCGCCGCCAGAACGAGCCCACCGGCACGCCCCCCGTGCCCGCGTACGACGTGTACACGTCGCTGTCGCCCGACGGATAGTCGAATTCCTTCTGCGCCGTGTGCACGAACACGTAGCTGTCGGTGAGCTGGCCGTAGTAGATCTCCGGCCGCTTGAGCGCGAACCCCTCCGACGACGTCGGCGGCAGGTCCTGGATGAACAGCACCGGCAGCCCTTCCGACGTCACCTGGTTCACCGGCGCCATCGTCACCCCCATCCCGTGGGTGAAGGTCAGCCGGTTGTTGATGAAGGTCTGCGTGGGCAGCGACGACGAGTTCAGCTCGCGCGCCGAGAGGTGCACCTGCCGGTAGTCGCCGTCGATCGTGTACCGGTCGTCGTTCACCGACACGAAGTCGTAGTAGGTGCGGATCTCCTGCAGCTGCTTGAACGTCTGCTGCAGCAGGTCCCGCTCCCAGAGCCGCACGTTGTTGATGGTCGGCGCGTTGGCCTTGATGTCGGCCATCGTGAGTCGGGCCTCGCCGCTCAGGGGCCGCGTCTGCACGCCCGAAATCCCCCAGGCGGCGCGCGTCGCCACGATGTGGTCCTTGAGGTACGGCGTCTCCTTCACCAGCTCGTTGGGCAGCACCACCAGCCGCTGGACGGCGTAGGGCACGATGCCGCGCGCCACCACCCCGACCGCGGCGTAGGCGCCGACCGCGATCAGCCCCCACCGCAGCAGCTTCCCGCGCGCCGCCCCGTACAGCACCAGCCCGGCCCCGATCACCGCCACCGCCGCCGACAGCCGGATGCCGGGCAGCATCACGTGCACGTCGGTATAGCTCGCGCCGGCCAGCGGGCCGGTGGTCGAGTAGAGCAGCTCCGCCGACCGCACGATCCAGAGGCGCACCGCCGTGAGCAGGAACAGCGCCGCGAGCAGCGCGCCCACGTGCCGCTCGGCCCCGGGATTCGCCACCGCGTGCCGCGGCACCAGCGGCAGCTCGCCCCGCAGCACGTACACCAGCAGCACCGCGGCCAGCGACAGCACGAGCAGCGCGATCACGAGCCCCAGCCCCACCGAGACCGCCGGGAGCTGGAACATGTAGAACCCGATGTCGCGCCCGAACAGCGGATCGGCCGTGCCCACCGGCGCCGCGTGCAGCGCCTGCACGAACGTCATCCACAGGGCCGAGAGCGACACGGCCACGACGAACGCCACGAGCAGGGCGCCCAGGCGCAGCATCCGCGGCACCACCGCCGTGACGTCCAGCGGCGGCTGGTTGGGCCGGTGGATGAAAAGCGCCGGCGTCTTTCCCGGCCGCCCCGCGGCCAGGCGGATGTTCCCGCCCACGATCGCGTACGCGAGCCCCGCCCCGACCACGAACAGCGCCACGCGCCAGCCGAGCGACGTCAGGTAGACGGCGGTGAATCCGACCTCCCGGAACCAGAGCCAGTCGGTGGCGAAGGTGGCCAGCCACGGCACGACGAACATCACCACGAACACGAGCGCGGCCACGATCAGAATCAACCGTCGCAGCTCGCGCCGCATCGGCGGCATCACCCGGCGACCGGGTCCATCGAAGGGAAGGGTCATGGAATGTCCAAGATGGCACGAGGGAACCGTCCGCACCAATCGGGCGCGCGCCGCGCGGGCGGTCTGGACAACCCGCCGTCCCGCGCGCGTAATTGGGAAGTTAGCCCCGCATACCCCTCGGTCAGGAACCCTTCATGCCCCGCTTCATACACTTCCTTAGCCTCTCCGCCCTTCCCGCGGCGCTCGCCGTCGCCGGCCACGCCCCCGTGCCCCATCCGCGCCCGGCGGCGGCGCGCCCCGTGCGCGCCATTCCCGCGCCCGTCGATTCCGCCTTCCTCAAGACGTTCAGGTGGCGCAACATCGGCCCCGAGCGCGGCGGCCGCTCGATCGCCGTCAGCGGCGTGCGCGGCCAGCCCAAGGTCGCCTACTTCGGCGCCACCGGCGGCGGGCTGTGGAAGTCCACCGACGGCGGCGGGCAGTGGGCCCCGGTCACCGACGGCCAGATCACCAGCGCGTCGGTGGGCGCCGTCGGCGTCTCGGAAACCGATCCCAATGAGGTGATCATCGGCACCGGCGAGTGCGAGATCCGCGGCAACATCATGCCCGGCGACGGCATGTACCGCTCCGCCGACGCCGGCAAGACGTGGACCCGCGTCGGGTTCGCGAACGCCGACGCGATCTGCAAGGTCCGCATCGATCCCGCCAACGCGTCGGTCGTGTACGCCGCCGTGTTCGGCCGGTACGCCGTGGCCAGCCCCGACCGCGGCGTGTACAAGAGCACCGACGGCGGCGTGACCTGGACGAAGGTCCTGTTCCGCGACGACAGCACCGGCGCGATCGACGTCGAGATCGACCGCAACAACCCCAAGGTCGTCTACGCCGCCCTCTGGCAGGCCTACCGCAAGGAATACACGATGTCGTCGGGGGGGCCGGGCTCCGGCCTGTTCAAGTCCGCCGACGGCGGCGAGACCTGGACCGAAATCACGCACAACCCCGGCCTCCCCGCCGGCATCGACGGCAAGATCGGCATCGCCGTCTCGCCGGCCAACTCCAACCGCGTGTACGCGCTGGTCGAGAACGACAGCGGCGGGCTCTACCGCTCCGACGACGCCGGCGCCACCTGGACGCTCGTGAACGCCAGCCACGACATCCGCCAGCGCGCCTTCTACTACTCGCACGTGTACGCCGATCCCAAGGACGAGAACCTCGTGTACATGCAGAACACGAGCCTGTTCAAGTCCGTCGACGGCGGCAAGACGCTCACCGAGCTGCGCGGCACGCACGGCGACTTCCACGACCTGTGGATCGACCCCGACGACGGGCAGCACATGGTGGTGGGCAACGACGGCGGCGGCGCGGTGACCACCGACGGCGGCGCGCACTGGACCCCGGAGACCTATTCCACGGCCCAGCTCTACCACGTGGCGGCGACGGTCGGCTATCCGTACGACGTGTGCGGCGCGCAGCAGGACGACGGCACGATCTGCGTGTCGAGCACGGCCGGCCTCGGGCGCGGATTCGGCCGCGGCTTCGGGCGGGGCGGCCGCGGCGCCGCCCCCGGGCAGACCTACGATCCCGGCGGCGCCGAGCCGGGCTACGTCGCCCCCGACCCGCTCGACCCCGACGTGTTCTTCTCGGGCTCGAACAACGGCGGGTTCATGACCCGCCTCGACCGGCGCACGGGCCTCGCCCGCGAGGTCAATCCGTATCCGCTCATGTTCTCGGGCGAGCCGTCGAGCGCGCTGGTCGAGCGCTGGCAGTGGACCTACCCGATCGTGTTCTCGCCGCTGGACCCGCACCTGCTGTTCACCAGCTCGCAGCACCTGTGGAAGACCACCGACGGCGGCCAGAACTGGACCCGCATCAGCCCCGACCTCACGCGCCACGATCCGGCCACGATGGGCCCCTCGGGCGGCCCGATCACGCACGACATGAACGCCCCCGAGGTGTACGCCACGATCTTCGCCATCGGGCCGTCCAAGAAGGACGTCAACGTCATCTGGACCGGCTCCGACGACGGGCTCGTCTATCTCACCCGCGACGGCGGCCGGCGCTGGACCAACGTCACGCCGAAGGGCATGCCCGACTTCGGCCGCGTGAGCCAGATCGACGCCTCGGCGTTCGACGGCGGCGCGGCCTACGTGGCCGTCAAGCGGCCGCTGCTCGACGACAAGGCACCCTACATCTTCCGCACCCGCGACTACGGCCGGACGTGGACCAAGATCGTGAACGGCATCCGCGCCGACGACTACGTCCACGTCGTGCGCGAGGACCCGAGCCGCAAGGGGCTGCTGTTCGCGGGCACCCAGCACGGGGTCTACGTGTCCTACGACGACGGCGACCACTGGTCGTCGCTCTCGCTCAACCTGCCCGACCTGCCGGTGTCGGACCTCATCGTCTGGCGCCACGACCTCCTGATCTCCACGATGGGACGCGGCTTCTACGTGCTGGACAACGTCGTGCCGCTGGAGCAGTACACGCCCGACATCGCGGCCACCGACGCCTACCTGTTCGCGCCCCCCGCCGCCGTCCGGTCCACCGACGGCGCGACCATCACCTACTGGCTCAGGCAGCCGGCGCAGCAGGTCACGATCGACATCCTCGACGCGGCGGGCCACGTGATCCGCACCTACAAGCCGGACACGACCAACGGCCGCGCCGGGCGCGGACGCGGCGGATTCGGCCGGTTCGGCGGCGGTCCGTCGGCGCCGCCCAAGACCGCGGGGATCGACCACTTCACCTGGGACCTGCGCTACGAAGGAGCCAAGACCTTCCCCGGCATGATCCTCTGGGGCGCCACCACGCAGGGCCCCGCCGCGCCGCCGGGCCGCTACACGGTGCGCCTCGTCGCCGACGGCCGCACCTACTCGCAGCCGGTCACCGTGCGGCGCAATCCGCTCTTCCGCGACGTCTCCGACGCGGACCTGCAGGCACAGTTCAACCTCGCCATCCGGATCCGCGACAAACTCACCGAGGCCAACGAAGCGGTGATCGAGGTGCGCAATGTCAACGCGCAGGTCGGCGACCGCCTCAAGAAATCCGACGACGCCACGCTCAAGCAGCTCGGCGACACGCTCGATGCGCACGCCGGTGCGGTCGAGGCCAACATCTACCAGGTGAAGAACCAGAGCGGCCAGGACCCGCTCAACTTCCCGATCAAGATCAACAACCGCATCGGCACGCTGCTCAGCAGCGTCACCAGCGGCGACGGCCGCCCGATCGGCGCCGCCGAGCCGATCTTCAACTACCTGAGCGGCCAGCTCAAGGTGCAGACCGACGCGCTGGCAAGGGTCTGGGCCACCGATCTGGCGGCGTTCAATGCCCAGGCAAAGAAGCTGGGACTGCCGCCGGTCGATCCCAAGTGTGCGCCCGGTCAGGTCTGCGGGATCGTGCCCTGATCCGGACCCGGAGCGAGGCGCCGGCTACACGCCGGCGCCCGCCCCGGCCGCCGCACGCCACCGCTTGAGCATCGGCAGCGTGGCGGCCATCAGCGTGCGCGCGTTCGTCGCGGGCATTCCCTGCTTGACGAGCGCGTCCACGCAGATGTCGGTCATCTCCTCCATCGTCATGCCGGGCTTGGTGAACGCGCCGTCGGCGTAGCAGTACGCACAGTAGTCGTTCACGCGAATTCCGTTCTTCCCGGTGCCGAAGTCCTTGGGCTCGACCAGCGGCATGCCGCAGCTCTGGCAGAACGGCCCCGCGGGGTGCGGTGTGCTCATGCCCTCCCCTCCTCTCGATGCGAGTCCCTGCTCGTATCTGCAACGATTGACCCGGGACCGCCGTTTCGCATCGGGGGAATGCTGACGGGTCGCTCGGCCGGTCCGCGCCGTCACCCGCGCGCCCCCGCTCCCGCCCCATGGGGTATCCCCTACCCACGCCGTCCGGATTCGCCGACACGGCCCGGCCGGAATTCGGCGAGCTTGTGGAAGGTCGCCCGGCCGGCGCGGCCGGCGGCCGTTTCAGCGAGGAGGCCGTATGTGGATGCGGAGATTCCTGCCCGCGCTCCTGCTCGCGCTGCCCGCTCTGGCGCTGGCGCAACAGCCCGCCACCCCGTCGCCGCTCGAGACCATGAAGGCGAACGCCAGGAGCATCGTCAACGCCGCCGAGCGCGAGCGGTGGAACGCCAACGTCAGGCTGTGGACCATCGAGCTGGCGCAGCCCGGTCCGGTCGCGAACAAGGATCTGGCGAAGATGTCGCAGCTGCTCGAACAGATGCGCCTCAACGTGGGCAAGATCCGCGTGACCACCGAGAAGGAGCGGTGGGACGCGAACGTCGAGATGTGGCGCGTGCTGATCGAGCACAGGGGCGTGCTCGCGAGCCCGGCGGCCGCGACGCTCGCGCCCGTGTTCGCCCGCATGAAGGCGAACGTCGCCGAGATCGCCCAGCCGGCCGAGCGCGAACGCTGGATGGCGAACCGCGACCTGTGGCAGAGCGTGATGGCACGGGCGGCGGCGGCGTTCTAGGCCTGCGGCTGCAGGACCAGCGTGGCGCTCTGCGTGTCGGCGGTCGTGCACCCGCACCCGCTGGAGACGTGGCCCGCCACGTCGACGGTCACCGTCGCCGTCTGGAACCCGGGTGCGCTGACGGTCAGCGTGTACTTCCCGGGGCCGCCGGGCGCTTGGCACATGGTAACGGCTGGGCCGGCGTTGCACGGGCCACCCCCGATCGTGGGACCGCTGATCGCGATGGTGGCCCCGGCCACGGGGCCGCCCGCCGCGGCGGTGACGGCCAACTGCACCGCAATCGGCAGCGGGCACGGTACCACCGTGCAGTGATCACCGGCGCCGCACGCCCACAGCAGGGCCGCCAGCGCCACGCCCCACGGCGTGGCAGCAAGCCGGTAGCAACAACCGCGAATCATCGCCATTGCCTCCCATGCCAGCCTACGTCGCTTGCGCGGGCCCCGCCACTCCCCGCCTTGCGCCGCCCGCGGGGACGGCGTAGGTTCCTGTTCCCGAACAAAACCCGAAACCGGAGGCCGCCATGTCCGCCCAGCCCGCATCCGCCGAGAACGTCTTCCTCACCCCGCAGGGCTTCCTCGACCACTGGCAGGGGCACCGCCGCCTCACGCGCCGGGTGATCGAGGCGTACCCCGAAGGGCAGTTCAACACGTTCGCCATTGGCGGCATGCGTCCGTTCGGCACGATGGCCGTGGAGCTGCTGCGCATGGCGGCGCCCTCGGTGCGCGGAATCCTCACCGGCGACTGGACACAGACGGTCACCGCCGACCCCAAGCCGCGGGACGAGGTGCTCCGGCTGTGGGACGAGTCCACGAAGGAGATGAACGATCTCTGGCCGCGGATTCCCGCGTCGCGGTTTCAGGAAACGCTCAAGGCATTCGGGCAGTACGAGGACACGGCCTACCGGCTCGCGCTGTACCTGGTGGACAACGAGGTCCACCATCGCGGACAGGGGTACGTGTACCTGCGCGCGCTGAACGTCGAGCCCCCGCACTTCTGGGAGCGGTAGCCGAGGACGCGCCCACCGGGCCGGCGCGCCGTCAGGGCGCGGGCGTGCCGGGCGTGCCGGGGGCGCCGGGCGCGTCGAGCACCTCGCGCACCCGGCGCGTCAGCTCGGCTGCGGTGTACGGCTTGCCCAGGAACTGCGTCGCGGCGTCGGTCACCGCGGAGCGCAGCAGGGCATCGTCGGTGTACCCCGACGTGAGCAGCACGCGCACGCGCGGGTGCACCGCGGCCACCTGCGCGGCCAGCTCGCGCCCGCCGATGCCGGGCAGCACGACGTCGCTCAGCACGAGGTGGATCGGGCCGGCGTGCCCGCGCAGCAGCTCCAGCGCCACGCCGCCGTCCACCGCCGTGAGCACGGTGTAGCCGGCGCCGGTCAGGATGCGTTCGGCCAGCCGCCGCACCCCGGGATCGTCCTCCACGACGAGAATCGTTTCCGTTCCGCGGCGCATCGCCTCGCGCCTGGGCGAAGCGGAGGCGCCCGGCGCCGGCGCCGGCGCGACCACGCGCGGGAGGTAGATCTTGAACGTCGAGCCCCGCCCCGGCTCGCTGTACACCCAGATGCTCCCGTCGCTCTGCTTGACGATGCCGTACACCGTGGCCAATCCGAGGCCCGTCCCCTTGCCCGCCTCCTTGGTCGTGAAGAAGGGCTCGAAGATGCGCTGCCGCGTGGCCTCGTCCATTCCCACGCCGGTGTCGGTCATGGCGAGCATCACGTACGCCCCGGGACGCACCGACGGATGCGACGCGGCGTAGCCCTCATCGAGTTCCGCGTTCTGTGTCTCGATGGTGAGCGTGCCGCCCTGCGGCATCGCATCGCTGGCGTTCACGGCCAGGTTGAGCACGACCTGCTCGAGCTGCCCCGGGTCGGCGCGGACGTGCCCCAGGCCGGCGCCGGGCGACACGACGAGCGCCACCGATTCGGGCAGGAGCCGCCGCAGCATCGGCTGCATGCGGCCGAGCAGCGCGTTGAGATCGATGACGTCGGGCTTCAGCATCTGCTGGCGGCTGAACGCGAGGAGCTGCCGCGTGAGCGCCGCCGCCCGCTCGCCGGCGTCCTTCACCTCGCCCAGATCGCGCCGCAGCTGCTCGTCCCCCGTCCCCCGCTCCATCGCCACGCCGGTCACGCCGTTGATGACGGTGAGCAGATTGTTGAAGTCGTGCGCGATGCCGCCGGCCAGCCGCCCCACGGTCTCCATCTTCTGCGCCTGCAGGAACTGCGCCTCGAGCTGCCGGCGCGCCGACTCCTGCTCGGCCAGCTCCATCGCGAAGCCGATGCTCGCCGCCAGGTCGTCGAGCAGGGCCAGTTCGTCGCGGTCGAAGAAGCCGGGCTCGTCGGCGTAGAGGGTGAAGGCCCCGCGCGTGCTCCCGTTCACGACCAGCGGGAACGCCGCCGAGGCGCGGTACCCGAGCGCCAGCGCGCTCTCCCGCCACGGCGCCATGCGCGGATCGTGCGCGACGTCGTTGCACACGTCGCGCCGCCCCTCGCGCATCGCGGTGCCCGTCGGCCCGCGCCCGCGAACCGGATCGTCCACCAGGACGTTCACGTTCCGCAGATACCCGTCGGTGACCCCGGCCGACGCCGCCACCCGGATCTCCCGCGTCGCCGCGTCCAGCACGCCCACCCACGCCATCCGCATGCCCCCGCGCTCGACCGCGATCTGGCAGGCCCGCTCGAACAGCACCTGCTGGTCGCGGATCCGCACGATGGCCTGGTTGATTTCGCTCTGCACGGCGTACACGCGGTTCAGCCGGCGGAATCCCGCTTCGGTGCGCCGCAGCTCGGTGACGTCCTGCATCGCGCCGATCACGCGAACGGCGCGATGGTCGGCGTCGCGCAGGATGTTCGCCCTGTCCTCGACCAGGGCGTAGGTCCCGTCCCTTCGCCGGAACCGGTACGCGGCCGACCATGCGGTGGCGGCGGACGCCAGCGCCGCGTCCAGGCCGCGGCGCACGCGCTCGCGGTCGTCGGGATGCACGCGGGCGCTCCACGACTCGAGCCCCGTCTCGACCTCTTCGGGCTCGTAGCCGAACCGCTCGCGGAAATTGTCGTTGCGCCAGATCGTGTCGGCCCGCGGATCGTAATCCCAGATCACGTCGAACGTGGCCCGATTGGCCATCTGGAACCGTTCGAGGCTGAGCAGCAGATCGGCGCGCGCCCTGCGCTCGGCCGTCTGGTCCCGCAACACGATCACGGCGCCGGCCACCGCGCCGTGATCGTCGAGAATCGGCGCCGCGCTGTCGGCCACCGGACGCTCGGTGCCGTCGCGGGCAATCAGGATGCCCTGCGCCCCGAGCTGCACGAGGCGCCCCTCGCGCAGCACCGCGTCCAGCCCCAGGTCGATCTCCAACCGCGTGCGCTCGGCGCGCAGGCGCACCACGTCGGCCAGAGGGCGGCCCCCGGCCTCCGCCTCCTTCCACCCCGTCATCTGCTCGGCCGCCGGGTTCATTCCCCGCACGCGCCCGGCCACCGTCGTCGTGACCACCGCGTCGCCGATGCTGTGCAGCGTCGTGCGGTACTGCTCCTGCGCCAGCCGCTGCCCGCGCTCCGACTCGTAGAGCCCCTGGTACACGCCGGCCTGCCGCCGGCGGTACGCGTACGCGGTGATCATCGCGGCCAGAAGCACCAGCGAGCCCACGACGAGGGCAATCGCCCCGGCGCGGTAGCGCGCCTCGGCCAGCAGCTCGCCGGCGTCCACCTTGGCCACCATCAGCCAGGGCGAGTCGGGAATCGCTCGCAGGTCGGCCAGCACCTGCACGCCGCGGTAGTCCACGCCCTCCACCGAGCCGCGCGTTCCGAGCACCGCCTGGACCGCGGGGAATTGGCCAAGCGTGAGCGGCCGGCGCCAACGGAGCGCGGTCCTGGGCTCGAACCGCAGATCGCTGAGCGACACGACCTCGTTTCCCTGGCGCTCGACGAGCACCGTCTCGGCGCTCTTGCTCGGGGTCGGCCAGCGCGCAATGAGCGGATACAGATACGTCCGCACGTCGTTGCGCAGCACGACGGCGCCCATGGGCAGGCCCCGCGCGTCGCGCACGATCGCGACGGCATCGATGTACACGGTGTCGGCGGCGCCGGGAAACAGGTCGGAGAGCACGCCCCGGCGCATCCGCGCCGCCTCGCGAATCGCCACACGGGTGGCCGAGTCCGACCGGACCGCGGTGTCCGGCACGCTCTCGAGGCGCCGCCCGTCGAGCGCCACGAGCAGGCCGTCGGTGTAGCCCTCCGTCTGCAGCACGCTGGCCAGGAAGCCCCGCACGACCTCGCGCTGCGCGGCCGACGCGGTGCCCCGGATCAGCGCCGGCAGCACCTCGGCGAATGTCGGCACCCGCGCGGCGACCTCGGCATCGTCAATCCGCTCGCGGCGCCACTGGGCGATCTCTTCGCTCTTGAGCAACCCGACCGCCGCCACCGCCTCGTGCTGCTCGCGGTGAATCCGGTCGGCCTCGGCGCGATACAGCCAGATGCCCCCGGCCACCAGCACCACTGCGGCCGCGGAAAAGGCAAGGACCAGACTGCGCCAGTCGCCGCGCTGGACGGTGGCCATCATCAGACCTCGGGTCCGGTCGTGGGGGGTCGCGTGCCCAATGCCACCTCCAACCATCCCATCGCGCGGTCGCCGTCGCTGTCGGCAGTCCCACGGCGCAGGCCCAGGGCTCCCCCGACGGCGGGCGAGCACATGCGGCCGTCTTCGCGCGCGACGGACCGTGTCCATCACCATACGTGCATCCGGCCCGGCCAGCAACGCGCCCCGGGCCCGGACCCCTGACCGCGGTCAGCCGAACCCGGCCACCGGATGGGGAACGTAGTGGGCTTCCAGCGCTTCGATCTCGTCGGCTCCCAACGATACGTCCAGCGCCGCCACCGCCGCCTCGAGGTGGTCCATTCTGGTCGCCCCGATGATGGGCGACGTCACCCCCGGCTTCCGGAGCAGCCAGGCCAGCGCCAGCTGGGCGTGCGGCAGGCCGCGCCGCGTGGCCGCCGCGTCGAGCGCGGCGAGCACCTGGGCGTCGGCGTCGGCCATCGCCGCGTAGAGCGTCTTGCCGAACCGGTCGGCCTCCGACCGCGCGGTGCCGGCGGCGCCGGGGGCGCGCGCCAGTCGTCCGCGGGCCAGCGGGCTCCAGGGAATCATCCCCACGCCCCGCTCGCGGCACAGCGGCGCCATCTCGCGCTCCTCCTCGCGGTACAGGAGGTTGTAGTGGTTCTGCATGGACACGAACTTCGTCCAGCCGTTGCGCTCGGCCACGTGCTGGGCCGTGGCGAACTGCCACGCATGCATGGACGACGCGCCGACGTAGCGCGCCTTGCCGGCGCGCACGACGTCGTGCAGCGCCTCCATCGTCTCCTCGATCGGCGTTTCGGGGTCCCAGCGGTGAATCTGGTACAGGTCCACGTAGTCGGTGCCGAGTCGCGCGAGGCTGGCGTCGATCTCGTGCAGGATCGCCTTCCGCGACAGCCCCTGGCCGTTGGGGCCCGGCCGCATGCGCCCCCAGACCTTCGTGGCCAGCACGACCTCCTCGCGGCGCGCGAAGTCGCGCAGCGCCCGGCCGGTCACCTCCTCGCTGGCGCCTACGGAGTAGACGTTAGCCGTGTCGAAGAAGTTGATGCCCAGCTCGAGGGCGCGCTGGTAGAAGGGGCGCGCGTCGTCTTCGCGCAGCACCCACGCCCAGCGTCCGGGCTCGCCGGGCAGGTGCGCGGCGGGATCGCCGTAGCTCATGCACCCCAGGCAGATGCGCGACACCGTGAGGCCGGTGTCGCCGAGTCGTGTGTATTCCATCGGTCGTCCTCGGAAAGCGATGCGGGGCGCGCGGACTGGGGGGCCTCGCGGATGATTACCGGGCGCGCGGCGCCGCGCCAGTCCCGCCTACGGCAGCCGCCTCGCGAAGGCGAAGATCCGCCACACCATCGGCACCGTGAGCCACGCGGGAGCGCTCAACATGACCCAGAAGTACCAGCGATCGGGCGCCACGGGCACGAAGAACGCGATCACGCCCACCAGCGCGTTCGCCAGCCCGTACCCGGCGAGCTGCCGTCCGCCGTACCGGTTGATCGCGTCCCAGTGCTCCGGCGACGCGAACGACTTCCGGATCCGCACGCCGTAGACATGGTTCATGGGCACTTTGCCGCGGATGAGGGGCAGGCTGATGAGGTAGCCCAGGAGCCCCAGTCCGAGGTAGCAGCCGCCGATCACGACGCGGGCGAAGGCGAGGGGATCCCGCGTCACGGCCGGGTCCCCGCCGGCGTGTCGAGCGCGATCCGGTAGCGGAGCCCCGGCCTCCCCCCGAATCCCGGCGGCTTGACGAACGCCTCGTGCAGCACGCCCCCATTCGCCTCGATCACCCGCTGCGACGCGACGTTGTCGGCGTCGGTCGTGAGCTCCACGTAGCACAGCCCCTCGGCGCGCGCCAGCGGAAGCACCGCGGCCAGGGCCTGCGTCGCGTAGCCGCGCCCGCGCTTCCAGGGCACCACCGCGTACCCGATGTGGCCCAGGCAGTAGGGCGGCAGCGCCTCGGTGCCCGGCTGCCAGCGAAGGCCGATCGAGCCGCAGAACTCGCCGTCCCACATCCATAGGCGAAATCCGGGGAGGCGCGGCACCTGGGAGCCGTCGAGCAGCGTGAGCGGCCCGCCCTTCGCCTCGCGGTCCACCATCGCGGCGACGAACGCCGCGGGGTCCGCCCGCAGGCGCGCCAGCTCCTCGGCGCCGGCGGCCGCGCCGCGCACGTTGTCCGCCGACCACCCGCGCTCCAGCGCCGCCGCGTACGACGGCACGTGCTCGAGCGCCGGCGTTACGAGTTTCATCATAGCGGCCCCTCGGCGGCGGCGCCGCGCGGCGGTCAACGCGGCGGCGTCCGCGGATTCGGCGGCGCCACGAAGCCCGGAGGAGGATTCACGATGTTCGGGTTGTCGTGCAGGATCTTGCCGCCCAGATAGGCCGTGCGCACCACCACGCTCAGCGACCACACGGCGAGCAGGGTCACCGTCCATTGGAGCCACTTCGGCGGCACTCCCGCGGTCTCCTTGCGCAGCATCCGCCACCAGCCGTAGGCGCTCACCGCGCCGACGATGAGCAGGGCCGCCAGCGCGAAGCTGGCAGCCTGGTCGTGCTCGTGCACCGCCGAGCGGACCACCCACCACGAATCGCGGACCGCGTGCGACGCCTCGTCGCCCGTGAAGTCCGCCGGATACGCGCTCAGGCCGGCCAGCGTGAGCGTGGCCAGCGCGTAGAGCCAGAGCCCGCGGCGCTTGGCGACCAGCGCCAGAATGAGGACGAACGTCCCGACCACGCTGAGGATGATCGGAAAGTGATTGATCGTGACGTGGAGGTACGGCCAGTCCATGATGAGCCTCGGCGATGGCGTGTGTCCTGGATAACCTAACCCCGTGGGGCGGTTCCGCGATTGCGCCGGCGGCGAACGCCGGCGGCATCCGCCGCAGACAAAGGGCGCCGCCCGATCCGGATCGGGCGGCGCCCTTCGCTGGTCTTTCTCAATGCGTCGGTCGGCGCGGCGTCCCGCCGTTCGACCGGCTCACCGGCTCACCGATCTACCCGCTACCCGCACTCGCTGAACCCGCACACGTGACACTTCACGCACCCCTCGGCGTACTCGAGCTGGGAGCCGCAGTCGGGGCAGGTGCCGATGAACGACTGGCCGTCGTCGAACGCCGCGAGCTCGAACGCGGGCTGGGCGCCGCCCGCGGGCGCCGGCGTCGCCTTGCCGACGGTGCGCACGACGTCCGACTCGCCCCCCGCCATCGGGAGCGGCCGCTCGGCGATCAGCTCCTGCTGCACGCCCTGCTTGTCGCGCATCCATTCCTCGAGGGCGAGACCGATGGCGTCGGGCACGCTCATCACCTTGTTCGGGCCCAGTCCCACCACGCGGTCCGACGAGATCCCGCGCAGCTGGCGGTGCACCTCGATGAGCGGAATCCCCGAGCGCAGGGCGAGCGAGATCATGCGGCCCATCGCCTCGGCATCGGCCATCGCGCTGCCGCCCGCCTTGCCGAGGTTGATGAACACCTCGAACGGCTGCCCCTTGTCGTCCTCGTTGATGCTCACGAACATCACGCCGAGCGGCGTTTCCTTGCGAATCGTCGTGCCGCGGAGCTTCTCGGGGCGCGACCGCTTGGCCCGCCGCTGGAGGTTCTCGGCCTCGGCGTCGAACAGCCGCTTCCGGAGCGCCTCGGCCTCGGCCTCGAGCTCGGCGATCGTGCCGTGCAGGTCCGCCGTCTCCTCGCGCGACGCCTTGCCCTCGCGCGCCGCCGCCGCCTTCTCGGTGGCGCCCGTGGACAGCACCTGGTTGTCGCGCGAGCCGTCGCGGTACACCGTGACGCCCTTGCAGTGCGTGTCGTACGCCAGCTCGTAGATCTTCCGCACGTCCTCGACCGTGGCCGTGTAGGCGAAGTTGGTGGTCTTGGAGATCGCGGAATCGCAGTGGATCTGGAACGCCGCCTGCATGCGGATGTGCCACTCGGGGGTGATCTGGTTGGCGGTGGTGAACACCCGCTGCCAGCGCTCGGGCACCT
Organism: Gemmatimonadota bacterium; assembly: GCA_028876525.1. GTDB lineage: Bacteria > Gemmatimonadota > Gemmatimonadetes > Gemmatimonadales > Gemmatimonadaceae > JAGWRI01. Next base: position 8,530 of record JAGWRI010000093.1, on the reverse strand, counting down.
CGGGGAAGGCGACGTGCCCCTCCTTGGCGATGCGCTCCATGAGCGCGTCCGAGTACCAACCCTCGGCCCTGGCGATGCGCACGAAGTCCTCGTTGACGTCGGGCATCATCACGCCGGCCTGGTTGCGCATGAACGCCACGGCGAACAGCGGCTCCAGCCCCGACGAGCATCCGGCAATGATCGAGATCGTGCCCGTGGGCGCGACCGTGGTCACGTTGCAGTTGCGCAGGAGCTGCATCGGGCGGATGCGGTTACCCTCGGCGTCGCGGGCGCAGGTCTCGTCCGGCCCCCAGATCGAGCGCGCCCACTCGGCAAACGGCCCGCGCTCCTCGGCCAGCCGCTGGCTCTCCTTCTTGCCCTCGACGTCCACGAACTCCATGACCCGGCGGCCCATCTCCACGCCCTCGGGGGTGTCGTAGGCGATGCCGAGCCGCACGAGCGCATCGGCGAACCCCATCACGCCCAGGCCGATGCGGCGGATGCGCTTGGACAACGCGTCGATTTCGGGCAGCGGGTACCGGTTGACGTCGATGATGTTGTCCAGGAAGCGCGTGCTGAGCCGGATGTCGGCCCCGAACGCCTCCCAGTCCATCTTCCCGTCCGTCACGTAGTAGCCGACGTTGATCGAGCCGAGGTTGCAGACGTCGTACGGGAGGAGGGGCTGCTCGCCGCACGGGTTCGTGGCCTCGTAGGGGCCGAGGTGCGGGACGGGGTTGTAGCGGTTGGCCTCGTCGACGAAGAAGCAGCCGGGCTCGCCGGTGCGCCACGCGCCCAGGATCATCTTGTCCCAGACCATGTTGGCGTCGAGCTGGCCCACCACGTTGCCGGACGACGGATCGACGAGGTCGTAGGACGTCCGGTTCTTCACGGCGTCCATGAACTTCGTGGTCACGGCCACCGAGATGTTGAAGTTCGTGACCTGCGTGAGGTCTTCCTTGCAGGTGATGAACTCGAGGACGTCGGGGTGGTCCACGCGCAGGATGCCCATGTTGGCGCCGCGGCGGGTGCCGCCCTGCTTCACCGCGTCGGTGCTGGCGTCATACAACTTCATGAATGACACGGGGCCCGAGGCGACGCCGGTGGTGCTGCGCACCATCGAGCCCTTGGGGCGGAGGCGGGAGAAGGAAAAGCCCGTGCCGCCGCCCGACTGGTGGATCAGCGCCATGCTGGCCAGCGTGTCGTAGATGCCGTTCTTGCCGTTGGAGAGCGCGTCGGCCACCGGCAGCACGAAGCAGGCCGAGAGCTGGCCCAGGGGTCGCCCGGCGTTCATGAGGGTGGGCGAATTCGGCTCGAACCGCCGCTGCATCATCAGGGCGTAGAATTCGCGCGCCTGGCGCTCCACCTGCTCGTCCGCCGCGCCGTAGCGGCGGTCCGCCTCCGCCACCACCGTCGCCACCCGCCAGAAGAGGTCCTCTGGCTGCTCGACCGGCTCGCCCTGCTCGTTCTTGATGAGGTAGCGCTTGGCGAGGACGGTCCGGGCATTCGGCGTGAGCGACGCCAGGCCGGTGGGGGGCTGCTTGGAGACGGACATGTTCTGAAGACTCCTTCTGTTACAGATGCCAAGTCAAGGAGGCGGCGGGACCCCCGACGGGGACTGCGCGAACCCCGTCTTTTCGGGGGTGGGCGCGCAACGTACCCGGGATCGTGAAACCACGCCAGTCCCTTTGGAAGTTCTTGTCTATCAATGTGTTACAATATCAACATCACGAACGTGAGCCGTGCTCCGGCCGAAAGTTGAAAAGAAATCGTGACAGAATGAGAACAATAGCCGGGCCCGTCGGCGTCGCCTTGCGGCATCCGGATCAAGGCGGTAACTGCTTGCCAATGCGTATCTTACAAATAGTCTCCCCGCCAAGCACCGCGACCGAGCAGGGGCCGAATCGTCCGCCGAGCGATCACAAAAGTGGTTTCGTCCTTTGCTCGCTCCCACACCGAAAAACAACCGGGGTGGAACGCCTGGGAGGCCATTCCACCCCGTCCTGCCGGCGCCCCGTCGGCGCCGTCCTGCCAGCCCTGGTCAGTGCGTCGAGCCGTGCCCGTGCTGATCGTGCGACACCACCACCGTCGCCGTGTCGGCCGGCACGCCGTTCAGCGTCATCACGATGGTGTACACCCGCGCGCTGTCGTTCCCCTCGCGCTCGGCGCGCAGCTGCAGCCGGTCGGTGAGCGGGTTGAACGGCACCACCGGGTGCGCATTGGAGCTGAGCGCCACCGTGCCGTCCGGACGCGTGACGCGGATGTCGCCCGTCGTCGTGCCGTCCCCCGGCCCCTGGCCTGCCTTGCCGCTCTGCGGCGCCACCTGGTCGGGCTCGCTGCTCACCACCCAGCCGCCCACGGCGGGAGCCGACTGGCCGCAGCCCGCGCTCGCCGACGCCGCGACGTGCACGTCGGCGTACTTGTGGTCGGGGGGCCAGAGCTGATCGGGGCTGGCCGAAAGCGCGCTGCCCGCCGCCGTCGGCGCCGGAACTGTGACCGGGAAGGAGGTGGTGGCCGTCGCGCCGTTGGCGTCGGTCACGCGCAGCGCGAAGACCCAGGTGCCCGGGTCGACGTGCCGCGCGTAGGTCACCCCGCCGCTCATCGGCACGCCCCCGTACAGCCACTCCCACGTCGCGATCGTGCCGCCCGGCGCGTCGGTCGAGGCCGAGCCGTCGAAGGCCACGATCGCACCGGGCGGATCGCACTGCAGCGTGGCGAGCGTCCACGACGGGACGGCCACCGGCACCGGACGGGCGGGGGGAGGCGTGGTGGTGAGCGTTCCCGCGCCGATGAATACGTCGGAGTCGAACAGTCCGTCGTTGGCGTCGGCGATCGCGAGCTTGAGGTGGTTGGGGACGCCCTTGTTCACGGCCGCCACGCACGTCAGGGGCCGGGTCAGCCCGTCCAGCTCGGTGTTGATCGGCGCGCCGTCGGCGATCGCGTTGTCGCGAAACAGCTGCGGATTGGACGCGCCGACGCCGAGGTTCAGGTAGCCGTTGTTGATCGCGTTGATGGACACCGGCTGCCCGCCGACCGTGGCGCAGTCCACGCCGTTCACGTAGAACGCCATCGCGTCGTTGAACCCCGAGTTCACGAATTCGCTGTACTCGTCCGACCCGAAGGCATAGGCCGACACGTAGATCCGCGACGAGTCGGGCACGAAGTCGAATTCCAGAATCGCCGCGTCGTGGGTGGCCGTGTTGCCGATGAGCTGCGAGAGCTGGCGGTCGCCCGCCAGGCCCCAGTCGGTGGTCACGTTGTCGTACTGGTTGGGCCCGATCACCGACGTGGCCTTGCCGGTGCTGAGCACGATGCCGCTCCCGATGCCCACGACGGTCGGATCGGCGGCGAAGATTCCGCCGGCGGCCGGCGCCCCGGTGTAGACGACGTTCGAGATCGCCACCCCGGGCCCGGCCAGCGTCCGCGCCAGGCTGTCGGCGGTGATGCCCGCGGTCATGTCCTGGACCGCGATCCCCCGCGCCGGCGGCGCCAGCGAAAGCCGCGCGCCGCCCGGCGCCCGGGTCGCGGCCGTGACGGCCTTGGCGTGCCCCATGCGCGGCGCCGCGGCCATGCTGGGCGAGCGCCCAGGAGCGAGCGGCAGGCGCTCGCCGCCGGTGCAGGCGAAGGCGCTGGCGGCAGCGAGTACGGCAAGTGCGGTGGAGGCGCGACGCATCCCGGTCCCCGGCGTCGAGGATTAGAAAAACGGGTGATCGCGTTAAATTTCGCTTGACGTGTAATTAATGTACAGTGTAAATATTCTGGTCAGCGCGGCAGCCTCGACCGAGTCTCGCTCACCCTTCCGGGTACATCCCCCGGCGATGCTCCTCCTGGAGCGCGAGGTAGCTCTCCACGGTGCCGCGAATCCGTTGGCGCTCCGCCTCGGTGGTCTGGCGCACCACCCGCCCCGGCACGCCCAGCACCAGCGATCCGGCGGGGATCTCCATCCCCTCGGGGCACACGGCCCCGGCTCCGATTATCGACCCCGGCCCCACGCGCACGCGGTTGAGCAGCACGGCGCCCATTCCGATCAGGCAGTCGTCGGCCACGGTGGCGCCGTGCACGATGGCGCGGTGCCCGATGCCGACCCGCGCGCCGACCACGCACGGCACGCCGTGATCCACGTGCAGCACGGCGCCGTCCTGCACGTTGCTGTCGGCGCCCACGGTGACGCCCGCCGTGTCGCCGCGAATCACGGCGAACGGCCACACCGAGACGCGCGGGCCGAGGGTGACGTCGCCGCACACGCAGGCGCGGGGGTGGACGAACGCCGAAGCGTGGACGCGGGGAGCGGTGGGCATGGTCAGAACGAGAAGCCGAGGGAAAGGTAGGACACGACCTGCCGCGCGCCGACCAGGGCGCGCCCGCGCCAGGGGAAGGCGACGCCGGCCCGGAACTGATACGGATGGTCCCAGTCCAGCACCGCCGCCTCCACGGTCAGCTCCGCGCCAGCCGACGACAGCACGTAGCGGTTGGCGAGCAGGGGGTCGCGGCACACCGAGCCCTGGGGGAGCACGGCGGCGCACCAGGCGGTGCCCACGTCGTAGAACGCCGACAGCGAGCTGCGGCCGAGGAAGAACGGCAGCAGCCCGTACCCCCGGTCGGCCAGCGCCAGCGGCATCCGGTACTCGATCGAGCCGGCCAGGGCGCGCGTGCCGACCAGCGTGGCGGGCTGGAACCCGCGCACCGGAAAGGTGCGGCGGCCCTCGCCCAGCGCCACGCCGGGGGCGAGCGAGATGGTGGAGCCGCTCACGCCGCCCAGCTCCAGGTAGTCGGTGGCCTGGTCGTCCTCGAAGCCGGCGGCGCCGTACAACGCGATCACGTGGTGCGCGAAGCCGCCCAGGTCCAGCGACCGGTACGCCGTGGTCACGGCGACGGCGCTCAGCGTATTGCGCGCCGCGTTGCCGCTGGTGAACCGCTCGCGGAGGGTGAACGCCGCCGACACGCCGTCCTCGGGAGAGACGGCGGCGTAGGGCAGCTGGGCGTCGCTCCACCCGCCGCTGGCGACGAGGGTCGGGTAGTACGTCGTGCGCCGGTACGCCGTGTCGATGCGCGCGGCGAGCGGCGCCGGATCGGGCGCGTAATCGCGCGCCTCGAGCGCCGCGGCCAGCGACAGCACGCCGTTCGTGCGGTAGCGCGGACGGGTCCACGTGGGGCCCACCGCCAGGTAGCGCGTGCGCTTGCGCAGGGTGCCGATGACCTGGCGCCGGTCGTCGCGGATCGCGGCGTAGTTTTCCCAGTCCTGGTAGCCGCTCACGCCCAGCAGCGGCATCCCGAGCCCGGCGTACACGTAGTCGAAGAATCCGGTGAGGCCGGTGTTGTCGGTGGGCACGAACAGCTGCGCGTCGTAGGCGTGGCGGCCCACGATGTCGGCGCCGCTGGTGAACGCGCCCAGCCGCGCGCCCCCGGCAATGGACGGCTCCTCCACCGGCATCCAGTAGCGCGGCCACAGGCTGCCCCAGGGCGAGTACGGCGTGGCCGCCGTGGACACGCTGTCCACCGGCTCCGGGGGCTGGGGCTCGGCGCGGGGCGGGAGTGGCGGCGCGGGCGCCGGGGCGAGCCGGCTCACGGGCGCGATGCCCACGTGGTAGCCGTCGCCGAGCACCACCGAGCCGGTGAGCCACTGGCCGTCGGGGGAGATGCCGGGATAGAAGATCCCCGTGGTGGTCGAGGTGACGACGTCCACGCCGCCGGTGTCGCCCGGCGCGAACGGCGCGGAGTAGATCTGGGTGACGCCGCTGCGGTCCGACGTGAAGTAGATGCGGCGGCCGTCGGGCGACCAGCTCGGCGCGGCCTGGATGGCGTGGGCCGGCGAGATGCGCTGCACGATGCGCCCCGTCGTGTCGATGACGACGATCTCCGAGTTGCCCCCGCGGCGCCAGAGCGCGGCCGCGATGTGCGTGCCGTCGGGCGACCACCGCGGCTCGGTCCACTGCTCGTCGGGCGTGCCCGCGGTGAGCGGCGTGATCTCCGTGCCGTCCCAGGCCAGCGTGACGAGCCGCGTGGTGCCGGGCAGCGTCTGCACCGCGACCAGCTTCCCGTCGGCGCGGCGGTCGGGCACGGTGAGGCGGGCGCCCCGGGTGAGCCGGACCGTCTCGCCGCCGCGGTGCACGAACAGGTCGGAGCGCACGTGGTACGGATCGGTGAACTCGAGCTGCGTGAAGTAGCGCTCGTTCCCGGGGCCGAGCAGGGTCGGCGAATCGGTGTTGCGGCGCTCGACGCGCGTCACCGTGCCGTCGAGGGTCACGCTGTACGCCTCCTCGTTGTCGCGTCCCGTGGTGCCCGTGTACACGATGGCCGTGTCGTCGGCCCACCGCGGGTACGCCGCGATGCCGCCGGCCGCGGTGAGGTACCGCCAGCCGGGCGCGGGTAGCGACGGCTGGGGCGCCGCGCGGGTGAGCGAGTCGCGCCACCGGCGCCAGGCGTCGGTGAACGAGATGCCGAACGCCTGCCGGGCCGGCCGGTCGAGCCAGAGCGGGATGAGCTGCGACGATTCCGACTCCACGAACGCCCGCATGTGATCGCCGCGGGTGCGGGCCAGGTAGTCCATGAACAGCGACCCGAACACGTACACCGACGTGCCGTACGGGAAGCGCGCGTCGGCCAGGCTGATCTGGTCGATGGTCGGGAAGCGGTGCTCCTCGGCGAACGCGCGGGCAATCATGTGGTGGTCGGACCCGAACACGCGGCCGGCGCCGGTGAGCTTCGATTCGTAGTAGACGGCCAGCCCTTCGGTGAGCCACGACGGCGTGTACTCGTCGGGAAAGAGATAGGGCGCGCGGCCGAACACGCGCTGGGCCAGCCCCCAGATGCCGCGCGCCCGGTCGAGGTGGAAGACGTGCGTCAGCTCGTGGGTGATCACCATCGCGTCGGGATCGTCGGTGAACCGCAGCGAGGAGGTGTTCACCGGCGGGTTCGCGTAGACGACGATGCGGTTGGTGGGGAACGGCGTGGCGTAGCCGTTCGTGAAGTCCACGTTGTCGGCCACCACGAGGTCGATCATGCCGCGCGGCGGGTGCAGCTCGCGCGACAGTTGCGCGTAGGCCGTCTCGGCGTTGGCGGCGGCGCGGCGGGCGAGCGACGCTTCGGACGGCGTGAAGTGGACGCGGAAGTGGGCCGTCGTGATCGTCTGCCAGTCGGCGTTGGGCACGATCTGGGCGCGCGCCGCGCTCGCCGCGGCGGCGAGCAGCGCGACGGCGGCCAGCGCGCGGGCCAGGCGGCTCATCGGCCCGTTCCCGCGGCCGCGGCCAGGCCGCGGAAGTACGCGGCCAGCCCGTCGGCGATGCCGCGCGCGTACGCGTCCTGGAACGCCGCCGTGCGCAGCGCGGCCTCCTGCTGCGGGATGATCACGAACGCGCCCTCGCACAGCACCGACGGCATCCACGTCTGGCGCACCACGGCGAGGCTGCGGAACAGCACGCCCTGATCGGGCAGCCCCATCGCGCCCACCAGGCCCGTCTGCACGGCGCGGGCCAGCGGCGCCGACTGGTCGTAGTAGAAGTACGTCGCGCTCCCCTCCACGGCGGTGAACGGATTCGTCCCGTCGGGAAAGGCGTTCAGGTGCACCGACACGAACGCGTCGGCGTCGGCGCGGCGCGCGATCACCGGCCGCTCCTCGAGCGCCACCGGCGCGCTGTCGGTGCGCGTCATGACCACGGCGGCGCCCCGCGCTTCGAGCAGCGCCTTGAGCCGCTCGGCGACGGCGAGCACCGCGTCGCCCTCGTACAGCCCGGTGGGCCCGGTGGCGCCGGCGGGCGGGTGCCCCGGGTCCACCGCGATGACGCGCCCGCGCAGCGGGTGGGCCGGGTCCACCGCGGGCGGCCGCCGCACGCGGAGCACCAGGCGGCCGCGGTCCCACAGCACGAGGTACCCGTAGGGGGCGGCGTCGAGGTGCACGGTGAACCGCACGCGGTCGTCCTCGACCTGGGCCCAGTCCACGCGGCGGATCAACGAGTCGCCGGTGGGATAGCGGATGATGTCGGTGCTGCCGCGGGTGCCGTAGAGCGTGAGGTCGAGCGACCGGGCGCCCTGCGCCACGAAGTACGCCGGCCGCGCGCCCACTGGTATGATAAAATCCTCATAACCCGGGGCCGACACGACGGCGGCGTCGCGTGTCACGCGGTGCGGCGGCCGGGCCAGGTCCACCGGCCGGGTGAGCGAATCGGGCACCCAGACGTGCAGCTCCCGGTCCAGCGCCAGGCGCGTGTAGCCCCCCAGCCGGCCGTCGCGCCAGGCGACGGTGCCGGGCAGCAGGAACCAGTGGTAGGTCTCGCCGGGGTCGGGACGGGCGACGATCGTCTGGTCGGTGTCGGGCAGCGTGGACGTGGGATCGTCCACCCGCACCCATTCCGCGGTGGAGTCGAACACCGGAGGTTCGACCGCCGCCGCGGCGGGGTTCCGCACGCGCACGCGCTGTGTGGCCCGCACCGTGTCGGCGCCGAGCACGGCCGCGAGGGCATACTGCGGGTCGGCCAGCGGCGGGTTGGCCACGTACCCCATGAACGCGCCGTTCGGGTAGACGCGCACCGGCTGGCCGTCCACGGTGAGCGTGGCGTTT
>JAGWRI010000092.1 GCA_028876525.1 Gemmatimonadota bacterium | reverse complement strand
GATGCGGGACGCAAGCTCGCGCAGCTCCTCCCACTCGGCAATCGTGGCCACTCCGGCGTCGCGCTTCTGGCGCAGCCCCCACACCAGCCGGTCGTGCGTGGCCTCGTGCCGCTCGCGGGCCAGGAACCGCTCGGCGCCCGCTGCCGGATCCACGGGACGCGTCACGCCGGGCCCCCGTTCAGGATCTGCGCGACGTGGATGACCTGCATGGGGAGCTTCTGGCGGTCGATCACGCCCTTCATGTGCATCAGGCACGACATGTCGGCCGACGCGATGAACTCGACCCCGTGGCGGAGGAAGTCGTGGACGCGGTCGTGGCCCATCCTGGCCGAGACCGCCTGGTCGGTGACGCTGAAGCTTCCGCCGAAGCCGCAGCATTCGTCGGGGCGGTCGATCTCGACCAGTTCCAGCCCCTGCACCTTGCGCAGCAGGTCGCGGGTCTTGGAGAAGTAGGGCGCGTTGACCAGCTCGGATGGCCGGGTGTGGCCGAGCCCCCGCACGGCGGTGCAGCTGTCGTGCAGCCCGACTTTGTGCGGGAACGACGCCCAGGGAAAGTCGCCGACCTTCAGGTCGTCGTGCAGGAATTCGACCAGCTCGCGGGTGCCGGCGCGGACGTTTCGCGTCTCGGCCGTCTGGTCAATCGCGTCGAGGTGGTGGCGGACGTGGTGGACGCAGCTCGCCGAGGGTCCGACGACCGTCTGGAACTCCTGGAAGCAGCGGACGAAGTGGGTCTCGGTGGCGGCGGCATCGGCCTGCAGGCCGCTGTTGGCCATGGGCTGGCCGCAGCAGGTCTGTTCGAGCGGATATTCCACCGCGCAGCCGAGCCGTTCGAGCAGCTCCAGCGTGGCGACGCCGACCTCGGGGAAGAAGGCGTCGATGTAGCAGGGAATGAAGAGTCCCACGTTCAAGGAGCGGCCCTCAGCGGGGGCGATCAGGTTCGGACTGCCACGCGACTGGCCATGGCGTGGCCTCGGGACGTTCATTCACGCGGATTCTCCGGGCGCCGTCCGTCGGGCGAAGCGGGCGTTCAGGCAGGAACGTACGTCAACCGGACGAGGTCATCGGCAATCAGATCGCTGGCCACGAAGTGGAGCGGTGGCCGGGGGCCCGCGAAGAAGGGCTGGCCGCCGCCGAGCACCACGGGGCGGAGGTAGAGCTGATACTCGTCGATGAGACCGGCCTCGGTGAGGCTCTGCGCCAGGACCGGTCCCGCAACGTGGATCTCCCCCGCCAGGTCGGCCTTCAGCCCGCGTATCGCCTTCTCCACGTCGCGCGCGACGAGCGTGGCGTTGGGGCCAACCGACTCGAGGGAATTCGACACGACCCATTTCGGCCGGCTCCGCCACGCCGCCGCGAACTCGCGATCGTCCGCGTCCCAATCGGGGAGATCGTCTTGCCAATAGGTCATGATCTCGTACGTGCGCCGGCCGTAGATGATGCCCGTGAGGCCGCGGACCTGGTCGAGGAAGTGACGGAAGGCCGCGGGCGCCGGCGGCCCGAGCTTCATGTGGTCGACGTACCCGTCGAGCGACAGGCTCAGGGCGTAGACTAGTTTGGCCATGCTGCGAATCTCCTCTCCGGCGTGACCCTTGGCCAGAGGTCGGCCGCCGGGAGGGGAGTCTGGTCCGAATGGTCCGGATGCAAAAGCCGGATGGGAGAGGCTCCCATCCGGCGTTCACACTGCGGACGACAATCCACGGGCAGAATCGGGTTCCCCGGGCACACCCCGCTCACTGCACCGCGTTCACCATGTCGAAGATCGGGAGGTACATGGCCACGACCATGCCGCCGACCACCACGCCCAGGAACACGATCATCATCGGCTCCATGAGGGCCAGCAGGCCGCTCACCGCGGCGTCCACTTCCTCGTCGTAGAAGTCGGCGATCTTGGACAGCATCTCGTCCAGACCGCCCGTCTGCTCGCCCACGCTGATCATGCTGATCACCATGGGCGGGAACACCTGGCTCTTCTTGAGCGGCGCGGCAATGGTCTCGCCGCCGGCGATGCTCGCCCGGCTCTCCATGATGGCGTCCTGGATCACCCGGTTGCCCGCGGTCTTGGCGGTGATCTCCAGGCCGTCGAGGATGCTCACGCCGGAGCCGATCAGGGTGCCCAGCGTGCGCGTGAAGCGCGACACGGCGCTCTTGCGCAACACGTCGCCCAGCACGGGCGCCTGCAGGGCCATCCGGTCGATGACGAGCTTGCCGTCGGGGGTGGAGTAGTACCGCTTGCCCATCCATCCGGCCAGCCCCGCCCCGCCGAACACGGCCCACCAGTACGTCTTGAGGAAGTGCGACAGCCCGATCACGATGCGCGTGGGCAGCGGCAGCGCGATGTTCACGCTCGAGAACATGTTCTGGAAGACCGGGATCACGAAGATGAGCAGCACGGCGATGGCCGTGGCCGCCACGCTCATGATCACCGCCGGGTAGATCATCGCGCCCTTCACCTTGCGCACGAGCTGGTCGTTCTTCTCCATGAACACCGCGAGGCGCAGGAGGATGGTGTCGAGGATACCGCCGGCCTCGCCGGCCGCCACCATGTTCACGTACAGCTCCGTGAACGCCTTGGGATGCTTGCGCAGCGCGTCGGCCACGGTGTGACCCGACTCGACGTCGAACACGATCTGCCGCGTGGTGTCGCGCAGGGCCGGGTTCTCGCTCTGCTGGGCCAGGATGTCCAGCGCCTGGACCAGCGGCAGGCCCGAGTTGATCATGGTCGAGAACTGGCGCGTGAAGATCACGATGTCGCGCATGCCGATCTTGCCCATGCGCTTCTTCTTGCCCGTCCCCTCGTCCACCTTGACCACCGTGAGCCGCTGCTTGCGGAGACTCGCGATGACCTCGTCGCGGTTCGCCGCCTCCATCGTGTCGCTCTTCAACTGCCCGTTGGCCGTCCGCGCCGTGTACGTGAATGTGGGCATGTCGTCCCCTGCCTCCGGTGATTACCGCTTGCCGCCGCTCAAACTCGGGGTCGGCGCGCCCGGCTTCTTCTCCTCCGCGCCCTCCAGCGGGACCCCGCACATCCGCGCCAGTTCCACGGGATCGTGCGACGCCCGCACACAATCGTCGAACGAGACGGTGCGTGTCACGTACAGATTGTACAAGGCGTCGTTCATGGTCTGCATCCCGTACTTCTTGCCCGACTGCATCATCGAATAGATCTGGTGGATCTTGTCGTCGCGAATGAGGGCCCGGATGGCCGGCGTACAGACCAGAATCTCCGCCGCCATCGCCCGCCCCTTGCCGCCCATCCTGGGCAGCAGCGTCTGCGTGATGATGCCCTCCAGCGAGAACGCCAGCTGCGCCCGCACCTGCGACTGCTGGTGCGACGGGAACACGTCGATGATGCGGTTGATGGCCTCCGCCGCGCTGTTGGTGTGCAGCGTCGCGAACGCCAGGTGGCCCGTCTCGGCGATGGTCAGCCCCGCCGAGATCGTCTCCAGGTCGCGCATTTCTCCAATGAGGACGACGTCGGGGTCCTGCCGCAACGCGTACTTGAGCGCGTTCTGGAAGCTCTTCGTGTCCGACCCCACCTCGCGCTGGTTCACGATGCACGCCTGGTGGCGGTGGATGAACTCGATGGGGTCCTCGATGGTGATGATGTGCCCCTTCACTTCCTTGTTGATCTTGTCGATCATGGCCGCCAGCGTGGTCGACTTGCCCGACCCCGTGGGCCCCGTCACCAGAATCAGCCCCCGCGGCTTGTCCGACAGGTCGCTGATCACCTTGGGAAGCCCCAGCTCCTGGAACGTCTTGATGTTGAACGGGATCTGCCGGATGACCATCGACACGCACCCGCGCTGCTTGAAGCAGTTGCCGCGGAACCGCGCCAGATTCTGGATGCCGAACGAGAAGTCCAGCTCGTCCTCCATCTCGAACCGCTTCTTCTGGTTCTCGGTCAGCACCGAGTACGCGAGCTGCATCGTGTCCTTGGGCTGCAGCACGGCGTCGATGCGCGAGTCGGTGATGTCGCCGTCGATGCGCATCTTGGCGCGCTCGCCGGCGGTGATGTGGAGGTCGGACGCGCCCCGCTCGATGACTTCCTCGAGCAGGACGCGGAGATTGACGGAGTTGGGGGAGGCCGGAGTGGTCATGAGGCTGGGAGGACGGGACGGTAGGACGGTGGAACGGAATGTATTAGGAACCGATGGCCGAGCTACGCCGAGGTCTCCCGGCACATCTGCTCGATGGTCGTGATGCCCTTCATCACCTTCATCCAGGCATCCATGCGCAGGGTCAGCATGCCTTCCTCGATCGCGGCGTCGCGGATCTCCGCGGCGCCCACGTTCATCATGATCAGCTTGCGCATGGCCGGCGTCATGGGCAGCACCTCGTACACGCCCTGGCGCCCCTTGAGGCCGGTGCCGTTGCAGGTATCGCACCCCTTGCCGCGGAAGAAGGCCATCTCGCCGATGGTGGTGTCGAGCGTGACCTTGGCCATGTACGGGGCCGCTTCCTTGGTGGCCTTGGCCCGCGCCGCGTCGATCGCGTAGTCGGTGAACCGCATCTCGCGCAGCGTGGTCTTGGGCGTCACCTTCGCGGCCTCCAGCTCCTCCGCCGGCAGCGTGTACTTCTCCTTGCAGCTCGGGCAGATGCGCCGCACCAGGCGCTGCGCCAGCACCAGATTGAGCGCCGACGCCACGTTGAACGGCTCGAGCCCCATGTCCATGAGGCGCGTGATGGTCTCGGGCGCCGAGTTGGTGTGCAGCGTCGAGAGCACGAGGTGGCCCGTGAGCGCCGCCTTGATGGCGATGCCGCCCGTCTCCAGATCGCGGATCTCGCCCACCATGATGATGTTCGGGTCCTGCCGCAGGAACGCCTTGAGCGCCGCGGCAAACGTCATCCCGACCTCGTTGCGCACCAGCACCTGG
>JAGWRI010000091.1 GCA_028876525.1 Gemmatimonadota bacterium | reverse complement strand
CGTCGGGTTCGGCATGGCCCGCATGTACCAGATGCTGCGGGAGGGCCCGACGGGCGACGCGCTGCGCGTGTTCCGCGACATGGACGAAGCCATCGCCTGGATCGGACTCGACGCCCACCGGCCGGCGGTGCTCGAGCGGCTGGCGGCGCTGCGCGGGGACTGACGCGCCGCTACGCCCGCGATCTCGCCGCCCGCCCAAGCAGCAGCTCCCGCTCGCGCGCGTTGGCCGTGAGCGACGCCGCCCGCTCGAACTCGGCGCGGGCCTCCCGAAAGCGTCCGAGCTTGTACAGAAAGTCGCCCCGCACGCTCGGCAACAAATGATAATTCGCTAATGCCTGGTCGCCGGCCACGGCATCCACGATCGCCAGCCCCTCCGCCGGCCCGAACGCCATCGCGTAGGCCACGGCCCGGTTCAGCTCCACCACCGGCGACGGGGCGAGCTGCGCCAGCGCATCGTACAGCGCGCTGATCCGCGTCCACTCCGTGTCCTCCGCGGTCGCCGCGCGGGCGTGACAGGCGGCGATCGCCGCCTGCAGCGTGTACGGCCCCATCGCGCCGCCCAGCGACGTCGCCCGGTCGAGCGCCGCCAGCCCGCGCGAGATGAGCGTCCGGTCCCAGCGGCTGCGATCCTGGTCCATGAGCAGGATGGGCTCGCCTCCGGGTCCCGTCCTGGCCCGCAGGCGCGAGGCCTGAATCTCCATCAGCGCCACGAGTCCGTGCACCTCGGGCTCGGTTGCCGCCAGCTGGGCCAGAATGCGTCCCAGCCGCAACGCGTCCTCGCACAGCGCGGGGCGGACCCAGTCGTCGCCGGCCGTGGCCGAGTAGCCCTCGTTGAAGATGAGGTAGATCACCTCGAGCACCGACGCCAGCCGCTGCGCCAGCTCCGGCCCGCGCGGCACCTCGAACGGCACGCGCGCGGCGGCCAGCGTGCGCTTGGCGCGCACGATGCGCTGCTGCACGGTGGGCGCGCTGGTCAGGAACCCGCGCGCGATCTCCTCGGTGGTCAGCCCGCCCAGAAGCCGCAGCGTGAGCGCCACCCGGGCTTCCACCGAGAGCACCGGGTGACACGCCGTGAAGATGAGCCGCAGCAGGTCGTCGCCGATCTCGTCGTCGAGCGCGTCGGCCAGCGCGGACGCGGGGTCCTCCCGATCCTCCATCCCGGCCTTCCACTGCTCGTGCTTTCGCTCGAGCATCTCCCCGCGCCGGAGATGGTCGATGGCCCGCCGCTTGCCCGCCGCCACGAGCCACGCCCCGGGGTTGTCGGGCACGCCGGACACCGGCCACTGCTCCAGCGCCGCCACCAGCGCGTCGTGCGCGAAGTCCTCGGCCAGGCCCACGTCGCCCACCATTCGCGCCAGGCGGGCGATGACGCGCGGGGCCTCGATGCGCCAGACGGCGTCGATGGCGCGGTGGGCGGGGGAATCGGACACGGGATCAGCGCGCGAGCGGCTCGTCGGCGATCGGCCGCACAATCGAGCGCCCGTTGCCCGCGATGTTCACGAACCGCGTGCTCCACTCCACCAGCTCCTGCTGCGTCCGGAACCGCATCACGGCGAATCCGCCGATCACTTCCTTGGCCTCGGTGTAGGGGCCGTCCTTCACCGTGACCTTTCCCTGCTTGCGGGTGATCACGGTGGCCGACGCACCGGGATCCCAGCCGCCGGTGTCGAGCAGCACGCCGGCCTTCACGGCCTCCTGAATGAACGCGCCCATCTTCTGCATCGTGTCCTGCGTGGGCGCGCTGATGTCGCCCTCGGGGTACCACAGCGCCAGAACTCGCATGGCCGTCTCTCTCCAGGGTGGGGGTCAGCGTTCGCCGCGGGCCGCGGCCTGCACGTCGGCCGGGAAGTCTTCCATTTCCGTGATCTGCCGGACCTCGATGACGTCGCCGTCGAGCATCGGCGCCCGCTTGGCCCATTCGATGGCCTCGTCGCGCGACTTGACCTGGATGGTCCAGAAGCCGCCAATCAGCTCCTTCGACTCCGCGAACGGGCCGTCCTTCACGCTCGGCTTGCCGCCGCCGAAGTGGACGCGCGCGGCCCTGGCCGGCGGCGCCAACCCGTCGAGACCCAGCAGCACGCCGGCCCTGGCGAGCGAGTCGTTGTACTTCGTCATCTTCGCCACGAGGTCGGCGGGCGGCACGAAGTCCGCCGTCGCCGTCTCGTAGGCCTTGGGAATCACCAGCATCATGAACCGCATCGCGAATGTCCTCTGAAAGGGGTGGCGGGCCGTGGCGGCCCTCAATCATACGTCGAACGAGCCGGCCCGGAATCGACAGGGCGCGGCCACGCGCGCGGCGCATCGCGAAACGCGTTGGCGCACGGCATATTAGGCCGCATGACGACCCGACGGGGGTTCATCCAGGGAGGCCTGGCCGCCATGCTGGCGTCGGGATTGCGGCTGCCGGCCATGCCCGCAGTCCGGCGCCGGCGGCAGGGCGGACTTCTGGACCTGGGCCAGCCCCCCGACTGGGTCCGCGCCGAGACGGCCTCGGGCGCGGTGCCGCTGCCGGCCGCGGCCGGCTCCCCGGCGCGGTTCGCCGGATCGGGGGTCGAAGTCACGAGCTCGGCCGGCCGGCTCGCCCTCGCCGCCTCGGTGCCGGTGGCCCGGCTCTACTTCCGCTGGACCGCCGACCTCTCGGGCACCCGCCTGGTGATGGGCGACGCCTGGGAGCGCGGGTACGGCGACCTCGCATGGCGCGGATTCGAGCCCGACCGCGTGATGCCCTGGTACGTGGCGGCCTTCGACGGCCGCCGCACCGACGGCTACGGCGTGCGCACGGGCGCCGGCGCGTTCTGCTGGTGGCAGCTCGACCCCGCGGGCGTCACCCTGTGCGCCGACGTGCGCAGCGGCGGCGTGCCGGTGCAGCTCGGCGGGCGCCGGCTACATATCTGCGAAGTGATAAGCCGGCCCGGCCGCGACGACGAGTCGCCGTTCGCGGCGCTGCACGCCTTCTGCGCCGCGATGTGCCCGGCGCCGCGGCTTCCCCCGGCGCCCGTCTACGGCCACAACGACTGGTACTACGCCTACGGGAACAACAGCGCCGCCACGATGCGCGCCGACGCCGAGCGGATGGCCGAACTGTCGCCGGCCGGCCGGAACCGCCCGTTCGTGGTGATCGACGACGGCTGGCAGCCGGGTCGCGGCGCGAGCAGGGCGCGCGCCGGCCACTGGGACCGCGGCAACGAGAAATTCCCCGACCTTCCCGGGCTGCTGGCCGACGTGCGCCGGCTTGGCGGGCGGCCAGGCGTGTGGATCCGCCCGCTGCAGGCGCCCGACGACGCCCCCGACGGCTGGCGGCTGGCGCGCGACCGCGGCGTGCTGGACCCCACCGTGGATGCGGTGCGCGACAAGGTCGCCGCCGACTTCGCGCGCCTTCGCGAGTGGGGGTTCGACCTCATCAAGCACGACTACTCCACGTGGGACCTGTTCGGCCGCTGGGGATTTCAGATGGGCTCGGCCATTACCAAAGACGGATGGACCTTCGCCGAGGGGCCCGAGCGCACCAGCGCCGAGGTGATCAACGATCTGTACGCCACGATGCGCCGCGCGGCCGGGTCCTCGGTCGTGGACGGGTGCAACACCGTGAGCCACCTCTCGGCCGGCGTGTTCGAGCTGTGCCGCATCGGCGACGACACGAGCGGCAACGAGTGGGCGCGCACGCGGCGGATGGGCGTGAACTCGCTCGCCTTCCGCGGCGCGCAGAGCGGGGCATTCTACGCCGCGGATCCCGACATCGCGCCGGTGACCGCCGGGCAGCCGTGGGCGCTGGCGGCCGAGTGGCTGGACCTCGTGGCGCGAAGCGGCACGCCGTGCTTCGTGTCGCTGGCTGCCGGCGCGATGGGGGCCGAGCAGAAGGCGGCGGTCCGCGCCGCGCTGGCCCGGGCCGCCGTGCCGCAGCCGCTGGGCGAGCCGCTGGATTGGATGGGCAACGAGCAGCCGGCGCGCTGGCGGCTGATGGGCGCCGACCGGCGCTACGACTGGGGGTACGCGCAGGGGTGATTCCGGCCGGGCGGCGCCGCGCACAAAGCTTCGCAGGTGCGGGTGGCCCGCCGTGCCGTCCGAGCGCGGCGGGGCGCTAGCTTTGGCACATGTCCGCCTCGACCACGTCCGCCCGCCGCTGGCCCCCCGCTGTGAAGCTCGTGATGGGCGCCCGCTTCGCGCGCAGCGTGGGGCAGGGGGCGCTCGTCGTCGGCTTCACGCTCTACCTGAGCGCGCTGGGCTGGAACGCCGCCGCCATCGGCGCGGTGCTGTCCGCCGCGCTGCTGTTCGGAGTGGTCCTCACGCTGGCCATCGGGCCGGCCAGCGACCGGCTGGGCCGGCGGAAGTTCCTGCTCGGCTACGAGTGCGTGGCCGGAGCGAGCGCGGTGATGGCGCTCGCCTCCGGCCGCACGGACGTCCTCATCGTGGCCACGATCCTCGGCAGCTTCGGCCGCGGCGCGAACGGAGCCGCGGGACCGTTCGGCCCGCTCGAGCAGGCGTGGCTGGCGCAGGACCTGCCGCCCGACGAGACGCCGCGGGTGTTCAACCTCAACTCGATGCTGGGATTTACGGGCATGGCGGTGGGCGCGATGCTGGCCGGCCTGCCCGCGGTGTGGTCGCGGGCGCTGCCGGGTCCGCTGGCCTATCGGCCGCTGTTCGTGCTTCCGCTGCTGGGCTCGGCCATCGGATTCCTGCTCATCTGGAAGGCGCCGGAGGCCGGGCGGGCGCCGCGCCCCGCCGCGCCCGCGAGGCGCGCCGCGACGGGAGCGCCGGCCGCGCCGAAGTCGGAGATCCGCCGCATGGAGAACCGGTTGCTCCGCCGGCTGGCGTTCGCGAACGCGCTCAACGGACTGGGCATCGGCCTCATCGCGCCCCTCATGGCGTACTGGTTCATGCGCCGCTTCGGCCATGGGCCGGCCAGCATCGGCCCGGCGCTGGCCGCGGGATTCCTCCTCGCCGCCCTCGGCACGCAGCTTTCACAGCTCATCGTGGCCCGGATGGGCGTGGTCCGCACGGTGGTGGTGATGCGCAGCGTGGGGATCGTGCTGATGCTGCTCACGCCGCTCGTGCCGGTGTTCTTCGTCGCGGCGGCCGTGTGGGCGGTGCGGGCGGCGTTCAACCAGGGCACGATGGGCGTGCGGCAGGCGCTGTCCATGGGGCTCACGCGTCAGCATCGCCGCGGGCTCGCCGCGACGGTGAACAACGTGTCCATCCAGGTGCCGCGGGCCATCGGCCCGGCGATTGCCGGGCTCATGCTCCACCGCGGGTGGCTCACCGCGCCCTTCGTCCTGGCCGCGCTGTTCCAGTTCGGCTACCTCGTGCTCTACGAACGCTTCTTCGGCGATCTGGCGAGCGTCGAGGCCCAGGCGCCGGCGGCCGTGGCGACGGTGCGCGTCGAGGCGTAGCGTCCCGGCCGCGCTCGGCGCCGATCGCGCGGCCGGCGCGCCGTTCCCGAACGCACCACGCCCCGCGCGACCTTGCGATCGCGCGGGGCGTGTGGTCATCCGGCCGCGCGAGCGGCCGGCGCCCGGCTCAGCGGCCGAGCTTGGTCACGTTCTCCGCCGCCGGGCCCTTCTGGCCCTGCACGACGTCGAACTGCACCGCTTCGCCCTCGGCCAGCGACTTGAAGCCGCCGCCCTGGATCGCGGAGTGATGCACGAAGCAGTCCTTCGAGCCGTCATCGGGGGTGATGAAGCCGAAGCCCTTCGCATCGTTGAACCACTTGACTTTGCCGGTCGTACTCATGTTCGAACTCCTGATAGGTGGTGTGTCGGAGTCCGGTGGTGCCGTACTGGCCGACGTACCCGTGTGTTCGTGACCCACGCCCTCACGACGGGCCTCCCGACGGGAGATCCCCAAGAAAAAAGGACCCGGCAACTCGCGGGTCCTGTTTCACCCCAGGGATGTCCGGCGCCAACCGGCGCCGATTCAACTCCCCTAAAGCTAGTGGCATCCCCCGTCCAACGCCACTGCCCCCGGGGCATTGCGTCAGGACAGGCAGACGGAGACCGTGCCGCAGGTCTGGGAGGCATGGTCGTCGATGCAGACGTTCACGCGGGCCGTCCCGCCTCGTGTTGGCTGCGGTGCCGCGCGGCGTTGCCCGCCACTACACCGGCGTTCGTCCGACCCGCGGCGCCGTGGCTGGCGGGCCGCGGCGGCGAGCGCCCCAGCCGCGTTCGGGCCTGACGGGCGGTCACTCCGCGGCGGGCCCCCGCACCTTGCGCACCAGCGCCCGGAACGCCGGCTGCGCCCGGTAGGGGGCGAACGCCGGGTAGGACTCGAGCATGAACAGCTGCCAGTCGCGCTCGGCCAGGGCCCGGTTCAGCCACTCGTACACCCTGGCCTGGTCGCCGAGCCCGGCGTAGGCCACGGCGACCTGGAACGGCGCGACGTAGCCGCCGCCGGCCGCCTCCCGCTCCCACCGCTGCACGACCTCCAGCGCCTGCGCCCGCTGGCCGCACCGCGCCTGCGCGAACGACAGGTCGCCGTCGCCCACGGCGCCCAGCGCCGGCGAACGGTCCACCAGCGCCAGGGCCTCGGGGCACCGGCGCTGCAGCGCGTACACCGCCGCCAGGTCCGACACGGCGGCCGGGAAGCCGGGTTCGCGGCCGAGCACCGACCGGAACGCGGCCGAGGCGGAATTCAGTGAATCCATATAAAACAGGATCGTGCCGACGCGCGTCCGGATGATGCTCGAACTCGGATCGAGCGACGCGGCGCGCCGCACCGAGATCAGCGCCGAATCGAGGCGGCCGTCGAGCACGTAGTACCACGTGCGGAACAGGAAGGTGTTGGCCCGGGTCGAGTCCAGCGCCACCGCCCGCGCGAACTCGGCGCCGGCGCGGGGCGCGTCCCAGTCGGCTATGACGTGCATGAACCCCAGCGCCACGTGGACGGCGGGGAGCAGGCTGTCCAGCGCCATCGCCCGCGCCACCGCGGCCCGCGCCGGCACGAACTCGTCGATGCTGCGCCCGCAGAAGAACGCCGCGCGCAGGTTGTGGGCCTGCGCCAGGTCGGCCCACGCCTCGGCGTACGCCGTGTCGATCCGCGCCGCGGCCGTGAGCAGGCCAATGGCGTGGTCCAGCGACGCGCAGTCCCGTTTCTCCTCGTACCAATGGGCCAGCAGCAGGCTGTCGTGGGCGGCGGGGGCCGGCCGGCGGGCATGGTGCAGCGCGGCCAGCGGCGCGGCGGCGCCGCGAACGTCGAGCTGCGCCGCCAGGGCCCGCACGATGCTGTCCTCCAGGCCGAACACCTTGCCGCGCGCATTGGTGAACGACACCGACTTGAGAAACGCGTCGCGGGACGCGTCGTACGGCCGCACGGTGATCCGGATCGAGTCGCCCTGCGCCAGCAGCGAGCCCGTGAGCAGCAGGTCGGCGTGCAGCTCGCGCGCCAGCTCGGCGAGATCGGTGCGCCCGCGAAACTGGGGGTCCCGCGGCGTCGGACGCACCAGCAGTCCCGGCGTGCCCGCCAGGCTGCCCACGATCTCTTCGGGCACGCCGTCGGCGAGATACGCCGTGGCCGCCGGATCGCTGCTGAAGTTCTCGAGCGGCAGCGCGACGATGGCGCGCATCGCGGGCGGCGCGGGCGCCATGGCGCCGGCCCCGTGCCGCACGGCGAGATAGATGCCGCCCGCCAGGAGCACCGCCGCGGCCGCTGCGGCGGCGCGCCCCCGCCGGCCCCGCGGCGGCCGGCGCCGGATCATCTGCGTGGGATTGGCCGCGCGCCCCGAGAGCGCCGCCTGGAGCGCGGCCGCGGTCTGGAAGCGCCGCGCGGGATCGCGCTCGATCGCCGTCATCACCGCGGCCTCGACGTCGGCCGGAACGTCGGGGCGGACACGCGACAGCGGCATCGGATCGTCGGTGAGCACGCTGGCGATGACGGCGTGCGCCGTGGGGCCGGTGAACGGCGGAACGCCGGCCAGCGCTTCGTACAGCGTCACGCCCAGCGAGTACAGGTCGCTCCGCGCGTCCAGGGCGCGCTCGCCCATCACGTGTTCGGGGCTCATGTACTGCGGCGTGCCCAGCGACACGCCGGTCTGCGTCAGCCGCTGGACGTCGTCGCCGTTCATCGCGAACGCGATGCCGAAGTCGGCCAGGAACGCCTGGCCGTCCTGCAGCAGGATGTTCTCGGGCTTCACGTCGCGGTGGATCACCCCGCGGCGGTGCGCGTAATCCAGCGCCCCCGCGACCTGCTCGCCCAGGCGGAGCACCGTTTCCACGGGCAGGCGCGGCTCGGCATTGAGCCGGTCGCGCAGCGACGACCCCTCCACGCACGGCATGACGTAGTAGAGCAGGTCGCCCACGCTGCCCGAGTCGTGCAGCGGCAGGATGTGCGGGTGCTGCAGCCCCGCCGTGACGCGGATTTCCTGCAGGAACCGCTCGCCGCCGATCACCTCGGCCACGCCGGGCCGCAGCACCTTGATCGCGACCCGCCGGCCGTGGCGCAGGTCGTGGGCCAGGTACACCGTGGCCATCCCCCCGGCGCCCAGCGGGCGCTCGATGCGGTAGCGATCGCTGAGCGCGGCCACGAGCGCCGGCGGCGGGGGCGGAAGGGCGGCGGAATCGGTCATCTAAGGTCGGGAAAAATAGGCGCCCGTGCGCCCGCCCCGAAAGGGTGCGCGTCGGGTTCCGCTACCGCGCCTCGGGCATGTGCACGTACATGGACTGGATGCCCACCCGGCCGGGGCCCGTGAACCGGTTCCAGAAGATCCACCCGCCGCTCTCCACGTCGATCGCCTCGCCGTTCTTGAGCGTCACCTCGAACACGTTGCCGTAGCCGTGGAGCCAGACGATGCCGTCGCCGCCCGGCGCGCCGAACGTGTCGATGAAGAACCCCGTGCCCCCGAGCAGGATGTTGGCCGCGCCCTTCACGCGCTCGAAGGTGAATTCCACGTTCCCCGTGGCCGCCAGGAACTGGTGCTCGCGCACGTCCACCGACTGCCCCCGATCGAGGTGCAGCGCCAGGATCTGTCCCGCGCCGTCCCGGCTGAACGCGATGTGCCCCGGGCCCGTGGCCTCGGTCATGAACACCGGCATGCCCGAGATCATCCGCTTGAACGCGCCGGGCATGGGCTTCAGGCCGATGCTCGCCGAGGGGCTTTTCCAGAGCAGCACGTGATGCTCGAACTACACGCCCACGTTCGCCAGCTCGACGTGCAGCACGGGCACCAGCTCGCCTTCGAGGTGGTAGGTGACGCCGCCGAACGACTCGTTGACGACGGTGGTCCTGCACCGCGACGGGATGGCCATGGGTGCCTCGCGGGTTGTGTGACTGGCGCCGCAGCGCGATCCATAGGATGATCCGCCGCGCGCGGGCGGGCAAGTCGCGGAATGGGGGCCATGTGGCGATGGCCAGGCGACGGACGCTTGACCGGTAGCGCCCGTGTAGCCAAAGTGGCGACAGGAGGCGCCCATGCCAGGAAAGCCCAAACGCGGCTCGCCAAAGAAGTCGGCCGCCAAGCCAGAGACGGGTCGCGTCACGTACCGCGAGCTGCGCAACACGCCCGGCCGCGTCTGGGAGCGGCTGGCCCACGACCAGCCGCTCACGCTCGTTGCCGACGGCGAGGCGAAAGCCGTCGTGATCCCGGTGCCCGACGGCGACGTGGCCACCGCCCTGGAAGCCTACCGTCGCGGCCGGGCGCTCATCGCCCTGCGGCGGATTCGTGAACGGGCGAGGCACGATGGAACGGCCGCGCTCACGCTCGACCAGATCAACGAAGTGGTCCGCGAAGTGCGTCGCGAACGACACCGGCGCGAACGCGAGGATTAGCGCGTGCGCATCGTGCTCGACACGAACGTGGTCGTGTCGGGGCTGCTGTCGGCGCTGGGCCCACCCGGGCGGGTGATCGAGAGCGTGTTCGCGGGCGAGGTGACACCGCTGTACGACGATCGGATCCTCGCCGAGTACGCGGCGGTTCTGGCGCGCCCCCGGTTTCGCTTCGACGCCGGCGACGTCGAATGGTTCATGACGGCCGTCCGGATGGGGGAGGGCGTGCTGGCGCCGCCGCTCGCGGTGAACCTCCCCGACCCTTCGGATCTCAAGTTCGTCGAGGTCGCGGTGGCGGGCGGCGCCGACGCCATCGTCGCGGGCAACCTGCGCGACTTCCGGCTGTCGCAGGGGAAGCTCGCTGTCGCCATCCTCAGTCCCCGGGCGCTGATGGACCGGCTCCGGTGACCGCGCCCCGCCATCGGCGGGTCTGCCCATCGTCACCAGACCTTCCACCACCCGCGACTCATGCCCAGCACTCTCCGCGCCCTCGCCGTCTCGCTCCTCGTCCTTCCCGCCACGCTCGCCGCGCAGCAGATCGTCACGCCGCGGCCGGCCGGTCCCCAGCAGGCGGACCACGACGGGCGCACCCTGCTCCCCATGAAGGTGGCGCGGAGCATCGCCTTCCGGCCCATCGGTCCTGCCGTGAGCGGGGGGCGCGTGGCCGCCGTGGCCGGCGTGCCCGGCGACAACGAGACCTACTACGTCGGCACCGCCGACGGCGGCGTGTTCCGCACCACGAACGGCGGCATCACCTGGACGGCCGAATTCCAGCACCAGCACGAGCTGTCCATCGGCGCGCTGGCCGTGGACCCGAACAATGCCGACGTGGTGTGGGCGGGCACGGGCGAGGCCAACGTGCGCAACAACGTCTCGTTCGGCGACGGCATCTACAAGTCCACCGACGGCGGCGAGCACTGGACGCATCTCGGGCTCGACGCGACGCTCCAGATCGCGCGCATCGCGATCGATCCGCACGACCCCAACACGGTGTTCGTCGCGGCCATGGGCAATCCGTGGAAGGACGACCCCGAGCGCGGCGTCTTCCGCACCACCGACGGCGGGAAGAGCTGGCAGAAGGTGTTGTACGTGGCGCCCGACGTCGGCGCGGCCGACCTGGCCGTGGATCCGGTGAACCCGAACGTCGTCTACGCGTCCACGTACGAGTTCCGCCGCACGCCCTGGAGCTATTCCGACGGAGGGCCCGAGGACGCGATCTACAAGTCGGTGGACGGCGGCACGACCTGGACCCGCCTCGTGGGCCACGGCCTGCCCACCACGCCGGTGAGCCGCATCGGGCTGGCGGTGGCGCCCAGCGAGCACGACCGCGTGTACGCCGCCATCGGCTCCACCGAGGGCGTGATCTGGCGCTCCGACGACGCCGGCGCACACTGGACGATGGTCAGCGACGACCAGGAGGCCGACGTCCGCGCCTTCTACTTCTCGCACGTCGCCGTGGACCCGACGAATCCCGAGCACGTCTTCACGCTCTCGATGTTCCTCATGGACTCGCACGACGGCGGCCGGCACTTCACGCCCATCGCCGGCCGCGACCACGTGGACAACCACGCGATCTGGATCGACCCGTCCGGCTCGGGCCGCATCATCGAGGGCAACGACGGCGGGGTCATCCTGTCGCAGGACGACGGCCGGCACTGGGCGTTCGTGCACAACATCGCCATCGGCCAGTTCTACCACGTCACCGCCGACAGCGAGTTCCCGTATCTCGTGTGCGGCGGGCTGCAGGACAATAGCTCGTGGTGCGGCCCCGGCTGGACGCAGGACCCCACGGGAATCCTCGACCGCGACTGGTTCGCCATGAACGGCGGCGACGGGATCTACGCCATTCCCGCGCCCGACGATCCGCACGTCATCTACAACAGCACGCAGAACGGCTTCCTGATGAAGTACGATCGCCGCACGCGGCAGATCCACGACATGGAGCCGTATCCGTTCGACTTCGGCGGCGGCGGCGTGGCCGACGTGAAGTACCGCCAGGACTGGGACGCCGGATTCGCCGTGTCGCCGCAGAACCCGGCGGTGCTCTACGCCGGCGCCAACGTCGTGTTCAGGAGTGCCGACCGCGGGCGGAGCTGGACGCCGATCAGTCCCGACCTCACGCGCAACGACAAGAGCAAGCAGGGCTCGTCCGGCGGCCCCGTCATGGCCGACAACTCGGGCGCCGAGGTGTACGACGCCATCCTCATCGTGGAGCCGGCGCCCAGCGACTCCGAGGTGCTCTGGGTGGGCACCGACGACGGGCTGGTGCAGGTCACCCGCGACGGGGGCAGGCACTGGACCGACGTCACGAGCCGCATTCCGAACCTGCCCGCCTGGGGGCGCGTCGAGTCCATCAAGGTCTCGGCCACCGACGCCGGCCGCGCGGTGATTGCCGTGGACCGCCACTTCAGCGGCGACTTCAAGCCGTACGTGTACGCCACCGACGACTACGGACGGAGCTGGCGTTCCATGGCCGGCGACCTGCCGGCCGGCGTGTACGCGCGATCGGCCATGCAGGACCCGGTGAACCCGCACATGTACTATGCCGGTCTCGAGAACGGGCTCTACACCACCTGGGACGACGGCGCGCACTGGTACCTGATGGGCCTGGGGCTGCCCAACGTCTCGGTGTACGACATGTACATGCAGCCGCAGGAGCACGACCTCATTCTGGGCACGCACGGCCGCTCGGTCTGGGTGTTCGACGACATGACGCCGTTCGAGGAGTACACGCCGGCCGTCGGCAAGTCGCCGCTGCACCTCTTCCCGATCCGCGCCGCGCACCGCTTCTGGCGCTGGTCCGAGGTCGAGGGGCTGGGCGACGGCGCCTTCTACGGCGAGAACCCGCCGTTCGGCGCGATGATCAGCTACTACCTGGGCGACTCGGCCTCCGCCCCCGGCAAATTGGTGATCGCCGACGCTCAGGGGCACGTCGTGCGGACCATGGCGGGGATGCGCGCGCTCGGGCCCAACGAGGGCGCGCCCGACGAGACCGCGCCCACGGGCGACAGCCTGCCGCCCCTCCCGAAGCCCGACACCGCCAAGGCGACCGGCGCCCCGTGGGTGCCGACCAACGCCGGGATGCACCGCATCTACTGGGATCTCCGCGCCGACGGCCCGGTGCGCTGGAACGGAACCAGGGGCTTCAACAAGGGCCCGGCCGGCGGCGCGCTCGTTCCGCCGGGCACGTACACGGCGACGCTCACCGTGAACGGCCATACGGAAACGCAGAAGTTCGAGGTCGTGAACGACCCGCGG
>JAGWRI010000009.1 GCA_028876525.1 Gemmatimonadota bacterium | reverse complement strand
TTGAATCCCAGCCGCTCGTTGGCCTCCACGGTGTCGATGCCCGTGTCCTGCAGCTCGTAGGCCTTGAGCTTGTTGAGGAGCCCGATGCCCCGCCCTTCCTGGTCGAGGTACACGACCACGCCGCGCCCCTCCTCGGAGATCATCCGCATGGCCGTGTCGAGCTGCCAGCCGCAGTCGCAGCGCCGGGAATGGAACACGTCGCCGGTGAGGCACTTGGAGTGCATGCGCACGAGGATCCCCTCGCCCGCTTCCACGTCGCCGTACACCAGCGCCACGTGCTCGTGCTGGTCCACGTCGTTCCGGTAGCCGAGGATCCGCCAGGTGCCGTACTCGGTGGGCAGCCGCGCGTCGGCCACGCGGTGCACCAGCCGCTCGTGCTTCAGCCGGTGGGCCACGAGCTGGGCGACGGTGATGAAGGTCAGCCCCTGCTGCTCGGCGAACCGTTCCAGGCTGTCGCGGCGCGCGGCGCTGCCGTCGGGATCGAGCACCTCGCAGATCACGCCCGCCGGATACAGGCCGGCGAGGCGGGCCAGGTCCACCGCCGCCTCGGTGTGCCCCACGCGCTGCAGCACGCCGCCCTCGCGGGCGCGCAGCGGGAACACGTGCCCGCCGTGGCGCAGATCGCCGGGCACCGTGGCCCCATCCACCGCCACGCGGATCGTGGTCGCGCGGTCCCGGGCGCTGATCCCGGTGGTCACGCCGAAGCGGGGGCCGGCGTCGATGCTCACCGTGTACGCGGTGCGGTACTCGTCGGGGTTGACCTCGCTCATCGGCGCGAGGTCGAGCTGCTCCACGCGCTCCGGCGGCAGGGCCAGGCAGACCAGCCCGCCCGCGTTCTTGATCATGAAGTTGACCATCGCCGGCGTCACGAGCTGGGCGGCGCAGATGAGGTCGCCCTCGTTCTCGCGGTCCTCGTCGTCGGCCACGATCACGAACTTGCCCGCCTTGATGTCGGCGATCGCCTGGTCCACGGTGCCAAACGTCATATGAGTTGCGCCCGCTCGGACGCCATCAGTCGCTGTACGTACTTGCCGATCACGTCCGCCTCGACGTGCACCTCGTCGCCCTGGCGCAACGCGCCCAGCGTCGTGTGGCGGAGCGTGTACTCGATAAGGGAAATCTGCACCGCGTCGGGGCCGGGCAGCGCGTTCACCGTGAGGCTCACGCCGTCCACGGTGAGGGACCCGTGCGGGACCATAAGTTCCGCGACGCCCGCCGGCAGGGCAAGGTCGACCAGCCGCGCGTCCCCCTGCTGGTCCACCCGCTGCACCAGCGCCACCCCGTCCACGTGGCCCAGCACCATGTGCCCGCCCAGGCGGTCGCCCACCCGGAGCGCGCGCTCGAGATTGACCTGCCGCCCCTCGCGCCATCCGCCCAGCGTGGTGCGGTCGCGCGTCGTGGACACGGCGGCGACGGTAAACCAGCCGGCCCCGTGCTCGCGCACGGTGAGGCACGCCCCGTTCACGGCGATGCTCTCGCCGTTCGCGAGGTCGTCCCAGCCGCACCGCACGCGGAATTCCCGCCCCGCCTCGGTCTCGGCCACCCGGTCGATGGTGCCGACGCTGTCAACCAGCCCGCTGAACACTAGCCCGCTCCCAGCGCATAGGTCGTCATGACGTCGCTGCCCAGCACGCGGCGCTCGAGCACCCGCAGCCGCTCCAGCCGCGCGACGTCCGCCGGCGGCGCATGGGCGAAGGCGTTGAGCGCCCCCGCCCCGAGCACGACCGGCGCCTGAAAGGTAATCAACCGGTCCACGGCGGCGTTGGCCAGGAAGCTCCCGGCCAGCCGGGCGCCCCCCTCGACCAGCAGCGACCCGATGCCCCGCTCGGCCAGCAGGAGGAGCGCCTCCGCGAAGGCCGACGCCCGGATGACCGAGACCCCCGGCCCCGCCCCTTCCAGCGCTCGCACCCGATCGGGCGCGGGATCCCGGGCCACGAGCAGCAGCGGGGCCTCGCCCGCCGTGCGCACCAGCACCGAATTCACCGGCGTGCGGAGGGCGGAGTCGAACACCACGCGCGTAAGCGGCACGCGTGGCGCCGCCCAGTGGCGCACCGTGAGCTGCGGGTCGTCGGCCAGCACCGTGCCGACCCCCACGGCGATGGCGTCGTGGCCGGCGCGCAGGCGGTGCACTTCGTGCCGCGCCTCGGGGCCCGTGAGGTGCGTGGTGGTGCTGCGATCGGCCGCGGCCAGCGCGCCGTCAATCGAGACCGCCACCTTGAGGGTGACGAAGGGACGCTCGGGGTGCGCGAAGCGGTGGAAGTGCGCGGCGTTCAGCTCCCGCGCCTCGGCGCCGCCGTCGCCGATCTCCACCGCGATCCCGGCCCCGCGGAGCCGGTCGGCGCCGCCGGCCGCCTCCGGGTTGACGTCGCGCGTCGCGATCGCGACGCGCGCGATGCCGGCAGCGACGATCGCGTCGGCGCAGGGCGGCGTCTTGCCGTGATGCGTGCACGGCTCGAGCGTGACGTACAGCGTGGCGCCGCGCGCCAGCGGCCCCGCGGCGTCCAGAGCGACGGCTTCGGCGTGCGGCCCGCCGAAGCGGGCATGGAATCCCTCGCCCACCACGGCGCCGTCCCGAACGACGACGGCGCCGACCATCGGGTTCGGCGCCGTCTGTCCCCAGCCCTCACGGGCCAGGTCGAGCGCCCGGCGCATCTGCTCGGAGGCCGGGCGTTCGGTCATGCGCTACCAGGCCAGCCGCAGCCCGACCGAGGCGTAGGGCCGCGCCGCGTTCGCGTCCTTGCCGGCGAACGTGTTGTACGTGCTCACCGATCCGCCCGACACCTGGCCGACTTCGCCGATGAGCTTGAACACCGGGAGATTGATGGACAGGTCGGCGAACATGTTGGTGCGCGTCACCGTCTGCGACATCGCGACCTGCGGCGAGGTCTGCCCCAGCACCGTGGCCTGGACGTTGGCCGACTGGTCGTACTGGTCCTGGCCGATGCCCGCGGCGAGGCCGAACACCACGAAGTGCTTGCTCGCCACGAGGCGGTAGGCGGTGGTGCCGATGGCGACGTCGGACACGGTGAACGTGTTGCCCCCGGAGGAGCCTTCGAGCGTCATCGTGGGCAGGTCGCGCTTGAGGTAGGTGATCGCCACGCCGGGCAGCGCCACCGACTCCTGGATGATTCCCACGCGCACGCCGTACCCGAGCTTGAGCGAGCCGTTGGGCACCTTCACGCTCAGATTGTTCTGATTGACCTCAGGGATGTATGCCGCGTTCACGAGCAGGTCCACCCCGGCGACGTTCGTGACGCCCACCGGAATCCCGCTCCACAGCCCGATGGCCGCGTCCACGACGGGCATCGGCAAGGGCTGGTTGTCCTTGGTGGGCAGGGTCTGCTGCTGGCGCCCGGTCACGCTCTGCGTGAACTGATCCACCTGCGGCAGCGTGCCCATCACGGCGTTGGCGCGCAGGCCGAGCGAGAAGTGCGGGAACCCGCCGAGCGTTCCGCCCTGGCCAAGCGTGGCGTTGCCGCCCGCGATCGCCGCGCCGAGCTGCGGCGCCATGTACTGGAAGACGTCCACCGCCTGCTGGCACCCATCCTGGCTGACCTGGGCCGCGCTTCCCTGCGCGCCGCCCGGACACGCCGTCTGGGCGCGCACCGGACGCGCCGCCGCCAGCGCCATCGCGCCGGCCGCCACCACCACCGCCGACCATGCACTCCTCATACCGCCTCCGCATGCTGGATGTCCACGCGGCCGGTGCCCTTCACCACGGCCCCGAGCCGCCAACCGCGCACCCCCGCACCCGCGGCTCCGGCCAGGACGGCTTCGGCGTTTCCGGGCGCGACGATCGCTACCATACCGACGCCCATGTTGAACGCACGGAACATTTCGTCGGTCGCCACGCCCCCCGCCCGCTGGAGCTGGCGGAAGAGATTCGGCACCCGCCAGGTCCGGGCGTCCACGACCGCGTCCAGGGTGTCGGGCAGCGCGCGATTCAAGTTGCCGGGGAGGCCGCCGCCCGTGATGTGAGCCATGGCACCGATGCGGGACAAAGAATCGCGCAAGGCGGGCAGATAGGAGCTGTGGACGCGAAGCAGCGCGTCGGCCACCGAGCATCCCTCGCCCGGGTACGGGTCGTCGACGCCCAACTTCATGCGCTCCGATACGATGCGGCGGGCGAGGGAGTAGCCGTTCGTATGCAGCCCGCTGCTGGGAAAGCCGAGCAGCACGTCGCCCTGGCGCACCCGCTCGGGGCCGAGAACGGCGTCCTCCTCCACCCAGCCGACGATGAAGCCGGCCAGGTCGTAGTCGGGGGGCGTGTACAGGCCCGGCATCTCGGCGGTCTCGCCGCCCACGAGCGCGCACCCGTTCTCGCGGCACCCTGCGGCCACGCCCGCGACCACGCCCTCGACCACCGCCGGCACGAGGGCCCCGAAGGCGACGTAATCGAGGAAGAAGAGCGGCACCGCGCCCTGTACGAGGATGTCGTTCACGCAGTGGTTCACGAGGTCGTGCCCCACAGTGTCGTGCCGGTTCGCCTCGATGGCGACCTTGATCTTGGTGCCCACGCCATCGGCGCTCGACACGAGCAGCGGATGCTTCGCGTCGGGCGGCAGACGAAACAGCCCGCCGAATCCGCCGAACTTGCCGCGCGCGCCCGGTGTGAACGTCGACTCGACCAGGCGCTTGATGCGGTGCTTGGCGTCGTC
>JAGWRI010000090.1 GCA_028876525.1 Gemmatimonadota bacterium | reverse complement strand
GGCGTTCTACGGCAAGCCCTGGGTGTTCGACGTGCTCTACAATTTCGGGGGCAAGGTGAGCGTGGGCGGCGACCTGCCGCGGATGGCCGCCAACCTCGATACCGCGCTCCGCAGCCGGGACCACGGTCGCATGGAAGGGCTGGGCATGACGATGGAGGGCTTCGGCGCCAATCCCATCGTCGAGGACTTCGTGATGGACCAGGTCTGGCGCGACTCCGTGCCCGACGTGACGAGCTGGACGCGCGCGTACGTCGCCCGCCGCTACGGCAAGGCGGACGCGTCGGCGTGGGCCGCGTGGCGGATCCTGCTCGGCACGGCGTTCAACTCGGCGGCGCAGACGGGAAACTTCCTCGCCGAGCGGCCGCAATTCTATATGAAGGGCCGGGCGTACCGGACCGGCCCGGTGCCGCCGTACGACCGGCGGCTCCTCGTGCGCGCGCTCGACTCGCTGCTCGCGGCGGCGCCGGCGCTGCGCGGCAGCGACGCCTATCGCTACGACGTGGTGAATCTCACCCGCCAGGTGCTGGGCGAGCTGGGACTGCCGCTGGTGAACCGGGTGGAGGCGGCCTACCGGGCGAAGAACCGGACGGCCCTGCTCGCCGCCGAGGGCCGGGTGGAGGCATTGCTCCGCGATCTCGACACGCTGGTCGGCACGCGCCGCGAGTTCCTGCTCGGCCGGTGGATTGCCGACGCGACGCGCTGGGGCGCCACCGGCGCCGAACGGCGGCTGTACGAGTGGAACGCGCGCAACCTCGTCACGCTGTGGGGCACCAAGTGCACCGAAGGCGAGAACGACGACCTGAATCTGTACGCGTTCAAGGAATGGGAGGGGATGTTCACGTCGTATTTCCTGCCCCGATGGGAGATGTTCTTCCACGATCTGAACGGGTCGCTCGACGCCGGGACGCCGTTCGACCGCGCGCCGTTCGCCGCGGCGTCGTGCGCGTGGGAGCAGCGCTGGTCGCGCCAGACGGCGGCGTTCCGGACGGCGCCCGAGGGGGACCCGGTGGCGACGGCCGAGCGGCTCCGGCGGAAGTGGGCGGGGGAGCTGGAGGGTGATACTGAAACTCGTTAGACGCCGGATGCGTACGGATGGACGTTCACGATCCGCACCGGGGCGGGTCTCACGGCAACCCCCAGCCGAGAACCGTCATGTCGATCATCAACGTGGTACGCCGCGCGGTCGCGGCGAGCGTAGTGCTCCCTCTCGTTCTGCTGTCGGCGGGCTGCGCCGGCGACCATGGGGCCACGACCGGCCCCGTCGCGCCGCCCCCCGACGATCCGCCCCCGAGCTCGATTGCCGCGCGCTACCAGCTCACGTCGGCCAACGGCAAGCCGCTGCCGGCCGAAGTGTACGCCGGGGTCTACCTGGACCAGGCCACCGGGGCGTTCCACGATCTGCGCATCGTGGCGACGGACGGGTACGTGGATCTCCACGACGACGGCACGTTCGCGCACTACGTGTCCCTGCGCGCCGTGGTCGACGGCGATCTGGTGGGCACCCCCCGGTACGTGGACTACGGGCTCTGGTTCGCCATTCCCCACTCGACCGACGTGCGCTTCGAGTCGTCGTTCCGGCAGTGGCCCGGCGTGTTCCACGGCGTGGCGCAGGCCGGCACGGTGCGGCTCGATCAGGAGCTGACCGGCGGCGAGGTCGGCGCCGGCAGCGTGCGCTACGAGTACACGCGCGAAGGGCTGCGATGAACCTCCGGGCGTGAACGCCCGGCCGCGCCCCCGGGACCCGGCCACGGGCCCGGGGGTTGCGCATTTTCAAAATTGTTAGATGTTGGATGCCGCGGCCCGCGCCGATCCGGCGCGGGGCCGCGGCACGCGAGGCGACGTCGCCCGCCGCCGTTCGACGACTTCAGGACCTCGCGATGGCCCCACGACGTTCCCCCAACGTCCGGGCGGCCGCGGCGCGCGTGCATGACGCGCGTCTCGCGCTCGCCGCCGCGCGGCAGGAGCTGGCCGCCCGCACGCCGCCGGGCGCCGCCCCGGTGCTGCACGCCCGCGCCGTCGGGGCGTCGAAGGCGGCGCTGGCCCGCCACCGCGACCGCCTGCTCGGATTCCCGGGGGTGGTGGGAGTCGGACTCGGCTACCGCGTGCGCGATGGCGAGCCCGACCTCGACGAGCGCTGCGTGACGGTGTACGTGCGGCGCAAGCACACCCGCGCCCACCTGGACCGGAACCGCCGGCAGCCGCTGCCGCGGCGCCTCTCCGACGCGCGCGGCCGGCGCGTGGGGGTGGACGTCGTCGAGTTCGGCCGGCTCGTGCGCCAGGTGCAGGGCGGCGAGGACCTCGGCCCCGGAACGATCGCCGAGCGCGGCACCGTCGGCGTGATCGGCGTGGACCTGAGCGGCGGCCGACCCGTGGTGCTCACCGCGATGCACGTCGTGGGAGGGCCGGACGTGGCGGCGCCCGACGCGGAACTCGTGGCCGAGTCGCCCAGCATGCAGTTCCCGGCGCATCGGCGGCTGGGGATGGTGCTTCGCGGCACGATGTCGGGAACCGACGCCGCGCTGATCGAGGTCGATCGGCCGGACGCGGCCGTGCGGGCGATTGCCGGCATCGGGCCCGTGGCCGGCTGGCGCCCCCTGCTCAACCCCGCCGACGTGGGCACGGCCGTGTGCATGGCCGGCGCGGCCACGGGGCGCCCGGTGTACGGGCGCATCGTCCAGCCGCACGCCTCGCTTCCCGCGTACGGGCTGCGCGACGTGATCCTTGCCGACATCCCCAGCGCGAATGGCGACTCCGGCGCCGCGCTCGTGGACCACGACCATCTCGTGCTCGGCCTGCTGGTCGGCGTCTCGAGCGCCTCCGGTCACCGCATCTTCGCCGCGATCGGAGGCGTGATCGCCGCCCTGCGGTGCGACATCCCCCCCACCTGAAGGAGACACGCATGCGCCATCGCACCTGGATCCCGTGCCTCGCCGCGACCCTGATCGCCGCCGCGGCGGGCGCGCAGTCCGCGTCGCCCGCCGTCACGCTCGCGCTGACCGGAACGCCGGATGCGCCGGCGCTCGCCGGCTCCCGACTCGACGGCGGCACGGTGACCTTCGATCGTGCCCAGGGCATCGAGGTGATCGTGACCTGCGCGGCGCCGTTCTCCTGCGCCAGAGTCACGGCGCGCGCCGACGCCGCCCTGTCACGGGACTACCTCACCAACCGGCAGGGCGAGACGTTCACGCTGGTGGTGCCCGCCGCCCCGGCGCACGACACGCTGGCCGTGGCGCTCGTCTACGACGGGCACGACGCGGCGCCGGTGCTGCGGCTGGTCGCCGGCGCGGCGATCGGGGCGCCGAGCGTGTCCCGGGCCGCCGCCGCGCCGGCGGTGCCCCTCGCCCTCCTCGTGCGGAACAAGGGGTGTGCGAACCGCGTGGACCTGCGGACCCGCGACGGCTACGTGCTCTGGCTGGACGGCACGCCGATCGCGTCGCCGCGAACGCCGCTGGTCGAGGGGCGACCGGCGGATTTCTACCTCGTGGGCGATTCGGCGCTGCTCGACCGCGTGAGGGTGGTGCGCACGTCGAAGCTGCGGACGGTCACGGTGTCGAACGTGCTCGGCGCGGGCGCGGCCGTGCCGCAGGCAGACCTCAACCGCCAGGGCCTGCCCGTGATGCGATGCGGCGTGTTCCACGCTACGTTCACCGACCTCGCCGCCGGCGCGGCGCAGATCGAGATCTCCGTGCTCGGCGACGACGGCGCCGCCGAGGTCAGGAACACCGTCGACTTCGACGTGAACGCGCTGTACACCGGCGCCTATACCTTCGGCGCGATCGGCACGCAGCTGGGCAGCCCGGCGTTCGGCAAGGTGTACGACGGCGCCGACACCGTGGTGAGCCGGACGACCGGCGCCGGCCCGCGCGTCCAGTACATCATGACCTACACGCCGTTCGTATGGGGGCCGCGCGACGTGACCCGTTCGCCCGCGCGCTGGTACGAGGCGCTGAACCCGTTCGTCGGGATCGTGCTGAACGACGTGCCGAACAACGCCGTTGCCGGCGTGTCGTACGGCCTGGGGAGCATGCTGTACCTGATTGGCGGCGTGCACGCGGCGCACGTGGCGGCGCTCGACGATCGCGCGGGGGTGGCGGTCGGGCAGCCGTTCGAGAACCGCGGGGCCACCGTGC
>JAGWRI010000089.1 GCA_028876525.1 Gemmatimonadota bacterium | reverse complement strand
TTGTCCAGCACCCAGAACGACCGCCCCTGCGTGGAGATCACCAGCGAGTTGTGCGCCACCTTGATGTCGGTGACCGGGGTGACCGGCAGGTTCATCTGGAACGACTGCCAGCGCGCGCCGTCGTCGAACGAGACGTACATGCCGAACTCGGTGCCCGCGTAGAGCAGCCCGGGGCGGTCGGGGTCGGCGCGCACGACGCGCGTCGGCGCGTCGCCGGGAATGCCGTTGCGGCCGTCGGTGAGCCGCGTCCAGTGCTTCCCGAAGTCGGAGGTGTGGTAAAGGTAGGGCGCGAAGTCGCCCAGCAGGTAGCGGTAGATGGCGACGTAGGCGCCGCCCGCTTGGCGTGGATCGGGCTCGATGTTCTGCACCCGCCCGCCGGGCGCGAGCCCGGGCGGGGTCACGCGCGTCCACGTCCCGCCGTCGTCGCGGGTCACGGCCACGATGCCGTCGTTGGAGCCGGTCCAGATCACGCCGCGCCGCACGGGCGACTCGCGGATCGCGTACAGCGTGCTGTACACCTCCTCGCCCGTGGCGTCGCGCGTGATCGGCTCGCCGCTCGCCTCCTGCGGCGCGCCGGGCGGGTCCCAGGTGAGGTCGGGGCTGATCGTCTGCCAGTTGGCGCCCTCGTCGCGCGACCGGTGCACGTACTGCGAGCCGTAGTACACCGTGTTGGGGTCGAACGGCGACACTTCCATGGGCGACACGCGCTGGAAGCGGTAGATCAGCGTGGCGCCGCCGTTGCCGTACAGCGACTGGCCGCCCACCCAGTACTGCTGCTCGTTGGCGGTGTTCAGGTTGAGGCGGCTGAACTGCCCCTTGCACCCGCCGTACACGGTGTCGGGGCTGGCCGTGTTGGGAATGATCGGCCCCGTCTCGCACCCCGGGCCGCTCCGCCAGTCCTGGCCGTCGCCCAGCGGCAGGCTGGGCACTATTAGCGTATTGTCATCCTGCTGCGCGCCGTACACCCGGTACGGATACTGGCTGTCCACCGCCACCTGGTAGATCTCGGCGGTGGGCTGGTTGAGCTGCGTGCTCCAGGTGCGGCCCCCGTCGGTGGACACGTTGGCCCCGCCGTCGTTGGCCTGGATCATGTAGTCCGAGTTGGTCGGATTGATCCACACGTCGTGGTTGTCGCCGTGCGGCGTCCGCTCCACGCGGAAGGTCCGGCCGCCGTCGGCGCTGCGGAACCAGTTCTCGTCGCCCACGTACACGACGTCGGCGTTGGTCGGATCGACGCCCAGCGTGTTGTAGTAGAAGGGACGCGTCCACAGCTGCTGCTCGCCGTTGACCAGGGCCCAGGTGGCGCCGGCGTCGTCGGAGCGCCACAGCCCGCCTCCCGGCTGCGCCTCGATGAGCGCGTAGATGCGATTGGGCGCGGCGTTGGAGATCGCCACGTTGGCCCGGCCGAACAGCCCGTCGGGCAGCCCGCCGCCCAGCTTGACCCACGTGTCGCCGCCGTCGGTGCTCTTGTAGATCCCGCCCTCGCGGGCGCCGCTGACGATGGTCCACGGCCGGCGCTGCCCGTGCCACATCGTGGCGAACACGACGTCCGGGTGGCCCGGCTGCAGCTCGAGGTCGGCCGCCCCCGTGCTGTCGGACACGTAGAGGATCTTCTTCCAGCTCCGCCCGCCGTCGACCGTCTTGTACACGCCGCGGTCCACGCTCGGCACGAACGGATTGCCCAGCGCCGCGACGTACGCGACGTCGGGATTCGTGGGATTCACGCGGATGGTCGAGATCTGCCCCACCTCGCGCAGGCCGACGAACGTCCAGCTCCGGCCGGCGTCGGTGGACTTGTACACGCCGCGCCCGATCGAAACGTTGCTCCGGATCTTCGACGAGCCGGTGCCGGCGTACACGACGTTCGGGTCGGACTGCGACACCTCTACCGCGCCCATCGAGGCCACGGCGAAGTAGCCGTCGGACACGTTCTGCCAGCTCGCGCCGGCGTCGGTGGTCTTCCACACGCCGCCGCCCGTGGAGCCCATGTAGAAGGTGCGCGGCTGCGAGGGCACGCCGGTCACCGTCGTCACGCGCCCGCCGCGGAACGGGCCGATCAGGCGGTAGCGCATCCCCGACCAGAGGGTCGAGTCGAAGCCGGCGCCCTGGGCGTGGGCCCGGACCGGCAGGATCAGGGCGGCCGCCAGCGCGACGGCCGCTCCGCGAAGACTCCGGGTGGTGCTCGTCACTCGTCGCTCCCCCGCTCGCTGTTCAGGTTGCGCGGTCCCACTCCGCCTGCACCGCGTCTATTACAGAAGTAATATTGCCCGCCGGCACGACCCCCTGGGCCATGCGCGGCGACCCGCCGCCCCGCCCCCCCGCCGCCTCCAGCGCGGGCCGGAGCACGCTCCCCGCCGCCAGCCCCGAATCCTCGGACGTGCCCACGAGCACGGCGCCGGCCCCCTCGACCGCCCCGATGAACGCCGTTCGGGGCAGCGCGCACACCGCGTGCGCCAGCCCCCGTAGATCGTCCAGCGCACCCTCGGCCCGGCGCTCGATTACCCGCCGCACCCCCCGCGCGTCGGCCGCCGCCGCCAGCACCCGCTCGCGCGCGTGGTAGCCGTCCAGCTCGCGGGCCGCCTTCCGCCTCGCCGCCTCCGCCTCCTGCCCCGCCGCCAGCCGCCCCTTCACCACCGCGGCCGCGTCGTCCACCGACCCCGACACCGCCTGCGCGATGGACGACAGCGCGTCGTAGTCCGCCCGCGCCCGGCTGGCCGCCCGCAACCCGCACACGAACTCGATCCGCGTGCCCTGCTTCACCTTCTCCGTGCGCCGGACGAGCAGGACGCCGATCTCCCCCGTCGTCCTGACGTGCGTGCCCCCGCAGGCGCTCCGGTCCACGTCGGCCACGGTCACGACTCTGATCTCGCCCGTACGGTCCGTCGGCTTGCGCAGCCCCGTCGCCGACGCCGCGTTCTCCATCTGCGCGGTGACCCCGCGGTTCTCGGCGATGAGCAGGTTGGCCCGGTCTTCGGCGGCCACCAGCCGCGCGTGCGGCACGGCGTCCGTGTCCACGTCGAGCGTCGACGCCGCGGGGCCGAAGTGGACGCTCACCGTCTTCCAGCCGAACAGGTCCTCGAGCACCGCCGAGAGCAGGTGCTGGCCCGTGTGCTGCTGCATGTGGTCGAAGCGCCGCGGCCAGTCGACGTGCGCCTGCACGCGCCCCGCCTTCACGTCCAGGGGCGCGTCGAGCAGATGCGCGATGCGCGTCTCCTCGTCCACCACGTCCACCACGCGGCTCCCGCCCAGCGTTCCGGTGTCGAACGGCTGTCCGCCCGACGTGGGGTAGAACGCGGTGCGGTCCAGATACACCCGGCGCCCGCCGTCGGCGATCTCGACGAGCATGGCGTCGAAGTCGGTCAGGTAGGCATCGTTATAGTAGAGCCGGTAGGTCATACGGAGCGTCAACGACCGGGGAAGGGGGCGGGAGGCGGGAGGCCGGCGCCCGAGGTCCGGGAACGACTCGCCGCCCTAAACATTTCGCACGGTACACCCAATTTGAAGAGCCACCGGTGAATTCCCCCGCCCTCCCCATCGAGCCGGCGCTCCCCGCCCTGCGCGCCGCGCTGGATGCGCGGACCTGCGCCGTGCTCGAGGCGCCGCCCGGCGCGGGAAAGACCACGCGCGTGCCGCTGGCCCTGCTCGGCGAGCCCTGGCTCGCCGGGCGCGGCATCGTGATGCTCGAGCCGCGCCGACTGGCGGCGCGCGCCGCGGCCCGGTTCATGGCCCGCGCGCTGGGCGAGTCGCCCGGCGACACCGTGGGCTTTCGCGTGCGGGGCGAGTCGCGCGTCGGGCCGCGCACGCGCGTCGAGATCGTGACCGAGGGCATCCTCACCCGGCGGCTGCAGCACGACCCGGGGCTGGAAGGCGTGGGCCTGGTGATCTTCGACGAATTCCACGAGCGGAGCGTGCACGCCGACCTCGGCCTCGCGCTGGCGCTGCAGACGCAGGGCGTGCTGCGCGACGACCTGCGCATCCTGGTGATGTCGGCGACGCTCGACGGCGCGGCGGTGGCCGCCCTGCTCGGCGGCGCCCCCATCGTGCGCAGCGAGGGCAGGATGTTCCCGGTGCAGACGCGCTACCTGCCGCACCGCGCGGACGCCCGCCTGGAGCAGGAGGTGTCGGCCGCCGTGCTGCGCGCCCTCGACGAGGAGGCCGGCGACGTGCTGGTCTTCCTCCCGGGCGTCGGCGAGGTCCGGCGC
The DNA here is from genome assembly GCA_028876525.1 of Gemmatimonadota bacterium. Lineage (GTDB taxonomy): Bacteria > Gemmatimonadota > Gemmatimonadetes > Gemmatimonadales > Gemmatimonadaceae > JAGWRI01. The sequence continues at coordinate 616 of JAGWRI010000089.1, read as the reverse complement.
TGCGCGGAGTCGCTGACTCCCCGTCTGGCCGGCTCGCCGACCGGCCTGTTCGCCCTCTACGGCGACCTCCCGGGGGCCGACCAGGATCGCGCCATTGCCCCGAGTCCGCCCGGACAGCGCAAGGTCGTGCTCTCCACCTCCATTGCGCAGACGAGTCTCACCATCGAGGGCGTGCGCGTGGTGATCGACGCCGGGCTGTCGCGCGGGCCGCGCTTCTCGCCGCGCACGGGAATGACGCGCCTCGAGACCGTCCGCGTGTCGCGCGCCTCGGCCGACCAGCGGCGCGGCCGCGCCGGCCGCCTGGCCCCCGGCGTCTGCTACCGGCTGTGGGCCGAGCACGAGGAGCACCACCTCGTGGCGCACGACGCGCCCGAGATCCTGAACGCCGACCTCGCGCCCGTGGCGCTCGAGCTCGCCGTGGCGGGCGTCGCCGATCCCGGCGAGCTGGCCTGGCTCGATGCGCCCCCCGCCGCGGCCTTCCGCCAGGCGCGCGAGCTGCTGGCCGAGCTGGGCGCGCTCGACGCGGCGGGGCGGGTCACCGCCCACGGGCGGCGGATGGCCGACCTGGGCACGCACCCGCGGCTGGCGCACCTCATGATCGCCGGGGCGCAGCTCG
>JAGWRI010000088.1 GCA_028876525.1 Gemmatimonadota bacterium | reverse complement strand
GAATTCGCGGATCGGCACCCCGGTGATCGGGAAGTTCTCCAGCGCCCGCAGGGTCTGCACGCCGTAGAGCGCCTCGGCGGGCACGTCGCGGTCGCCCAGCAGGTCGTGCTCCCGGCGGCTCGCGCCCCCCGTGAAGCCCAGCGTGCGGCCGCGGCCGGCGAGCGTGGCGTCGGCCACCTTGAGCCGCTGGGCGATGGCCCGCGCCGCCCGGGTCACGAGGGCGGCGTGGAGCGCCGGGTTGTTCTTGAGCAGGGGGTCGAGGCTGGTCCTGGGGAAGAGCGCCGCTTCGGTGCGGACCAGCGCCCGCGCCGAGGTGCCGTGCGGCGAGTCGTCGAGCAGGACGCCCTCGCCGATCACCTCGCCGGCGCCCAGCGTGGCGAGGGGGGTCGGGCTGTGGGCCTGCTCGATGGCCACGCTTCCCGAGAGCACGACGGCGAAGAATTCCCGCGCCTGTCCCTCGCGGAACAGGGGGGCGCCGGGCTCGTAGGTGGTGGGCACGGCGGCGCGGACCAGGTGCCAGCGGAGCGAGTCCGGCAGGCTCTGAAAGAAGGGGACGGCGACGAGGTCGTCCTGCCAGGCGGGGCGGGTCATAGGACCCGTAAGCTACGCCGCGGTGCGGCGGGCGGGTAGCCGACTGGGCGGCCGGCGGCCTTTGTCGGCGCCGGGAAAAAGTCGTAAGATTGCCGGGCCACAATTCCACTCCCGGAGGGGGCGTCGTGTCGATTTCCCGTCGTGATTTCCTCGGAGCCGGCGCCGCGGCCGCGGCCGGCCTGGCTCTTCCCACGCTCGCCGGCGCGGAGCCGGTGATTTCCAACATCGTGGATCGCGCGGCGCGACCGGCGCCGCGCCCGGCCTCGCGGCCGGTGATCATCTCGGCGGCCAACGGGATGGAGAAGGATCCCGAGGGCAAGCAGGGGATCAAGGTGGCCTGGGACCTGCTCGCGGGCGGCGCCGACCCGCTGGACGCGATCGTGGCCGGCGTGAACGTGGTGGAGCTGAACCCCAACGATCAATCGGTGGGGCTGGGCGGACTGCCGGACGAGGACGGCGTGGTGCAGGTCGACGCGTCGTGCATGCACGGGCCCAGCAAGCGCGCCGGGGCCGTGGGGTGCCTGGAGGACATCGCCGACGCGGCCGCGGTGGCCAAGGCGGTGATGGACTTCACCGATCACATCTTCCTCGTGGGCGAGGGGGCGAAGCGGTTCGCGATCGAGATGGGGTTCAAGCCGCAGAACCTGCTCACCGACAAGAGCCGGCGGGACTGGCTGCGGTGGAAGGCGGACCTCAACCCCGACGACAACTGGCTCAACCTGCCGGCGCGGCGGCCGGCCGGGGCGCCGAAGGGCGGCAGGGGCGGCAGGGACGACGAGACGCTGCAGCAGTCGCTGCACGTGTACTACGACGCCCGCGGGGTGCCGCACACCTACGGCACGATCAACATGAACGTGGTCACGGCGTCGGGGGACATCGCCTCGGTGACCACGACGAGCGGGCTCTCGTGGAAGATTCCGGGGCGTGTCGGCGATTCGCCGATCATCGGGGCCGGGCAATACTGCGATAATGAGGTCGGCGCGGCCGGATCCACGGGACGCGGCGAGGCGAACATGAAGGTGTGCGGCGGGTTCCTGGCGGTGGAATTCATGCGGCAGGGAATGTCGCCCACCGAGGCGTGCATGAAAGTCATGGAGCGCGTGGTGGCGATGACCGAGAGCCGGCTGCTGGACGAGCACGGGCGTCCGTACTTCGACCTCCAGTACTACGCCGTGAACAAGAAGGGGGAGTACGGGGCGGCGATGGCGTACCAGGGCGCCGACCCCGACCATCCGACGTCGTTCGCGGTGTGCGACGACAAGGGCGCGCGGCTGGAGCCGTTCGCCTACATGTACACGTACGACCAGCGGCCCAAGGGGCGCCCGATGTCGGGCACGCTCGTGATTCCGAAATGAGCAGCCGCGGGGCGAACGTGCAGGACCTCCGCACGCGTCTCGTCGTGGCGGCGGGCGCGGTGGGGGCGGTGTTCGCGATCGGCGTGGTGGGGTACCACGCCCTCGCGCCGGGGGAGACCTGGCTGGAGGCGGTGTACGCCACGGCCACCGTGCTCACCACGGCGGGGTTCACGGGGCCGATCGACGTGGCGCGCGATCCGGGGCTCATGGCGTTCACCGTGATCCTGCTGTTCTTCGGCGCGGGCACGGTGGTGTACGCGATCTCGATCGTCACGGCGTTCGTGGTCGAGGGCGATCTGACGCAGGGGTTCAGGAGACGGCGCATGCGGCGGGCGATCACCGAAATGGAGCAGCACTACATCGTGTGCGGGGTGGGCGCGACCGGCATCGCGGTGCTGCGCGAGCTGGTCAGCACCGAGCGGCCGGTGGTGGCCATCGAGCACACGCCGGAGCGCGTGAGGCGGGTGGAGGACGAGTTCCCCGAGGTGCCGGTGCTCGAGGCGGACTTCACCGACGATCAGGTGCTGTTGCAGGCGGGCATCCAGCGGGCGGCGGGGATCGTGGTGTGCACCACGATCGACAAGGATTCGCTGGTCACCACCGTGACGGCGCGGCAGCTCGCGCCGAAGATCCGGGTCATCGCGCGGGCGGGCCAGGAGCGGTCGATCGCGCGTCTGCGCCAGGCGGGGGCCGACGGCGTGGTGTCGCCGGCGCTGATCGGCGGCATGCGCATGGCCAGCGAGCTGGTGCGCCCCAGCGTCGTGAGCTTTCTCGACATGATGCTGCGCGACACCAACAAGAACCTCCGCATCGAGGAGGTGACGGTGCCGGCCGGCTCGCCCTTCGTGGGGCGCACGCTGGCCGAGCTGGACCTCCACGCGCGCACCAGCGCGCTCGTCCTGGCCGTGCACGAGCCGGGGCGCGAATCGTACACCTACAACCCGCCGGACGCCGAGCGCCTCGAGCCAGGCGCCACGCTCATCGTGATGGGCGACCCGGCCACGGTGCGCGCCCTCCACTCGGCGTGCGACGGCGCGCCCGCCGCGGTCGAGGCGGGCTGATGGCCGACGAACGGTTCTTCCTTCCGGGACCGACCGAGGTGCGGGCCGAGGTGCTCGACGCGATGCGGCATCCGATGATTCCGCACCGCAGCGCGGCCATGGAGCTGCTCATGCGCACGATTCACGCCCGGCTGCAGCCGCTGTTCGGCACGGCCCGCCCGGTGTACGTGGTCACGGGCTCGGCCAGCTACGGGATGGAGATGGCGGTGCGCTGCGGGAGCGTGCGGCGCGTGCTGGCGCTGGTGTGCGGCGCGTTCGGCGAGCGGTTCGCCGAGATCGCCGAGCTCACCGGACGCGAGGTGACCCGCGTGATCGCCGAGCCGGGGGAGGCGATCTCGGCCGAGCAGGTGCGGCTGGCGCTCGAGCACGGCGCCTACGACACGGTGACGATGGTGCACTCCGAGACGTCGACCGGCGTGCTGAGCGACGTGGCCGGGATCGCCGCCGCGGTGCGCGAGTCGTCGAACGCGATGCTGCTGGTGGACGCGGTGACCAGCGTCGGGGCGATGCCGTTCCAGATGGACGCGTGGGGGGTGGATCTCGTGGTGACGGGATCGCAGAAGGCGCTGGCGCTTCCGCCGGGGCTGGCCTTCGTGGCGGCGTCGGAGCGGCTGTTCAATCGCGCCCGGGCGCTTCCCGACCGCGGCTTCGCCCTGGACCTCGTGCAGTACGACGACTTCTGGCACAAGGCGCAGAGCCCCACCACGCCGTCGCTGTCGCTGCTGTTCGCGCTCGACCGCCAGCTGGCCGACATCGAGCTGGAAGGCCTCGACTCCCGCTTCCGGCGGCACGCCCAGATGGCGCGCGCGACGTGGGACTGGGTCGAGGTGGACGGCGGGGCGGATCTGCGGCTCGAGATCCTGGCCCGCGACGGAGAGCGCTCGCCGACGGTCACGGCCATCGTGTGCGACCACCCCGAGTGGGTGGTGCGCACGCTGAGCGAGCAGGGGTACGTGATCGGGTCGGGGCACGGTGCGCTGTCACGCACCACGCTGCGCATCGGTCACATGGGCGACCACACCGTCGAGGGGCTGGAGGCCCTGCTCGACGTGATGGGCCGGGTGATCCGCTCCCGCCGCACCTAGCCCTCGGCGCGCCGCTCGCCGCCGCTGCGCCGGGCGTCGGCGATGCGCAGGTTCGCCACCAGCTTCGCCAGCCGCTCGGCGGCGTGCGCCATGCTCGCCGCCGCGGCCGCGATCTGCTCGGTGCTGGCGCTCTGCTGCTCGCTGGCCGCCGCCACCTCCTGCATCGCGGCGGCGAACGCCTCGGTGCCGCGGGCAATCGCGTCGAGGCGCGCGGTCATGCTCACGACCAGCCCGTTCGCGCTCGTCGCCGCGGTTTCGATGGATGCCGTCCAGCTCTCCAGCTCGGCCACGTTCCCCTCGAGCTGCACGAACGACGCCGACGCCAGCTCCGTGGCCCGGCGCACGTCGCGCGCCGTGGACACGATGCGCTCCATGTTCTGGCTGGAGCGCTCCACGCCGCCCAGCACCTCGCCCACCACGCGCTGCGTGCGCTCGGCGGCGTCGGACGACATCGCCGACAGGCGGCGCACTTCGGCGGCGACGACCGAGAATCCCTCCCCCTGATCTCCCGCCCGCGCCGCCTCCATGGCCGCGTTCAGCGCCAGCAGCTTGGAGTGGCGGGCCAGCGAGTGCACCAGCGCGACGAAGGTCCGGATTTCCTGCGACGCCTCGACCAGCGCGCGCACGGTGGTCGTCGTGGCCTCGACGTCGCCGGTGAGCGTGGCCAGCGCCGCGGCGCTGGCGTCCAGCCGGTCGCGGTTGGCGCGCGCCAGGTCGCGCAGCCGCTCGTTGCGCGCCACGCCTTCGTGCGCGCCGGCGCTCATCCGCTCGGCCACCGGCGCCAGCGTGGTGGCCGAGGCGGCCAGCGTCTGGATGGATTCGGCCATCTCCGTGGACTGGCGGCTCAGGTCGCTCGCCGTCTGCGCGATCTGCGCCGCCGAGCCGGACATCTGCTCGGAGCTGGCCGTGATCTCGGCCGACATCGTGGCCGTGTCGCCCGCCGAGGTGTTCAGGGCGCGGGCGAGCCGCGCCAGCTCGTTCACCATCGTGGCCAGGGCGCGTCCCACGCGCTCGATCTCGTCGGTGGAGCGCACCGCGGGCACGTGCACGGTGAGGTCGCCGCCCGCCACCGCCTCGGCAACCGCCGCCAGCTCCATCGCGGGGCGCCGGATGCGGTCGTTCACCAGCCGGTCCACCGCGACCCCGACGCCGATGACGATCAGGAAGAGACCGATCTCGACGCCGATCAGCCCCGCGCGCACGTCCCGGTAGGCGGCGTCCGCGTCGGCGTCGGTCTCGTGGGCGACGACGATCCACCGGCCCAGGTTGGCGGTGGCCACCGCGGCGCGTTCCGGTCCGCGGGAGGTGGCGATCGCGAAGACCGTGTCGCCGCCGACCTGCGCCGCCGCTCCGAACACGCCGGCGTCGCCGGTGGCGGCGTCGCGTGACATGACCAGGGGGCGGCCCGCGGAGTCGGTGAGCTCCACGCCGATCCGGCTCACGCTCTCGGTGGCGAACATCCCGCGGAGCAGGGGGGCGAGCGTGGAATCGGCACTCGGGTCGCCGGTCGCGTCCGGGTGCGAGGCCAGCGCGGCCTGGGCCAGCGCGGCGTAGCGTCGGGCCGCGGACTCCAGCCGGGCGTCGGACTGCGCGCGCAGCGACGCGGCGACGCGGCGGTTGGCGAGGGCGCCGAGGGGAACGACGATCAGGGCGGCGGCCACGGCGGCCCACGGCACGAGGCGCATGGACAGCGTCGCGCGGGGCTGGACGGCGCGCGGCGCGGAGCCAGCGGACAGGGGCGGCGGAGCGAGCGTGGAAGGCATCGGAGCCGGAGGTTGGGCGGGCGGTGCCCCGCGCCGGGCACCGCCCGCAATCTGGCTTGTTTGCCCTCCGACGCCAAGTAAATTGCGGAAACACCCGGCAGATGCCCTTTTGGCGGCGGTCCGCGCCCGCGCCGGCGGGTGGGCGGCACCGCGCCCCGAACGCATGACAGACACGACTCACCCGCCCACGGCCGACCTCCCGGCCGCGTACGATCCTTCCGCCGTCGAGCGGAAGTGGCAGGCCCGCTGGGAAGAGCGCGGCACGAACCACACCGACCTCGCGGGCCCCGATCCGTACTACACGCTGATGATGTTCCCGTATCCGTCGGCCGAGGGGCTGCACGTCGGGAACCTGTTCGCGTTCACGGGCAACGACATCCATGGGCGCTATCAGCGGATGCGCGGGCACACGGTGTTCGAGCCGCTGGGCTACGACGCGTTCGGCATCCACTCCGAGAACTACGCGCTCAAGGTCGGGGTGCACCCGCTGGAGCTGATCCCGCGCAACATCGCCAACTTCCGGCGGCAGCTGCGCCGCGCCGGCCTGATGGTGGACTGGCGCTACGAGCTGTCCACCACCGATGCGTCGTACTACAAGTGGACGCAGTGGCTCTTCCTGCAGCTCTACAAGCGGGGGCTGGCGTACAAGAAGCAGGCGGCGGTGAACTGGTGCCCGTTCGACAAGACCGTGCTGGCCAACGAGCAGGTGATCAACGGGGCATGCGAGCGGTGCGGCACGCAGGTGGAGCAGCGGTTCCTGGAGCAGTGGTTCTTCCGCATCACCGACTACGCGGGGCGGCTGCTGGACAATCTCGACCGCCTGGACTGGTCGGAGAGCACGAAGACGGCGCAGCGCAACTGGATCGGCCGGTCGGAGGGCGCCGAGGTGGCGTTCCGCGTGCAGGATCTGATGGAGTTCGCGGGCAGCGCCACGGTGAGCGGGGGCGGGCTGTCGGGCGAGGTGACCTCGACGCCGGTGGAGATCCGCGTCTTCACGACGCGGGCGGACACGATTTTCGGCGCGACGTTCCTGGTCGTGGCGCCCGAGCACCCGCTGGTGGACCAGCTCGCGACCGACGAGCAGCGCGAGGAGGTCGAGGCCTATCGCGCCGCGGCCGCTCGGCAGGACATCGTGACCCGCAAGGTGAACAAGGACAAGACGGGGGTGTTCACGGGCGCGTACGCCATCAACCCGGCCACCGGCGAGCCGATCCCGATCTGGATTGCCGACTACGTGCTCATGGAGTACGGCACGGGGGCGATCATGGCCGTGCCCGGCCACGACGAGCGCGACCACGAGTTCGCGCGCCGGTTCGGGCTGCCCATCGTGCGCGTGGTGGCCGCCGACGCGCACGACACCGCCCCGCCGATGGACGCCGCGTTCACCGACGACGAGCAGGGCGTGATCGTGAACTCGCGCCAGTTCAACGGGCAGCGCGTGCCCGCCGCCAAGCGCGCCATCGTGGCCTGGCTGTCCGGGCACGGCGCGGCAAGGGCGGTGGTGAACTACCGGCTGCACGACTGGTGCATTTCCCGCCAGCGCTACTGGGGCCCGCCCATCCCGATCGTCTACTGCGACGCCTGCGGCCCGGTGCCGGTGCCCGAGCGCGATCTGCCGGTGGCGCTTCCGCCGCTCGAGGACTTCAAGCCCGACGACTCCGGCGTCTCGCCGCTGGCCCGCGACGAGGCGTGGTACCGCGTGAGCTGCCCGCAGTGCGGGAAGCCGGCCCGCCGCGAGACGGACGTGTCGGACACCTTCCTCGACAGCTCGTGGTACTTCCTGCGCTATCCCAGCGCCGACCGCGCCGACGTCGCCTTCGACCCGGCCACCACGAAGCACTGGCTGCCGGTGAACTCGTACATCGGCGGCAACGAGCACGCGGTGCTGCACCTGCTCTATTCGCGGTTCGTCACCATGGTGCTGCACGACGCGGGGCTGCTCGAGTTCGAGGAGCCGTTCACGCGCTTCCGCGCCCACGGGACGATCATCCGCGAAGGCGCCAAGATGTCGAAGAGCCGCGGCAACGTGGTGAACCCCGACGAGTACGTGGAGCGCTGGGGCGCCGACGCGTTCCGCACCTACCTCATGTTCCTGGGCCCCTACGAAGAGGGCGGCGACTTCCGCGACCAGAGCATCTCGGGCGTGCGACGCTTCCTCGACCGGCTGTGGGCGTCGGTGCACGAGGCGGCGCGCGACGGCGAGCCCGACCGCGACGTGATGCGCAAGGTGCACCAGACCATCCGCAAGGTCGCCGACGACATCCCGGCGCTGAGCTACAACACGGCCATCGCGGCGATGATGGAATGCGTGAACGTGCTGCGCGCGCACGAGCGCCGGCCGCAGGTGCGCGAGGTCGAGCCGCTGGTGCAGCTCGTGGCGCCCTTCGCCCCGCACATCGCCGAGGAGCTGTGGGAGACGCTGGGGCACGCCGGGAGCGTGTTCGACGCCGGATGGCCGGCGTTCGACGCCGCGCTGGCCGCCGAGGAATCGGTGACGGTCGCGGTGCAGATCGGCGGCAGGACGCGCGGCACGGTGCAGGTGCCCAGGGACGCTGAGCAGGCGGCGGTGCTCGCGGCGGCGCTGGCCGAGCCGGGCATCGCCAAGTTCGTGACCGGATCGCCGAAGAAGGTGATCTACGTCAGGAACCGGCTGCTGAATCTGGTGGTCTGAAACGGCGGGAACGGCAACGGAAAGCATCGAGCCGGTAGCTGACGGCTGTCGGTCACCAGCAACGACGACGGGACCCATCACTTCGCCGGGCGGCTGCCCTGGGCGACGATGGGTCCCGTTGCTGTGGCCGTGAGCCGATGGCTGTCAGCTGCCGGCTCACAGCCTTCCGTTGGGGTGGTGGCTGGGCCGCCCCTACTTCCACTCCGCGTGATGCACCTTCGCATCCGGGAAGCTGAACGCCACCGCGGCCAGATAATCAACCCGGCCGATGTCCAGCAGCCGCACCCACAGCCGCTGCCGGTCCACGCCGGTGATGCCCGTGACGTCGATCTCCTGCTGCGGATCCTTTCCCATCGAGACCGTGAACGCGTCGAACGCCGTCGCGATCCCGGTGCCCAGCGCCTTCACCACCGCCTCCTTCCGCACCCAGGCGCGGAAGAACGCGTCGGCCCGCTGCTCGCGCGGAAGGGCGAGCAGCGCGTCGTACTCGCCGCGCGAGAAGAAGCGCGCCGCGATGCGCTCGACGTCGGCCAGCCGCGTCATGCGCTCCAGGTCCACCCCCACGTCGTCCGACCGCGTGATGGCGACCAGCATGTGATCGCCCGCGTGCGACACGCTGAAGTGGAGCGGCGCGTCGTTGTCGCGCGGCACCACCTGCGGCTTGCCGCGCGGCGAACGCCGGATCGCGATGTCGGGGGCGGGCTGGTTCAGGTACCGGGCCAGGATCCCGCGCACCCAGGCCCGCGACAGGGTCAGCCGAGCCCGCTGGGCCTCGCTCGCCACGAGCGCCGTCTTCTCCCGTTCTCCGGCGGGCAGCATCTGGGTGGCGCCGTCGAGATTCTCCGGCGTGGCGGCGAGCGTGGCGTGCCACACGTGGATGTCGCGCGCGGAGAGGGCGGGTACGGAAGCGCTGGAGGGCATGGACGGTGGCCTAGAAACTCAGCCCGAACGTGACGGGCAGCGAAAGATAGGAACTACCATCGGTGAGGACCTTGTGCAAGCGGGCCTCGAAATAGGCCGTCATCCCGGTGAGCGGAATCCGGATCCCGACCCCGCCGCTGAAGCCGGGATGCGTCCCGCCGCCGGTCACCGAGTAGATCCCCATTCCGCCAATGAAATATGGGTGGACCGACGTTCCTTCGACATTGTAGACGGCGCTGACCAGCGCCGCCGTGGTCTGCGCGCTCCGGGCCCCGGCCACCCCCGTCTTGGCGGAGAAATGCTCGTAGAAGATCTCCCCCCGCACCCCCATCGGCTGGCCCGGCGCCTGGTACTCGGCGGTCCCGGTGAGGTTGAACCCCGACGAATGCCGGTCGGAGAGCGAGCCGGTGGGGAAGCTGACCCCGAACCCCGCGCCGAGGTGGCCGGCCGAGAGCCCGCCCTGGGCGAGGGCCGGCACGGGGGCGGCGGCGAGGAGGACCAGCGCGGCAGCGGTCGCGAGGCGGTTCATGGGCGAGAATCTAGCGTCAGAGAAGTCCGGCAATCCAACCGCCTACCAGATACCCCACACCGGCCACGCCGAGCCCGACCACGAACATGTCCAGCCCGGACCTGAACACGCTCCGCCCCGTGAACACCGACCGCGCCGCGCCCACCAGCCAGTGCGACAGCATCGAGATGGCGAACGACACGACGATCGCGGTCGTCCCCGACCAGAGGAGGAATGGGGCCACGGGAATGAACGCCCCGACGGCGGTGGCCAGCCCCGTCACCCAGCCCTCGCGCAGGGGAGACATGGCCCGTTCCCCGATGCCGAGCTCTTCCTGGACCTGCTCGTCGAGCATTCGCTCGGGGTCGGCCATCACCTCGGTGGCCAGGGCGTGCGCCGCCGCGGCGTCCATGCCCTTGGCCTGGTAGATCAGCGCCAGCTCGTCACGCTCGACCTCGGGCATGAGCGCAATCTCGTCGCGCTCCATGGCGATTTCGTGCGCGTACACTTCCTGCTCGCTCTTGGCGGCGAGGTAGCCGCTCGATCCCATCGACAGGGAGTCGGCGATGAGTCCCGCCACGCCGGCCACGATCACGCTGTGGGCCTGGCTCCCCCCCGAGGCGCCGATGACGCCGGCCACGAGGCCGAAGTTGGCCGTGAGGCCGTCGTTGAAGCCGTACACGACGTTGCGCAGAAAGCCGCCCGACTCGGTGCGGTGCCATGGCTCCCCCTCGCGGCCGGCAATCGAGCCCAGCGTGCTGGCGTGCTCGGCCGACTCGCGGGCCAGGGTGAGCGACTCGTCGCGCCCCGGCGCGCCCCTGGCGATGCCCCGGTGCATGTTGAGGTAGCCGCGCACCTCGCGCCCCTCTTCGGCCAGCAGCATCGGGAGCAGGAACGCCGGGCCCAGCCACCGGCCCAGCATGGCGAGCAGGCGCGTCCGCGCCGTGGGCCGGAACGCGCCGACCGGCCGGCCGTGCTCGGCGAGAAGCCGGGCCCAGATTTCCGTGTGGCGATCCTCGACGTCGGCCAGGTCGAGGTAGATCTGCTTCTTTTTGGGGTCGTGCTCGAACCCGGCCAGGACGCGGTACAGGTAGGCGGCGTCCGCTTCGTCCTGCCAGTGGTCGAGAAAGGCGGCGAGATCGGGGGTGTCTGGCATGGGGAGAATATGGCGACCGCGGGCGATTCTCACCAAGTAAACCCTCCCCCGGCGCCCCGTGACTCAAAGGCCAGCAGCCCCCAACCAGCGAGTCACCATGCAGATGAGAACCACGCTGTCCCTCGTCGCCGCCTTCGTCGCGGCCCCCGCCGCCCTCGCCGCGCAGATCGCCGTACGCGCCGCGCCGCGCACGGAGTCGTTCAGCTACGTCGTGCGCGGCGACGAGTCGCCGCGCGCCGTCGTGGGCATCACGACCTCGGCCGGCGACGCGAGCGACACCCTGGGCCTGCGCGTCACCGACGTCGCGGCCGGCGGGCCGGCCGACAAGGCCGGCATCAGGGAAGGCGATCGCATCCAGTCCATCAACGGCATCGATCTCAGGATCGAGACCATCGACATCGGCGACCAGTCGATGGCCGAGGCGATGTCGCGCCGCCTGACGCGGGAGCTGGGCAGGCTCACGCCTGGCGACGACGTGGCGCTGCGCGTGTACCACGACGGGCAGGTCAGGCCGCTCACCGTGAAGACCGTGCCATCCGATTCGCTGTACGGCAACCCGATGGGTCTGATGAGCGCGCGCGAGAGCAACCGCGCCATGCTCGGCGTCTCGCTCGCCGTGTCCGGGAGCAAGCGCGACACGCTTGGCATTCAGATCATCGGCGTGACCGACCAGGGGCCGGCCGACAAGGCAGGCCTCGAGGAAGGCGACCGCCTGGCGGCCATCAATGGCGTGAACCTCAAGGTGGATCGCGCCGACGCGGGCGACAGCTGGGTGGCCAACGCCCGCTATCAGCGGCTGCAGAAGGAGATGGCCAGGGTCAAGCCGGGTGACGACGTGACGCTCGAGGTGTGGGCCGGCGGCCGCTTCAAGACCGTGCACGTCAAGGCCGCCAAGGCGTCGGATGTGGGGGAGGGACAGAACACCTTCATGATCCGCGGGGACGGCGGATCGGGCGAGCCCATGATGCGGTTGGACGTGAACGGGCCGCTCATCCGCGAGAAGGTGCAGCAGGCCATGGAGCAGGCGCGGCAGTCCGTGGAGCGCGCTCGCGAGGACATGCAGCGTGTTCGGGTCGAGATGCCGGCGCCGCACGTGCGGTGGATGGACGAGGAGATGGTGCCACCGCCCGCGCCGCCGTCGCCCGACGCGATGGTCGCGCCGGCCATGGCGCCAATGCCGTCCATGGCGCCCATGCCGGCCATGGCGCCGATGCCTCCGGCGCCGCCCGCCCCCGCCAGGGCAATGCTGCTGCCGCGCGTCGTTCGCTTCTGACCGCGCTTGGACCGGGGCGCACGCGGGGGTAATATCCCTCGCGTGCGCCTCTCTCGTTTCCGCACTCCGCGCGCCGGGCTCGGCGCCCTTCTCGCGTTCGCGGCCGCCTGCGCGCAGGGCGCGCCGGCCCAGCACGCGTCCGTCGCGCCGGGCATCGAGGTCCTGCTCCGCGACTCGATGTCGCTCGTGCGGGGCAAGCGCGTGGGGCTCATCACCAACCAGAGCGGCCGCGACCGCGCGGGGCGGAGCGACATCGATCTCATCGCGCATGCGCCAGGGGTTCGCCTGGTCGCGCTGTTCGCCCCCGAGCACGGCATCCGCGGCACCGCCGAAGCGGGGGCGACGATCGCCTCGGACACCGACGCCGCCACCGGCGTGCCCATCTACTCGCTGTACGGCGCCGTGCACGCCCCGACGCCCGCCATGCTCGACAGCGTGGACGTCCTGCTGTACGACATCCAGGATGCCGGCGTGCGCTTCTACACCTACACGTCCACCATGGCGCTGTCGGCGGATGCCGCGGGGAAGGCGCACATCCCGTTCGTGGTGCTCGACCGCCCCGATCCGATTGGCGGCGACCGCGTCGAGGGGGGCGTGCTGGACAGCGCGTATCGGTCGTTCGTCGGCGAGTATCCCATCGCGCTGCGCTATGGACTCACGCCGGGCGAGCTGCTGCGCTATCTCGTGGGCACCGGGCAGGTGCACGCCGACGCGCACGTGGTGCCCCTGGACGGCTGGCGCCGCGACATGTGGTACGACGACACGGCGCTGCCCTGGCTGCCGCCGTCGCCGGCGCTGCGCACGCTCGACGCCATGGCGCTCTATCCGGGCACCGTGTTCTTCGAGGGGACCAACCTGAGCGAGGGGCGCGGCACCGACCAGCCGTTCCAGCTCGTGGGCGCCCCGTGGCTCACCGACGCCGGCGCGATCGCGCGCGAGCTGAACCTCATGAACATGGGCGGGGTGCGCTTCGACTCCACCTCGCGCGCCGTCGCGGCCGGGCAGAAGTTCGGCGGGCAGACGATCCCGATGCTGCGCCTGTCGGTCACGGCGCGCCGTCAGCTGCGCCCGGTGGAGGTCGCGGCGTACATGCTGCAGGTCATCCGCCGCCGGCACCCGCGCGAGTTCCAGTGGGTGCTCCCGCACATGGACGAGCTGGCGGGCAGCGACGCGCTGCGCAAGGCCGTGGACGCCGGCACCGTCGCCCGGCTGCTTCCCACGCTCGAGGCGCAGTCGCGCGCGTTCGAGCGGGCCAGCGCGCGCTACCGGCTGTATCGCTGAGCGCTAGCCGCGCGCGAGCACGCGGGCGAAGACGTCGGAGTCCACGTTCGCGCCGGTGAACACGACGCCCACCGTGCGTCCGCGCATCGCGTCGTGCTCCTTGAGCGCCGCGGCGAGCCCCAGGGCGCCCGCGCCCTCCACGGCGTTGTGCGTGGCGCGGAAGATCTCGCGCATCGCCTGCTCGACTTCGTCGTCCGAGATCTCGACCACGCGGGCCACCCGCCCGCGCATGAGGGTCAGCGCGCTGGGGTCGGGGGTGCGGCAGGCCACGCCGTCGGCGATCTGCGTCGTGACCGGGCACGACACCAGCTCGGTGCCTTCGAGCGACCGCTTGTACGCCGGCGCGGCCGACGACACCACGCCCACCACCTCGACGTCGCGGCCCAGCGCTTCCCTGGCCGACAGCATGCCGCACAGGCCGGAGCCAAGCCCGATGGGCACGTACACCGTCTGCAGGGCGGGCACGGCGCGCAGGAATTCCATGGAGTACGTGCCCACGCCGGCCACCAGCGCCGGGTGAAAGGCCGGCATCCGGTGCCAGCCGCGCTTCTTCGCCAGCTCGGCGGCGTATTCCAGCGCCGCCTGGAAGTCGTCGCCCTGCTCGATGAGCTCGGCGCCCAGCGCGCGCATCGCGTCGTTCTTCTCGCGGCTGTTGCCGCGCGGAACGACCACGGCCGCCCTGAGCCCGTGACGGGCGGCCGCGAACGCCACCGACTGCCCGTGGTTGCCCCGCGTCGCCGTGACGACTCCCTCGACGCCGGGCTCCGAACGCTTGAGCAGATCCATATAGACCAGCCCGCCGCGCACCTTGAACGCGCCCAGCGGCGTGTGGTTCTCGTGCTTGGCCCAGAGCGTCGTGCCCACCAGCCGCTCGAGCAGCGGCCAGCGGTACTGCGGCGTGGGCGGCATCACCGCCTTGACCAGGCGGTCG
>JAGWRI010000087.1 GCA_028876525.1 Gemmatimonadota bacterium | reverse complement strand
TCGCCGCGCCCTCGGCCATCGCCGGCGCCGCCTTGCCCACGGCGAACAGCCACAGCCGCTGGTGGCGCGCCGTCGGAATGCGGGCCACTGCGGCGGCGGTCGCGGCCGCCGGGTCGGCCCCGGCGACCGCGGCGTGGAACAGCGACTCCGCGATCCGGCGCGAATCAGTGCTCAAGGCTCCACCTGCGTCGTGCGCGCCAGGCTCCAGCGGCACGGCACCGCGCCGCTACTGGGAGCCAGGCTCGTCCACTCCGGCCGCGCGGTACACGGCCGCCTGCATGTCCTGATAGGCCTGGGACGAAAGGACGTTGAACCCGTTCCCCACGACCCGGTACGCGATCCGGCCATCGGGACCGATGACGAACAGGTACCGCCGATCGTAATTCCGGCCCGTCTCCGCGCCGTAGAGCTTGCCCACGACCTCGCCGGAGTCGCTGCCGAAGAGCATCGGGAAGTCGGCGTCGCGAGCCCAGGAGTAGAGGGCCGAGTCGGGATCGGTGCTGACCGCCAGCACGACGACCTTCCGGCCTCCGTTGAAATACTTGGCGTACTGATCACGGTACGCCTCCATTTGCACCGTTCAGCCCTTGGTGCGCGCCCGGATGAAGAAGGCGAGGACCACGGTCTTGCCGCGCAGGTCGGCGAGATGGACGGGCTGGGCGAGCACGCCGAAGCGTGTCGCGCCCGGGATCGTGAAGTCCGGGGCCATCGTCCCGACCTGGGGCGAATGGTCCGGCGGCGGCGCGGGTTGCTGGGCGCCGGCGGTCGCGGCGGCGGCCAGCCCGAACGCCAGCGCGAACAGGGGTACGGCTCTGCGGGTCATGAATGCCCTCGGCGGGTGGGTCGTGGGTGAACTTGGAGCGCGGGCGGGGATCGCGCAATGCGCCGCCGATCGGCGGGGGGCCCTCCGGACGTCACGCCCCCGGCCGGCGTCGCACTCCCGAGACTTCCCCGCCCGGCGGCGACTCTGTTACGATACGGCAGGCCGACGACGGCCAAGGAGGATCCCGCGATGAGTCAACTGGAATCCCAGCTCGATCAGGTCCTCGAAGGACTGGTGCGCGATGTCGCCGCCGCCGTGAACGCGATGTACCGCGGCGAGGTGCGGCAGCAGACGGCCAAGCTGAAGGCCGACGCCCAGCGCAGCGAAGCCCGCCGCGCGATCCTGGCGCTGATCGCCGGCCCGGGTTCGCCGGCCGACACCGCGCCGCCGTCGGTGGCCGCCGCGGCGCTGGACCCCGACGACGTGGCCGCCATCACGCGGTGCATTCTCGGATGGCTGCCGATGGGCGACCCGCGCACCGCCACGCCGAATTCGCGGTGCATTCCCGGCGCGCGGGAAATCGCGCCGGCCTGGGGCGAACGCGAACGGGCCCGCCTGGCCATCCGGCGCGCCGGCGAGCCCTGATCCCGCCCCGGCCGCGGCTACTTCCGGCCGACCAGCGAGCGCAGCACGTACGGCAGGATGCCGCCGTGCCGGTAGTAGTGCATTTCCTCGGGCGTGTCGATCCGCGCCAGCACGCGGAACTCCGTCGTGCCGCCGGCGCCCGCGGCGCGCACCGTGAGGGTGGCCCTGGGCTTCATCGCGTCGCCCAGCCCCACGATCTCGTAGGTCTCGAAGCCGGTCAGCCCCAGCGACTGCCGCGTCTGGCCGCCGGTGAACTCCAGCGGCAGCACGCCCATACCCACGAGGTTCGAGCGGTGGATGCGCTCGAACGACTCGGCGATCACCGCCTTCACGCCGAGCAGCACGGTGCCCTTGGCCGCCCAGTCGCGTGACGACCCCGTGCCGTACTCCTTGCCCGCGATGACGAGCAGGGGCGTCCCGGCCTTCTGGTACGCCATCGCCGCGTCGTAGATGTACTGCGGCGCGGCGCCGGGCCGGGCGGCCGTCCACCCCCCCTCGGTGCCCGGGGCCAGCTCGTTGCGCAGCCGGATGTTGGCGAACGTGCCGCGCATCATCACCTCGTGGTTGCCGCGCCGCGACCCGTACGAGTTGAAGTCGCGCCGCTCCACGCCGTGGGCCACGAGCCACTCGCCGGCCGGGCTCTTCAGCGGGATGCTGCCCGCCGGCGAGATGTGGTCGGTGGTGATCGAGTCGCCGAGCATGGCCAGCACGCGCGCCCCGGCAATCGCCTGCACCCCCGGCGGCGTCATCGTCATGCCCTCGAAGTAGGGCGGATTCTTCACGTACGTCGAATCGTCCTGCCAGGCGTAGGTCTCGCCGTGCGGCACGTCGAGGCGGCGCCACTCCTCGTCGCCCTTGAACACGTCGGCGTACTCGGCGTCGAAGAAATCCTTCTTCACGCTGCGCAGCATCTCTTCCTGCACCTGCCCGGCATCAGGCCAGATGTCCCTCAGGTACACGGGGCCGTTGGTGCCCTCGCCCAGCGGCTCCGTGGCGAGATCCACGTCCATCCGGCCGGCCAGCGCGTAGGCCACCACCAGCGGGGGCGACGCCAGGTAGTTGAACCGCGTGAGCGGATTCACCCGCCCCTCGAAGTTCCGGTTGCCGCTCAGCACCGACGTCACGAGGAGCTTGTGCTTCTCGATTGCCGCGGCAATGGGCTCGGGCAGCGGGCCGGAATTGCCGATGCACGTGGTGCACCCGTAACCCACCAGGTTGAACCCCAGGGCGTCGAGGTACTCAGTCAGGCCGGCCTGCTTGTAATAGTCGGTCACCACCTTCGAGCCCGGGGCCAGCGAGGTCTTCACCCACGGCTTCGTCCGGAGCCCCCGCTTCACCGCGTTCCGCGCCAGCATGCCGGCGGCGATCATCACGCTCGGGTTCGACGTGTTGGTGCAGCTCGTGATGGCCGCGATCACCACCGCGCCGTTCCGGAGCCGGAACTGCTGCCCGTCGTGCGTGCACTCCACGCCCTCGTGCGCCTGCGCCGCGCCCTCGGCGTCCATGCGCGACTTGGCTGCCGCCGTGTCGCCGTTGGCCGCCGGCCTGGCCGCGGCCAGCCGCTCCATCTCGGCCTTGAACGCGTCGGCGTACATGGCCCGGGACTTCGCCAGCGGCACGCGGTCCTGCGGGCGCTTGGGGCCGGCCAGGCTCGGCTCCACCGTCGCCAGGTCCAGCTCCAGCGTGTCGGTGAACACCGGGTCAGCGGTGTCGTCGGTGCGGAACAGGCCCTGCGCCCTTGCGTAGGCCTCGACCAGCTGCACGTGGTGCTCGCTGCGCCCGGTGAGCCGCAGGTACTTCAGCGTCTCGGCGTCGCACGGGAAGAAGCCCATCGTGGCGCCGTACTCCGGGGCCATGTTGGCGATCGTCGCCCGGTCGGCCAACGACAGCGACGACAGCCCCGCGCCGTAGAACTCCACGAACTTGCCCACCACCTTCTTCTTCCGGAGCATCTCGGTGCAGGTGAGCACGAGGTCGGTGGCCGTGGCGCCGGCGGGCAGCT
>JAGWRI010000086.1 GCA_028876525.1 Gemmatimonadota bacterium | reverse complement strand
CAAATGACGCCGGCGTCTGCGGTGGGCATCCGCCCCATGGCATTCGTGCGGAATCCGCTCGCGCCGGCGGCCCACGAAATCCCGCGCGCACAGGATGTTCACGAGCTATCTCGATCGTACGGAGCGGGTTCCGCTTCCGGAGTCCAGCTGGAGCTCAAGGGGAATTCGGGGGCACTCCTCCCAGGAGGTGTGCCCGTGGAACGCGAAATTCGCGCAGCCGGTGAGCGACCGGAGGTTTCAGGCAAGGGAGGCGATCGCGGGGAAGGATGCGAGCCTGCTGGCGGCGGATATCCTCGCTATGATCGAAGACGAATTCCGCACCCTGTTCAAAGGCTCGGCGATGAAGCGGGCGAAGGCTCAAGGCCTTCGGCGTAACGCGCAAATTCAAGGGGAGCGGATCGGGAAGGCGCAATGAGTGGGCCACCGCCAACGTCTGCGCCGATGCAATCGCCTGCGGCTGCCCCGACCGCGCGGGGGCACGCCCTACACCCTGCTGAACCCGTTCGCGAACGCTTGCGTCATCCGCTCCGGCTCCGCGATGCCTGCCGCGAGCATAGCACGGTCAGCCTCGGCCAAGAGCGTGCCGCCACGTTCACCACCGGAAAGTTGCGCGAGCCGGCGCTTGGCGGCGCCGCCGAGCGCAATCATCCCGGTGGCGTCGAACACAGTCGTGGCTTCCGCCAGGTGGGCGCGCGCCGCCTCTTTCGAGCCGCGCGCCGCGGCCACGCCGGCGCGCACGAGTGCGGCCAGGCCCGGAGAGCACCGGCACACACGGTCGCGCGAAAGGGCTCGCGCATCCTTTTCCGCACGCCGTAGCGCCGACGGCGCACCATCGCCGGCATCGATCACCGCGAGCGCCGCCTCCGCGCGGACAAAGACAATCCACTGCCAGATCTGGTGGATCTGCAGGTAGTGGTTCTGACGGAGCGCGGGCCACTCCGCGTTCACAAAGCGCCAGGCCTCTGCCGCACGCCCCTGGTACAGCAGCGTCCAGGCACGCACGAACGCCAACGCCGCACATTGTAGGACGTAGTCCCCGCCCCAGTGCGATCTCGACGCGTCCATGATCGCGAGCGCGCGCTCGGGTCGACCAGCGCCCATTTCGGCGAAGGGCGAGGCGTGCGCCCCCATCGAATGCTCGGAGAATCGATCGCCTGACGCGCGGTACCCATCAACCAACGGCAGCACGCGCGCGAGCACCGCAGATACGCGGCCAAGGTGGGCCTCGGCATTCACCGCGTAGACCACCGATACCGCGCGCTCCCACGCCACGCCGGTACTCTCCGCAAACAGGGCGTCCGCGCGCAACATGAGGTCGTGGCAATCCTGGTATCGGCCCTCGAAAAACGCCAGGAAGCCGTTCACCCACGCGTCAATACCCAGCACGTACGGCGACTCCTCGCCGGCGCATAGCTCGGCGAAGGTGGCACGGAACCTCGGCAGGAGGCGCGCCGCGAGGGGGCTCCGGAACCCCTGCGCGCTCATCAGTTTGGCACCAACGGCGCGCGCGATGCGCGTCCGGTCGCCGGTCTTGAGCGCCAGCAGGACGGCGAGCGTCATGAAGTAGATGCTGGCCGGCGTGTCGAACATCATGAAGCAGCGCACGGCATCCCACGCGAAATCGGCGCGCTGGAGCAGGCGCGCCGGAACTTCGCTCGCCCGACGCGGGCGGAACCGCAGGCCGCGCAAGACGAGCCGAAGCTCGCCAATGGCCAGACGCGGCATCAGTGTGATTCGCGAAGGGACACGAAGCCCCGCGCCAGCCAGGAAGCGCTCCACGGCATCGCGTGCTTCCACGGCGTACCCGCTCACCACCGACCAGTATGCCTCCTTGTGCGCCAGGGCCAGTGCCTCCTGCCCCGTGGCGTTTGCCCCGGCCTCCCGGTACGCACGCGCGGCGTCTGCGCCGAGCCCCGCATCCGCGAGCGCGTCCGCCAGGCGCGTCTGCAAACGACGCCGTTCTGCCCCGGTTGCCGTGGAGAGCGACAATGCTTTCCCGAAGAGATCCGCCGCGCGCTGGAAGGCGAGGGTCGCCGCCGCGCGTTCGGCGGCGAGCGCATAGTGTCGACCGGCTTCGTCCAACGCTCCCGCCGCCTCGAGGTGGCCAGCGACGGCCTCGGCATCCGTCGCCGCTGAGGATGCCGACAGCACCACGGCGAGCCGCTGGTGGTGCGTGCGCCGGCGGTTCGCGTCCATGTTGGCGACAACGGTCTCGCGCACCCGGTCGTGGTACGACTCGATTTCGCCGGCGGAACCACGGATCAGGTTCCGAGCACGGAGCAGCGCGAGCGTCTTGGCATCCGGAGTCGTGAGTCCGGCCGCATGGCAGGCGTCCCTCTCGTGCAGCGGTCGCGCGGCAAGCGCGATGACCTCCAACACCGCGCGGGCGTCGTCGGGAAGCGCCGCGACTCGGCGGCTCAGGAGGGCGTCGAGCGTGGTGCCCCCGTCGGAGCCCAGCTCAGTCGTGGCCCCCGAAGCCAATTCGCGCAGGAAGTACGGATTGCCCCCGCTCTCACGCAGCAGGTCACTCAGCCGTCCCGGCGTTCGCCCAGCGCCGCCGAGCACCGCGCTGGCGAGCGCGCGCGACTCGGCGGCACTCAGTGGGCCGAGTGGGATGTCGTGCACCTCGAGTGCCAGCGCGCGGAATCGCTCGCCGTTCAGTGCGTCGAGGAAGGCACTTCGCCCCTGGAAGCCCTCGCGCCAGGCGCCAATCATCAGGAACGGCGGAGGATCAGGTGGGCGGAACAGCTCATGCAGGAGCTGCACCGAATCGAGGTCGGCCCACTGGAGATCGTCCACGTGGATGACGATCGGGCGTCGCTCCGCCAGGCGTGAGAGGAGCGTCCGAAGAGCGCCAAATGCGCGCCGGCGGGTTTCCAGCGGATCCGTGTCGGCCGGTCGCGGCGCATCCGCGATCAGGTAGACCCGATCGAGAACGGGGAAGACCCGCGCGAGCGCCCCCACGCCAGGCGGGAGCAGCTCGCGGAGGGGCTCAGGGTCCAGCGAGGCGAGGTGACGCGACATGGCGTCGAGGACGCCGTCGAAGGCCTTGTAGGGCACCGATTCCTGCTCGTAGCAGCGACCCGCGAATACAACCGCGTCGGACGCCACGTCCTCGAGGAAGCGCGCCACGAGCGCGCTCTTGCCGACTCCCGACTGACCGTGCACGGCGATGAGCCACCCCGCGGGGCGCCTCTCGACCCGGTAGGCGCGGCGGAGTGTCGCGAGTTCCGCGTCGCGACCGACGAACAGCAGCGGCGACGCGGACACCTCATCGTCCGTGACCGCCTCACCGAGCAGCCGGAGTGCGCCCGCGCCATCGAGGCGCGCGGCCGCGTCGCGCCGCAGCAGGCCATCGCACATGAGCGCGAGGTCAGCCGGCGCGTCGGGCACCACGTCCAGCAGCGGTGTCGCGTCGCGGCTCTGTCTATCGGAGAAGATCTTCCATGCGCCGCCCTCGAACGGCAGTCGTCCCGCGAAGGCCTCGTACACCATCACGCCGAGCGCATACCAGTCGCTCGCTTCGGTAAGTGGGAGGTCGGCGGTGTGCTCCGGCGACATGTACGCCACCGTACCCGAAAGGTCGCCACCAGACTCGCCTTCGAAACGCCGGGCATGCAACGGCGCCGTGAGGCCGAAGTCGAGCACCACCGCGTGTCCCTCCGGCGTGACCTGCACGTTCGACGGCTTGAGGTCCCGGTGGAGGAGCCCCGCCGCGTGGAGCGCCTGCACGGCACGAATGATCTGTGGCAGGGTGTGACGCAGCCGCTCCACGTCGCACGCGTCGTGCGCTCGCACATGTCGTGCGAAATCGGTGCCCTCGACGTACTCCATGGAGAGCAGCCATTGCTCACCGTCCGATAGCAGCTCGTAGAACGTGACGAGATTCGGATGACTGACCGTGGCCACCGACCGGAACTCGCGCTTGAGCGCAAGCAGGGGCTCGGGCAGCACTTCGGCGAGCGTCTTGAGGGCCACCCGCAGATTGCGCGTGCGATCCCACGCCTCGTACACCACCCCCATGCCACCGGCCCCGAGCCGGCGACGGATGTCAAAACGCTCCCCCACCGGTGGCGGGCCGACTGGATCTGTGGCCATGTCTGGGAGAAATAATGGCGCCGGGCATATCACCAGCCGCCGGGCGAACGTGAAGCGACGAGCGACCAATATAGGGTGGGGCCCACATGCGCGGAACGTTCGGCCCAGGAGCCGGTCGCCATGCGGGTTCGTTCGCCCGTCTCCAACGGAATCTCAATACAGTTATGTCGGCACTCCTCCCAGGAGGTGCGCCCGTGGAACATGGAGTTCGCGCAGCCGGTGCAGGAGCCGAGGCTTGCGGTGCATCTATGAAGTGGACCCGCTCGTCTGCCCGGCCCGGTGAGACCCGACCCGCCGCCGTGACGCCGCTATCGTCAGGCCAGGCCGGGAGTCACATTCCTATCCGTCTGCAAGTCTCGCGGGTCAGCACGTACGACAACAATCTCAACCGGCGGCTGAACCAGTCCATCCTCACCGCCTCACCCTGTCCAACCGCCCCGCTCGCGAATAGCTTCGCCTACCCGCCATGTGCCCGCTCTCCCTGGATGCCCTGTCCGACCGGTACGCCGTAGAGCGCGAGCTCGGGCGCGGCGGGATGGGCGCCGTGTACCTGGCACGCGATCTCAAGCTCGATCGCCCCGTGGCGCTGAAGGTGCTCCCGCCGGAGTTCGTTCAGGACACGTCGCTGCGCGAGCGCTTTCTGCGGGAGACGCGCACGGCCGCGTCGTTCTCGCACCCCAACATCGTGCCGGTGCACGGCATCGAGGAGCGCGAGGGGCTCGTGGCCTTCGCCATGGGCTACGTGGAGGGCGAGAGCCTCACCGAGCGCGTGCGGCGCCAGGGGCCGCTCGACGTGCGCTCGGTGGTCCGGATGCTCCAGGACGTCGGATATGCACTCGCATATGCGCACGGGCGCGGCGTGGTGCATCGCGACGTGAAGCCCGACAACATCATGATCGAGCGGGCCACGGGGCGCGCGCTGCTCATGGACTTCGGCATCGCGCGCGCCATCGAAACGCCGGTGGCGGGACAGGGGCTCACGCGCGTGGGAGAAGTCGTGGGCACCCCCGAATACATGAGCCCCGAGCAGGCGGCCGGCGACCAGCTCGACGGGCGCACCGACCTCTACTCCCTGGGCCTCGCGGCCCTCTTCGCCATCTCCGGCACGGCGGCGATGGCGGGGACCTCGGCGCAGCAGGTGCTCGCGAAACAGCTCACCGAGCTGCCGCCCTCCGCAGCGGTGCTGCGGCCGGACCTCCCGCCCAAGCTGTGCGCCGTCATCGACCGGTGCGTGGCCAAGAGCCCCGACGACCGGTTCGCCAGCGCCGAGGCGCTCGTGGATGCGGTGGACGCCGCGCAGGCGGCGGCGCCGGAGATTCCGCTGCCCATCCGCATGTTCGCGCACGACGCCGAGACGCTGACGTTCATCATGTTCTTCATGCTGGTCTTCGGCTGGATGTTCGGGTCGATCGTCGTCTCGGGCGGCAACATGGACATCGGCCTGGCGATCCTGGTGATGCTGGTGGTGGGCGTGGCGCGCATCGGCGCCTCGTTCGGCGCGGGCCGCCGGCTGGCGCGGATCGGCTTCACCAGCGACGACGTGCTGGCCGGACTGCGCGCGATCGTGGGGGAGCGCAATGCGATGCGCGCGCAGCTGCGGGCGGACGCGGATACGGTGCGCCGCCGGCGGCGCGTGGTCCGGTGGTCGATCGCAGACCTGGCCGTTTCCGCGCTGTTGATCGTGGTGGCGTTCCAGGGGCGGGTGAAGACGGGGCCGTTTCACTACACGCTGAGTGGCCGGGCGGCGACCACGTTCATCGTCGCGGCCGCGATGCTGGGGCTCGGCGTGTTCGGTCTTCTGCGCAGTCCGCTCCGGGCCACGGTCGCCGAGCGACTGTTCCAGCGGCTCTGGCTGGGCCCGCTCGGGCGCTTCTTCATTCGCCGCGCGGTGCGTGAGCGCGGGGCCGCGCCCTCTTCGCGCGCGCCGTCGATGCCGGGCATGGGTGCGGCACTTCCCGCGCCGCCGGTACCCGCCCAGGCGTCGCATGCGGCGACCACCGCGGAGCAGCGGCTCCTGGAACTGGAGCGGCGCCTGGCCGCGCTGGAGAAGCGGGGAGGGTAAGTGGCGCCATCGCCGGTCGGGAGGCACGCGGTGCTGTTCCGTCTGCCCGTCTGAACTCGAAATTGTTCACCCACCGATGCCCGGCGGGATTGAAATACGGTGTTGCCGGCACATCTCCCAGGAGGTGTGCCCTCAGACCTGTGGCGCCGACGGTTGCCGGAGCGAAGGTGGCGCTACCCGCGCGCCGCGGGCGGGTCCAGGCCGTCATTCCGCCAATCTGCCTGATCCGACCATCAGCGAAGGGGCCGCAGGGGTGGGTTCCCGCCGGCCGGCCGACGAGGCGTGGCGGACCGCCCCCCGGCGCCTTCCCCTCACCCCGCGTTACGGCCGACCAGCTCGTCGAGCCGGCCGTAGCTGTACTCCATTCCATCGGTCATGCCGGTTGACACGGCGTCGTCGCGCGCCTCCTTCGACGCGAACGTCAGATTGCACACCAGCGTCGTAATTCCGTTGTGCTCGCTGAGCACTACCGACACGATGCACGGATCGCCGGCCGGCATGGCGCTGTCGAAATTGCCCGGATCGAAGTACTGCTCGTGCGCGAGCTTCGACGGCGCGTCAACCTCGGTGAACGTGCCGAAGAAACCGAACTGCTGGCCGTCCTCGCGGTTCTTCCACTGCCAGCGGTACTTGCCGCCGACGCGCACCTCCATGTCGCACACCGGCATGTCCCAGCCGCCGTAGCCCTGCCACTTCCGCACGAGATCGGGCTTCGTATGGGCGTCCCACACCAATTGCCGGGGCGCGTTGAACGTACGGGTGACGCGCACTTCCCGATCGCTGGGCGTGGTGACTTCCGCTGGCTTTGGCATTGCTCCTCTCCTTTGGTGTGTTGATGCGGCGGGACGCCCTTCACTTCTTTCGCTTCGATGCCGCGGGCATGCCTTTGAGCTCCTCGAGCAGCGCGTCGAGTCGCAGGTAGTTCTGCTCCCAGATCTCCTGGTAGCGCTCGATCCAATCCACGGCTTCCTGCAGTCGCTTCGGCTCCAGGCGCCGAGGCCGCCGCTGCGCGTCGACGTTCATGGAAATGAGACCGGCCCGCTCGAGCACCTTGAGATGCTTGGAGACGGCGGCCTGGCTCATGTCGAACGGCCGGGCGAGTTCGTACACCGACGCCTCGCCCGTCGCCAGCCGGGCCAGGATCGCGCGGCGGGTGGGGTCGGCCAGGGCGGCGAACGTTGCGTCGAGGCGATCGGATGGCGTCATTGATAACCTGTCGGTTCCACAACCGGATGGTAATATAAGGAGATGTCAACGCCGCCGTCAAGCGCCCCGGCGCCTACACCGGCGCGGGCTCGGCGCGCCGCAGCATGCCGCGCAGCGCCGTGCCGGGCGCCACGGTGTTGAACACCGTGCCGTACCGCTTCACGTTCTCGTGCAGCACCGCCAGCCGCCGGTCGGGCTCGTCGGTGTCCACCACGATCTCGTACGTGACGGTCTCCATCCGCGGGGGCACGTCCTGCCGCACGCCGTGCACGTGCACCGCCACGCCGCGGAATTGGAACTTCATGATCGGCGCCACCCGCTCGATGCTCTTGATCATGCACCCCGAGAGCGCCGCGAGCAGCAGCTCGGCGGGGTTGAACGCACTCGGGTCGCCGGCGAGGTCCGTGTCGAGCCCGATCGAGGCCGCCTTGCACGACGCCACGCTGCCGTGCGCGTCCACCCGGCGCGCGACGACGTCGAAGGTCATCTTCGACCGCGGCTCGGCCGTCACCGGGTCGGCGGCGTCAGCCACCCTTCCACCTTGGCCCGGCTCGGCACCCCGCCGGCGTGCACCACCTGCCCGTCGATCACCACGCCCGGCGTGGACATCACGCCGTACCGCATGATGTCCTGCACGCCCTCCACCTTCTCGAGCGCGATCGGCACGCCGGCGGTCCGGGCAACCTCTTCGATCAGCCCGATCGTGCGGCGGCAGTTCGGACATCCCGTTCCCAACACCTTGACGTTCGTCATCACCGACTCCTTGCCGACAGTCACAGCACCGCGTTGAACACGTAGCCGACGAGCAGGATGCCCGCCGTCACGACGGCCACGAACACCGCGATCAGCCGCAGCTTGAGCACCTTGCGGAGGATCACGGTTTCCGGAAACGACAGCCCGATCACGCTCATCATGAACGCGAGCACGGTGCCCAGCGCCGCGCCCTTGGACAGCAGCGCCTGCACGACGGGGATCACCCCCGCCGCGTTCGAGTACATGGGCACGCCAACGAGCACGGCCACGGGCACCGCCCACCACACGTTCCGCCCCATGAACGACGCCATGAAGTCCTGGGGCACGTACCCGTGAATCGCCGCGCCGATGGCGATCCCCACCAGCACGTAGGGCCAGACCCGGCCCACCATCTCGCGTACCGCCGCGAACCCCGCGTCGAGGCGATCGGCCATCGTGAGCCGCTCCGGGCCGGCCTGCGCCTCCACCCGCGGCATCTCGCGCACCCAGTCTTCCAGCCACCCCTCGAGGTGCAGGCGGCCGAGCACCCATCCCGACACCACGGCCACGGCAAGTCCCAGCCCGAGATACAGCAGCGCGATCCGCCATCCGAAGAGCCCGAACAGCAGCGTCAGCGCCACTTCGTTCACCATCGGGGCCGATACGAGAAATGAAAAGGTGACGCCGAGCGGCACGCCCGCCTGCACGAACCCGATGAACAGCGGCACCGCCGAGCAGGAACAGAACGGCGTCACGATGCCGAGCGTGGCCGCCATGACGTTGCCCGTGACGGCCCGCCGGCCGGCGAGCAGGGCCCGCGTGCGCTCGGGGGTGAAATACGAATTCACCATCCCCATCGCGTACACGATCCCGAGCAGCAGCAGGAGCACCTTGGGCGCGTCGAAGAAGAAGAACTCCAGCGCGCCGCCCAGGCGGCTCGCGCGGTCCACGGGCAGGGCGCGCACCAGCGCGCCGGCCAGCGGCGCCAGGATCGCGAGCGAGGCAACCCACGCCGCGGCTGCGAGCGCCAGGAACGACTTCGGGTGCGCCGCGGGCCAGCGGCGATCGGGCGCCATCGTCGTCATGCGCGCCTCGGCGCCGCGCGGCAGCTCGCCCCCGGCGACGCGTCTTTCTTGGCCATCCACGCGCGGTAGCGCGCCTCGAGCCCGGCCACGCGGGTTTCGGGGAGCAGCCGGCCGACGGTCTGCAGCAGGCGCCGTCGCTCGACGCTGCCCCGTTCGGCCAGCCCGTAGTGCACCCAGAGGCCATCGCGCCGATCCTCCACGATTCCCGCGGCGTGGAGATAGCGCAGATGACGCGATGCCTTCGATTGCGTCACGCCAAGGATCGCCTCGGCGTCGCAGACACAGAGCTCGCCGTGGCGAAGGAGGAGCGCCACGATCTCGAGCCGGGTCGGCTCGGAGAGCGCCTTGAACGTTCGGCTGAGCTGCTGGACGGCCTCGTCGGGCATGCCGGGAATGAACCCGTGTATGCGAGTACACGGAGTCGGCGAGGCCCCGATGCGCGATCGGGACATCCCCCACACTGGGCCCATCCGCAGCGTTCACGAGCCCTGGACGCACGACTCGGCTTCCTGCCGCGGTCGCGGTCCGACGGCTGGCTCAGGCGCTGGATCCGGCCCCCGCCGAGCGAACGGGTGGCGTTCGCGCCACGTCATCGTCCCCCGAAGCGCCGCGCAGCAGGCAGCCCGCCGCGATCAGAAGCGGCGCCGCAAGCAGGACCACACCGACAACCTGGCCCCAGTTCGACGGCGCACGGCCGTTTGCGATCGTCACCACACGCCACACGATGACCCCGGCGCCCAGCACGAGCGCTGCGATGCCGGCCGATCGCGGCGTACGCTGCGCCAGAACGCCCATGACCGCCACCAGGAGGCCGGGGAGCACGTGAACGACGATCCCGTCGAGCCCGCCCTCGATCACGCCAAACACGGCCAGCAGCAACCCGACCGTCACGAGTATCCGGGAGCCGGCGACGGCGGGATCCCACACCATCAACACGCCGGCAAGGGCCCGCGCCGCGAGGCCCAGTACCAGCACCGCGGTCACCATCTCGAAGGTGTGATCGTTCCGGGCCGAGAGATACAGGATGACGACCACGTTACCGGCGACGAGCGCCGAGAAGCCCACGTTGCTCGCCTGGTACTGCAGCTGGAGCTGCCGTTCGTCGATCAGCTTCCGGGCAAGTCCCAGCGAATGAACCGTGGGGCGCAGCAGGTACGCCGCGACCATCAGGAACAGAAAACCGCTGTCAACCGTCAGGCCAAGGGCGAGGGCTGCAACGAAGAGCCCGGTCGCCGCCCAGAAGATCGGGTCACGCTTGCGAAGCATCGTGTGCCTCCAGTTCGAAGAGTTCCTCGACCGTCGTGCGCAACGCTCCGGCGAGCTGCAGCGCGAGCTTGACCGAAGGGTTGTAGTCGCCGCGCTCGATCGAGATGATCGTCTGGCGGGACACCGAAACCAGTTCGGCCAGTTGGGCCTGGCTCAATTCGTTTCGTTCGAATCGGAAGCGTCGAAGATGTGACTTCACGGGTCGGTCGGTCGCGGGTTTTGGGGGGAGCACTGCACGCGGAGACGAGCAACCTCCCCTTTGCATCTTAGTAAATCATACCTGGCATTATGTCAAGTTAGCTTTACTCAATAACAGGCTGTGCTACTAATTTGATATTGGATTCGATGTCAGTAAATTCGGCAATATGCCAAAGCCGGTCCGCGAGCCGATCCAGGTCTACCTTACCCCCGCCGAACGGGCCGAACTCGATCGCGCCGCCCGCGAACTCGGCGTTTCGCGTTCCGAGGCGTTGCGCCGCGGCATCGAGGCGGTGACGGGAACCGCAAACGGCGGCGCGCTCCGCGATCTCGCCGCCGCCGGCTACGTCACGCCACCGGCGGTCGGGCCCGGAGCCCCTCCTCCGTCGGTGCCGGTGGCGCCGCTCGAGACTCTGCTCGCCGAGCTGGCAGACGATCGCGGCCGGCCGTGATCTATCTGGACACGTCGGTCGCGCTGGCGCACCTCCTGGCCGAGGATCGGCGCCCGAACGCCGAGATCTGGCAGGAGGAGCTGGTCGCGAGCCGGCTCCTGGAGTACGAGCTGTGGAACCGGCTCAACACGCGCGACCTGGCGCGCACCCACGGCGACGTGGCCCGGCTCATGCTGGCTCGCCTGGCGTGGATCGAGCTGCATCGGGACGTGTTGCAGCGTGCGCTGCAGCCGTTCCCGACGCCGGTCCGCACGCTCGACGCACTTCATCTGGCGTCGGTGGGATTCCTCCGCGAGCGCGGGCACGACGTGGCGCTCGCGACCTACGACGAGCGCATGGCCCACGCGGCCCGCGCGATGGGGATCCCGCTGCGGGCCGTCTGACCGCCGGCTCCGGGATTGACACTGGCATGCCCGGGTGGAGGTTTGGTCTCCATCCCGCCACGCGGCGGTGCCCCGGCCTTTCGCATCAGCCATCGTGAGGTTTCGATGAAGCTCGTCGCACTGCTGACCGCCACCATGCTCGCCGCCTCGTTTGCCACGGCGGGCGCGCAGGCCAACCCATCCCGTTCGGCAACGGCGATGCCGCCCATCGTTCTCCACGCCGCGCGCCTGTTCGACGTGGCCGCGGGCAAGATCGTGAGCCCCGGCGAGGTGCTGGTCGAGGGCGACCGCATCCGCGCCGCCGGCACGGCGGTGCCGCATCCGGCCGGCGCGAAGGTCATCGACCTCGGCGATCGCACACTGATGCCCGGGCTCATCGACGCCCACGTGCACCTCTTCCTCCACCCGGCGCCCCCCTCGGAGGGCATGCAGACGGTGGACGAATCGGCGAGCGAGCGCACGATCGAGGCGACGCTCGCCGCGAAGGCCGACCTCATGGCGGGCTTCACCTCCGAGCGCGACATGGGCACCGAAGGCGCCGGCCCGGCCGACGCCGCCGTCCGCGCCGCCATCAATGAAGGGCTGATCCCCGGCCCGCGCCTCCGCATCAGCGGCATGGCGATCTCCATTCTGGGTGGGCACGAGGACGCCGTGGGCTTCAACCCGGCACAGCACGTGCTCGGCAACGCCGACTACGCCAACGACGCCGAGCAGCTCGT
>JAGWRI010000085.1 GCA_028876525.1 Gemmatimonadota bacterium | reverse complement strand
TCGGGGGCGAACCCCTCGACGTGCGCCGCCTCGCGCTCCAGGAAGCTCTTCGGAATGAACAGCGGGAAGTAGGCGTTCTGGTGCCCGGTGGCCTTGAACTGGTCGTCCAGGGCCCGCTGCATCCGCTCCCAGATGCCGTAGCCGTTGGGGCGGATCACCATGCAGCCGCGCACCGGCGAGTAGTCGGCCAGCTCGGCGCGGAGCACCACTTCGTTGTACCACGCGCTGAAGTCCGCGGCGCGCGTCGTGAGCTTCTTGTCGTCAGCCATGCGGGGAGTGGGGTGGGTGGAGGGCGCTCAGACCAGCCGCCCTTCGCGCAATCTAACGGTTCGCTCCTCGCCCGAGGCGAGGGACTTGAGAATCAGCGCGTGGTCCTCGCGCACGATCACCGCCTCGGGCACCCCGGCCGCCGCGGCGGCCTTGAGCTGGCGGCCCAGCTGCTGCGCCTTGAGCGCGTACTCGACGCTCGCGCCGCCGCGGCGCAGCGCTCCGGCGAGCTCCATGGCCTGGCCGAGTTGTGCCGGGTCGCTGTACGCCACCCAGTAGTCGGCGGCCGAGCGCTCGGCGTGCATCAGCCCGCGCTTGCGGAGCAGCTCGCCCAGCACCACGTCGCCCATCCCGAAGCCGAGCGCCGGGAGGTCCACGCCGCCCAGCGACTCGAGCAGCGTGTCGTACCGGCCGCCCCCGCAGATGGCGCGAAACTCCCCATGGGCGTCGAACAGCTCGAACACGATGCCGGTGTAGTACGCCAGTCCGCGCACGATCTTGAGATCGAGGTCCACCCACTCGCCCACCCCGAGGGCGCGCAGGTAGCCGAAGTACCGCTCGAGATCGGCCAGCCGCTCCGCCACGTCGGGCACCGTCCCGTAGTCGGCCCGCAGCCGCTCCAGCGAGACGCGGCCCGTGAGGCCGACGATCGCGTCCACCGCGGCCTGCCCGAGCCCCAGCGCGGCCAGCTTCT
Source organism: Gemmatimonadota bacterium (assembly GCA_028876525.1). GTDB lineage: Bacteria > Gemmatimonadota > Gemmatimonadetes > Gemmatimonadales > Gemmatimonadaceae > JAGWRI01. The sequence continues at coordinate 33,518 of JAGWRI010000085.1, read as the reverse complement.
CGCGCGAGATCTCCAGCGGCTGCCGCTCGATCTTGTCGATCACGCCGAACACGGCCGGCGCCTGCCCCTCGGGCACGCCGAGGGCGCCGAGCAGGGCACGCAGCAGCCGGCGGTCGGACACCCGCGCGCGCACGTCGTTCTGCGTCAGGCCCAGGGCGCGCACGATCTCGACGGCCACGGCCAGCAGCTCGGCATCGGCGGTCACGTCGCTCTCGCCCACGAGGTCCACGTTGAGCTGGAAGTGCTCGCGCAGGCGGCCCTTCTGCTGGCGCTCGTAGCGGAAGAGCTGGGGCACGCTGAACCAGCGGACCGGCTTGCGCAGGGCGTTGGCCTTGTCGGCCACCATGCGGGCGAAGGTCGGCGTCATTTCGGGCCGGAGGGCCACTTCCCGCCCGCCTTTATCTACGAAATTATATAGCTGCCCCACGATCTCCTCGCCGCTCTTCCTGGTGTAGAGCTCGAGGGGCTCGAGGGGCGGGCCGTCGTACTCCACGAACGCGAACCGACGGGCGACGTCGCGCCAGGTGCGGAGCAGATAGGCCCGCTCGGCCAGCTCCTGGGGATAGAAATCGCGGAAACCGGGAAGGGCGCCTTTGGCCATCCCTAAAGCTATTGGGGAAGCGGAGATACGTGCAAGCGCGCCATGGCGTCCCCCACCGTGTGAAAGGACCCCGTCACGAGCACCGTCGCCGCGCCCGCCGTCATCTCCCCCAGCGCGCGATCGAAATCCGGCTCCACCAGGTGGGGAATCCCCTCCCGCAGGGCGAACGTCGCCACCTCGGCCAGCTCCCAGGCCCGGCTCTCGGGGGCCGTGGGCGCGTTGGTGAGCACGAACCGCTCCGCCCGGTCGCGCAGGGCGAGCAGCATCTCCGGCCACTCCTTGTCGCGCAGGGCGCACACCACCGCCACCACGGGTTGGGCCGGCTGGACCCGGCGCAGCGTCTCGGCCAGCACCCGGGCACCGGCCGCGTTGTGCGCCACGTCGAACAGGTAGCGCCCGATTCGCTGGAAGCGCCCCGGGATGGCGATGCCCTGCAGGTGCGCCCCCGCCTCGGCCAGCGGCACCGCGTAGCGCGGCCCCGCGGCGTCGAGCCAGTCCAGCGTGAAGGCGAGGTTGGGCGCCTGATGGACCCCGGTGAGGGGGGTGCGCAGGCGGCGCGTGTCGCCGAGCCCGGTGAGCGTGAATTCCGTGCCCCGGTCGTCCACCGCCAGCCCCTCGATCCGCATCCGCTCCGCCACCACGCGCACCTCCGACGCGCCCGCGGCCCGCGCGCGCTCGGCGAGCAGGGCGCGGATTCGCGGGTCGGGCTCGCCGATCACCGCCGGGCGCCCCGGCTTGAAGATTCCCGCCTTCTCGGCCGCGATCTCCTCGAGCGTGTTGCCGAGGTACTCCATGTGGTCGAAACCGATCGAGACCACCCCGGCGGCCGCCGGCACCACGACGTTGGTCGTGTCGAGGCGGCCACCGAGCCCCGTTTCGATGAGGGCCAAGTCCACGCCCTGCTCGCGGAAGTACTCGAAGGCCAGCGCGGTGGTGGCCTCGAAGAAGGTCGCGCCCAGCTCCTCGACCAACGGAGTCCACCGCCGCACGAACGCGGTCACCCGATCGCCGGAAATGGGCGCGTCGCCGGCCACGATGCGCTCGCGGAAATCCACGAGATGCGGCGACGTGTAGCGGCCCACGCGGAGCCCCCTGGCGGCGAGCAGGGCGGCGGCCGTGGCCACGACGCTCCCCTTGCCGTTGGTGCCCGCCACGTGCAGCACGGGGACGGCGAGATGGGGATCGTCCATGGCCGCGAGCAGGGCCAGCGTGCGCTCGAGGCCGAACTTGTATCCGCCGGTGGTGCGCGCGAACAGGTACTGCAGCGCGGCCTGGTACTCGGTCAGGTCGACGTCCACCCCGCCGCCGCCGGCTTCCCGGACATGTGACGGAGCAGCTGGCTCACCGTCTTCTTGAGTTCCTTTCGATGGACGACCGTGTCCAGCATGCCATGGTCGAGCAGGAATTCCGACGTCTGGAATCCCTCGGGCAGGTCCTGGCCGAGGGTCTGCTTGATGACGCGCGGGCCGGCGAACCCGATCACGGCGCCGGGCTCGGCGATGATCGCGTCGCCGAGCATGGCGTAGCTGGCGCTCACGCCGCCGGTGGTGGGGTTGGTGAGAATCGAGACGTACGGGATTCGCCGCTCGGCCAGCTGGGCGAGCATGGCCGACACCTTGGCCATCTGCATCAGGGACAGAACGCCCTCCTGCATGCGCGCGCCGCCGGAGGCGGAGACGATGATCAGCGGGTACTTCCGCTCCAGCGAGCGCTGCCCCAGACGGGCGATCTTCTCGCCGACCACGGACCCCATCGAGCCGCCCATGAAGGCGAAATCCATGACGCCCAGGTTCACCGGCGCGCCGTCCATCATCCCGCCCACGGCGAGCAACGCGTCGGCGTCGCCGGCGTTCTTGGCGGCCTTCTTGAGGCGGGCCGGGTACTCGGGAAAGCCGAGCGGATCGGTGGACCGGAGGCTCTCCTCCAGCTCCTCGATCGTGCCGTCGTCGAGCAGGATGGCGGCGTACTCGCCGGCGCGGATGCGCCGGTGGTGGTCGCAGCTCGGGCACACGTTGAGATTCCGCACGAACTTCTCGCGGATGTCGGTGTGCCCGCACGCCTCGCACTTCTCCCAGACGTCGGCGGGGATCTCGAGCTTTTCGCGCCGCGGTTGGCGGGGCTTCTTTTCCTTCCGGAACCAAGCCATTGATCAAATGTGTGGGGGGCGTCCCGAGGGGGGAAGAGCCCCCGGTCAGAGGGCGATCTGCCCCTCGCTCCCGCCCCGGCCCTCGCTCGAGATCCGCGCCAGGATCCCCACGGCCAGCCAGCAGGAGAACATGAACGACCCGCCGTAGCTGAAGAACGGCAGCGGGATGCCGGTGACCGGCGTGAGGTTGAGCGTCATCCCCACGTTCTCCATCACGTGCGTGAACCAGAGCCCGAGCAGGCCGAAGGCCACGAGGCTGCTGTACGAATCGCTCGCCCGCGCCGCCACGCGCACCGTGCGGTAGAACAGGAAGCCGAACAGCGCCAGCGCCACGGTGACGCCCACGAACCCCAGTTCCTCGCCCACCACGGAGAAGATGAAGTCGGTGTGCTGCTCGGGCAGGAAGGCGAGGCGCTTCTGCGTGCCCATCGTGAATCCCTTCCCGAGCCACCCGCCCGACCCGATGGCCACCTGCGACTGGATCACGTGATACCCGGTGCGCAGGGGATCGCTCGACGGGTCGAGGAAGGCCTTGAATCGCGCCTGCCGGTAGGGCTCGAGGTGGTTCCAGATGAGCGGCGCGACCACCCCCGACACGACGTTGGCGCCCACCAGGAACACGCTCTCCCAGACGTAGGGCTTGTACCAGACCACCAGGGCCAGGAGGAGCAGGAACCAGGCGCCCCACAGCCCCGTGCTGAACGCCAGCACCAGACTCACCACGGGGCTGGCCAGGAGCACCAGCAGCTCCCACCGCACCCCCGTCCAGAAGAGCATGACGAAGAAGATGCCGACGAACACGATGCCCGTGCCCAGGTCGGGCTGCAGCATGATCAGCAGCCAGGGCAGGCCGACGATCACGCCCGGCTTCCACAGCTCGACCAGCGAGCGCGGCGCGTTCTTGTTCGCCGCGAGCACCTTGGCGAGCATCATCACGACGGTAATCTTGGCCAGCTCCGACGGCTGCCCCAGGCGCACGCCGCCCACGACCAGCCAGCTCTTGGTGCCCGCGGCGGTGCCCGAGCCCCGGCCCACGAACAGCAGCAGGACGAGCACGGCGATCGTGGCCGCGTACGCCGGGACGGTGCCCCATTCGAGCAGCCGCACCGACGCGCGGCTCACGAGGTAGGCGGCGCCCAATCCGAGCGCGAACCAGACGATCTGCTGGCGGTAGGCGTGCGCCACCGCCGTCGGAACGTCGGTTTGCCCGGCCGAATACACGACGGCGATGCCGTAGAGCGACAGCACGAACGCCGTTGCCACCAGCGGCCAGTCGAGCCGGATGCGTCCACCGCGGCTCATCCGCCCGTCTCCAGCAGCATCGTCGGGGTGGTCTTCAGGTAGTGCCCGATGATGGACGACGCGATGCGCGCCGCCCGCGGGCCGTGGCCGCCGAACTGGATCATCACCGCGACCACGATCTCGGGATCGTCGGCCGGCGCGAACCCGGCGAACCAGGCGTGATTCAGCTCGACGCCGTTCCTGAACACCCCGGTCTGGGCCGTGCCCGTCTTGCCGGCCAGCATCACGCCCTTGATCTGCGCGCTGGCCGCCGTGCCGCCGGCCTCCACGACGCCCATCAGCGCCGACCGGATGGCCGCCTGCGCGTCGGGCGTGAGGTCGAAGACGCGCTTGCGCACCGGCGCCATGGTCCTGATCTGCGGCGTGGCCTCGATCCCGCCCTCGGCCAGCGCCGTGTAGAACTTGGCCATGTCGACGACCGTCTGGGAATTCTCCCCCTGGCCGATGGACATGTTCATCACCGTGGCCCCGGCCGTCCACCCGCGGGGGCCGTACTTCTCATCGAAGTACTTGAGGCGGTCGGGGAACCGCGGGCGGTTGTCTTCGGGGAGATCGATGCCCGACGGCTGGTTGAACCCCAGCTGCAACCCGCCGGCGATCAGCCGGCCCAGCCCGATGCGCAGCCCCAGCTGGTAGAAGTACACGTCGCAGGACTTCTCGATGGCCCCGCCCAGCGTGAGGGCCCCATGGCCGGTCGGCTCCCAGCACTGCCAGTACCGGTTGCCGAACAGGTACCGGCCGGTGCACGGCTGCGGCATCTTGCTGTCCATGGTGACCAGGCTGTCCTCGAGCCCGATCACGGCCGTGGCCAGCTTCCACGTCGAGCCCGGCGGATACGTGCCCTGCGTGGCCTTGTTGTACAGCGGCGCGCGCGGGTCGTGCAGCAGCGAATCGTAATAGGCGTACGATACGCCGCCCACGAACTGGTTGGGGTCCCAGCTGGGCGCGCTGTACAGGGCCAGCACCGCGCCGGTGCGCGGGTCGAGCGCCACCGCGCCGCCGGCCAGGGAGTCGGCGAAGAGGTGGGCGATGTACTCCTGCAGATCGAGATCGACGTTCGTGTACACCGGCTGGCCCTGCTGCGGCTGGAGGTCCTCGCGCGCCCCGACTTCGCGGACCACGCGTCCGCGGGCGTCCACCTCCACGAACCGGCTTCCCTCGCGGCCGCGCAGCGTGGTCTCGTACTCGCGCTCCAGCCCCTGCTTGCCGATGAGCTGGCCCGGCTTGTAGTCGGCATACGCCGGCTGGGCCAGCTCCGAGTCGCTCACCTCGCCGACCGTGCCCACGAACGCCGCCACCGCCGGCCCGTCGGGATAGTACCGCTTGGGCGACGACTGGATGATCAGGTTCGGGAAATCGATGCGGTGCTCCTCGAGCACCGAGATCTCCTCGAAGCTGGCGTCGGGAAGGATGACCGTGGGCCGCACGGGGTTCCGCCGATAGCGGCGGAGGGCGGCGTCGGTCTCGCCCTTGCTCAGCGGCACCATCTGCCCCACCCGCTGCAGCGTGGCGCGCAGGGAGTCCAGCGACTGCGGCAGGAGCGAGACGGTGTAGCCGACGACGTTCTCGGCGATGATCCGCCCCGTGCGGTCGAAGATGTTCCCGCGCGGGGCGGGCAGCGGCACCTCGCGCAGACGATTCTCCTCCGACCGCAGCGACCACTCCTGATTGCGGATGATCTGCGTGCGGAAGAACGCGGTCACGAGCACGCCCAGCGCCCCGCCCAGCACCCACGTGGCGATGCGCGCGCGGCGCGCCACCTCGTTGGGATGGAAGCTCACGCCCGCCGCGCCCCGGACGCCGAGACGGGGCGCACGACCGCGAACACCAGCGCCCCGACCACCGCGGTGAACGCCGCCGAGAGCACCGACCAGAGGAAGATCTGCGCGAGCATCTGCCCGGGCGGCATCGTGTGCTGGGCCAGCACGTAGATCACGTCGAACACCCACTTCCCGACGAACAGGAACGCGGCATTGATGCCGGGCGTGTCGGCGAAGAACGCCGCCTTGAGCCACGACGCGCCGAATCCCACGACCGTCATGGCCAACGCGCCGGCGCCGAATCCGCCCAGCGTGAGCGAATCCGTCACCAGGCCCAGGGCGAAGCCCAGCACCGCCGCCGCCCCCGGGCGGATCCGCACCGCCGCATACAGCAGCGCGATCACCAGGAAGTCGGGCGAGACGCGCCACGGCACCAGCGGCTGCACGGCGAACTGCAGCACGACCAGAACGGCGACCACGCCGGCGGTGCGGAGCGCGGCGCCGACGCTCATCGCCCGCCTCCGGCGCGCCGCGCCGAATCGGCCCGCGCGCTGTCGGCACGAAGGCTGTCGACGTGCGCCCGCTGGCGCGCCGCCTCGACGGCCGCCGCCTGCCGGGCCACCGAGTCGGCCACCGTCACCAGGCGGTGCTGCGCCGAGTCGGCGCTCGCCGGCAGGGCCCAGACGTTGCCCGCGCCCTGCGCGGCCCGCTGCGCCGTCATTACCATCACCGCGGTCACGTCGGCCGGATTCGCCGTGGGTCGCACCAGATACGTGCGCGACCACCCCTCGGTGCTCCGGATCTCGGCAATCACGTGCCCGATCGGAATCCCGCGCGGGAAGGTGCCGCCCAGCCCGGACGTGATGATGAGGGTGCCGGGCTTGAGCAGGGTGCGGAACACGACGTTCCGCAGCTCGAGGAGATAGGCCTCCGACCCGGAGCCCGCGTGCGGGTACACGATGCCGAACACCGACCCGTCCACCGTCATCGCGCTGACGCGGAAGTCGGGGTGCGAGAACAGCATCACGATGCTGGACCGCGGATCGGTGGACTGCACGAGCCCGATCACGCCGTCGGGGCCCACCACCGGGTTGTAGGTCGCGATGCCGGCGTTGCTGCCGGCGCTCAGGACGAGCGACGTGATCAGATCGTGCGGGCGCCCGGTCTCCTGCAGCGCTTCGGCGGGCACGAACCCCCAGCCGAGGCGCCCGCCCAGGCCGAGCAGGGCGCGCAGGCGGTCGTTCTCGAGCCGCAGCGCATTGGCGTCGGCGGCGGCCAGCGCCAGCGTGTCCCGCCCCAGGGCCAGGCGCTCCGATTCGAGCCACGCCACGCGCCATTGCTCGGCGCCGCGCTGGACGGTGACGAGCGGAGCCATCAGGGTGCGGCGCAGCGCGCCCGCCACCGGGTCGCGCGTGCGCTGCGGCAGGGCCAGCGCGAGCAGCGACAGCACCACGCAGAGAGCGACGATCGCGATGTCGAGCCGGGTGCCGGAGCGGGCGGCGCGGGCCACGTCCCCCCTCCCCTCAGCTGCTCAGGACGGACCAGTACTTCTCCTCGTCGTCGAGAATCCGGCCCGTGCCGCGCACGACGCAGGTCAGCGGGTCCTCGTCCACGTGGATCGGCAGGCTCGTTTCCTGGCTGAGGAGCAGGTCGAGGCCGCGAATGAGCGCGCCGCCTCCGGTCATCACGATGCCGCGGTCCACGATGTCGCTCGCCAGCTCGGGCGGCGTGATCTCCAGCGCGCGCCGCACGGCGTCCACGATCTGCTGCACCGGCTCCTGGATCGCCTCGCGGATTTCGCTGGAGTGCACGCGGACGGTCTTCGGGATGCCCGACACGAGGTCGCGGCCCTTGACCTCCATCTCGCGCTCCTCGCCCACCGGCGCCGCCGAGCCGATCTGGATCTTCACCTGCTCGGCCGTCGGCTCGCCGATCAGCAGGTTGTAATTCTTGCGCAGGAACTGGACGATGGCGATGTCCAGCTCGTCGCCGCCCGTGCGGATGGACGTGTCGCTCACGATGCCCGACAGCGCGATCACGGCGATCTCGGTCGTGCCGCCGCCGATGTCGATCACCATGTTGCCGGTGGGCGTCTCCACGGGAAGCCCGACCCCGATCGCCGCCGCCATCGGCTCGGCCACCATGAACACCTCCTTCGCCCCCGCGCCCATGGCCGAGTCGCGCACCGCGCGCTTTTCAACTTCCGTAATACCCGACGGCACGCACACGATCACCCGCGGCTTCACCTTGAACACGTGGTTCTCGATGATCAGCGTGAGAAAGTAGCGCAGCATCTTCTCGGTCACGTCGAAGTCGGCAATCACGCCGTCCTTCATCGGGCGCACCGCGATCACGCCGTCGGGCGTGCGCCCCAGCATGCGCTTCGCCTCGAGGCCCACGCCCTTGATCTTCTTCGTCTCGCGATCGATCGCGACCACGGAGGGCTCGTTCAACACGATCCCCTCGCCCTTCACGTAAATGAGCGTGTTCGCGGTGCCGAGATCGACACCGATGGCATTCGCGGGGAACAGCGAACCCGCTTTGAAGAACGGCCAGCGCATCAACGGCAATTCGTGATCCGGGGTGTGAAAACGGAGGGTGGAACGACGGGCGCCGGCGGCGGCGGCCCGTGAACGCACCACCGCAGGGCAGTGCCAGCAAGATATTGACTCACCGTAACCTACGCCACTGGAAAGGGCCGCCACGGCCACGGCTCGCCGGCGACCTCCGACCTCAGACCGAACACGCCGAACCGAGGTAACACGCCCCCGTCGCGACGGACCCCGGACCCCGGAGTCCAGCCGCCCCGGCTCCGGTGGCCCGGATGCCGCGAGGACTGGGGACCGAGGTCCGGGGTCCGAGGTCGTCGGCGAGCTGGGGCGCCGGTTCCGGGCTTCTAGCCCAGGAACTTCTCCGCCTCCACGTACGGCATCCCGAACGCCTCCGCCACCGCGCGGTAGGTCACCTGCCCCTCGGCGGCGTTCAGTCCCTTGAGCAGCGCCGGGTTCTCCCTCAGCGCCCGCTTCCACCCCTTGTTGGCCAGCTGCAGGGCGTAGGGCAGCGTCGCGTTGGTCAGCGCCAGCGTCGAGGTCCGCGGAACCCCGCCCGGCATGTTGGCCACGCCGTAGTGGATCACCCCGTCCACCACGTAGGTCGGGTTCTCGTGCGTCGTGGCGTGGATAGTCTCCACGCATCCGCCCTGATCGATGGCAACGTCCACGATCACCGAACCCGGGCGCATCCGCTTGAGATCCTCGCGACGGATGAGCTTGGGCGCCTTGGCCCCCGCGATCAGCACGCCCCCCACCACCAGATCGGCCGTCTCGATGGCCTCGAGGATGTTGTGGCGGTTGGAGTGGATCAGCTGGACGTTGGCCGGCATCACGTCGCTCAGGTAGCGCAGCCGCTCCAGCGACAGGTCGAGGATGATGACCTTGGCCCCCATTCCGGCGGCCATCTTCGCGGCGTTCGTTCCCACGACGCCGCCGCCCAGGATGACGACCTTGGCCGGCGCCACGCCCGGCACGCCGCCCAACAGCACGCCGCGCCCGCCGTAGAGCTTCTCGAGGTACTTGGCCCCTTCCTGCACCGCCATCCGGCCGGCCACCTCGGACATCGGAGTGAGCAGCGGCAGCTCGCGGTCGGGGAGCTCCACCGTCTCGTAGGCCACGCAGACGGCGCCGCTGTCGAGATGCGCCCTGGTCAGCCGCTCGTCGGCGGCGAAGTGGAAGTACGTGAAGACGAGCTGGCCGCGCCGCATGTGCTTCCACTCCGCCTCGATCGGCTCCTTCACCTTCATGATCATGTCGTTGTCGCGCCACACGGCCGCGGCATCGGGCGCGATCTTCGCCCCCACCGCCGTGTACGCCTCGTCGGCGAAGCCGCTCCCCTCGCCGGCGCCCTTCTCGACGGTCACCTGGTGGCCGGCGGCGACCAGCGCCTCGGCCCCGGCCGGAACGAGCGCGATGCGGTTCTCGTTCGTCTTGATTTCCTTCGGAACGCCAATTTTCATGGCTCGATTGGGTACGGGATTAAGAGGCCCCGGACGGCCGCTCCGCCCAGATGCGGAATCCGGCGTGAGGCCGCTGGAAACATAAATCCGCGCCCCGGCCGGTGCACCGGGGGCACCCGGCCGGCGGTCAGTCCCCCGAGCCGGGCCCCAGCGAGAGCACCGTTTGGGCCGCCGGATCGAAGAACTCCCGGGCCACCGCGCCGACCGTCGCCTCGTCCACCGCGTCCACCTGGGCCAGGAGCTCGTCCAGCGTCCGGTACGGCTCGTCGTAGAGGGCCACCGAGGCCGCCCGGTACATGCGCGACGCCGGGCTTTCCAGCGAGAGCACGAGCTGCCCCTTGAGCTGCTCCTTCCCCATCGCCAGCTCCTCGGGCGGAAGCCCCTTGGCGGCCACCCGCTCCAGCTCGGCGACGATCGCGTCCAGGGCCCGGCCCGCGGTCTCGGGCGCCGTTCCCACGTACACGCCGTGCGCCCCGGCCTGCTCGTGCAGCATCTGGAAGGTGTAGACGGCGTAGGCCAGTCCGAGCTCCTCACGCACGCGCTGGAAGAGCCGCGAACTCATCCCGCCCCCCATGAGCATGCTCAGCAGCACCAGCGCGTGGCGCCGCGGGTCGCCGTGGCGGAGGGCCCGGCTTCCCACCACGACGTGGGTCTGCGCGCCCTCCCGCGTGACGTGCCGCGACGCGGGCACGAGATCCGGAAGCGGTGGCGCCCCGGGGCGCGGCGTCCCCCCCCGCGGGACGTCGGCCCATCCGGTCCGGGCCAGGATCTCGAGCAGCCGGTCGTGGTCCACGTTGCCCGCGGCGGCCACGATCATGTGCTCCGGGTGGTACGCCCGGGCGTGCAGGGCCCGCAGCTCGGCGGTGCCGAGGCGCGACACCGTCTCGCGCGTGCCGAGAATCGAGTACCCCAGCGGATGGGGCGCCCAGAGGGCCTCGTTGTGCAGCTCGAAGACCAAGTCGTCGGGGGTGTCGTCCACCATCGCGATCTCTTCGAGGATCACCTTCCGCTCGAGCGTCAGATCCTCGTCGCGCAGCGCGGGGTGGAACACCATGTCGCCAATCACGTCGGCGGCCAGGTCGAGGTGCGCGTCCAGGACGCGGGCCTGGTACACCGTGTGCTCGCGCGAGGTGTACGCGTCGAGCGATCCGCCCACGGCCTCGAGCGAGAGCGCGATCTGGGCCGCCGTGCGCCGCTCGGTGCCCTTGAACACCATGTGCTCCAGGAGATGCGAAACGCCCATCTCCTCGGCGCGCTCGTGCACCGACGCCGACCGGATCCAGGCCCCGAACGACACCGACCGCACTCCCGGCACCTGCTCCGAGAGTACGGTCAGTCCGTTCGCGAGAACGCTGCGCTGGAACCGGGGGGCGGTATCGGCCCGCTGGTTCACGACTTCCGCGAGCGGTGGCCGCGGCCGCCGCGACGCTCGCCGCGGTCTCCGCGGTCTCCGCGCTCGCCACGGTCTTCCCGCTCCCCATGGGGCTCGGCGCCGTTGCCATCCGACGCCGCCTCTTCGGGGGTGCCTTCCGGCTTGGGCTGCAGGGCCTTCATGGACAGGCGCAGGCGGCCGCGCTCGTCGCGCTCGATGAGCTTGACCTTCACCCGGTCGCCCTTCTTCACCACGTCCTCGGTCCGCTCGGTGCGGCCGTGCCGCAGCTCGGAGATGTGGAGCAGCCCTTCGGTGCCGGGCATGATCTCGACGAAGGCGCCGAACGCCGTCGTGGACTTGACCGGGCCTTCGTAGACCTCGCCGACCACCGGCTCGGCGGTGATTGCCTGGACCATCTGGCGGGCCCGCTCCATGGACTCGCCGCCCACGGCGGCGATCGTGACCAGGCCGGAGTCGTCCACCGTGATCTCGGCGCCGGTCTCGTCCTGGATGCCGCGGATCGTCTTGCCCTTGGGGCCGATGAGGTCGCCGATCTTCTCGGGGTTGATGGTCATCGTGACGATGCGGGGCGCGAACGGCGACAGGTCGCCGCGCGGCGCGGACAGCGCCTTGTCCATCTCGCCGAGGATGTGCATCCGGCCCTCGCGGGCCTGGGCCAGCGCCTCCTTCATGATCTTGAGGTCCAGCCCCTCGATCTTGATGTCCATCTGGATCGAGGTGATGCCCTTGGCCGTGCCCGCCACCTTGAAGTCCATGTCGCCAAGGTGGTCCTCGGTGCCCAGGATGTCGGTGAGGACGGCGTAGCGCTTGCCCTCGGAGATGAGCCCCATCGCCACGCCGGCCACCGCCGCGCCCATCGGGACGCCGGCGTCGAACAGGGCGAGCGAGCCGCCGCAGATCGAAGCCATGGACGACGAGCCGTTGGATTCCAGGACGTCGGAGACCACGCGGATCGTATACGGGAACTCTTCGAACGGCGGGAGCATGGCCTGCAGCGCGCGCTCGGCCAGGTTGCCGTGGCCGATCTCGCGGCGCGACGTGCCGCGCATGGGCCGCACCTCGCCCGTGGAGAAGGGCGGGAAGTTGTAGTGCAGCATGAACGACTTCGTGCTCTCCGACGGCTCGTCGATCGTGTCCAGCCGCTGCACGTCGTTCGCCGTGCCGAGCGTGACGCTCACCAGCGCCTGCGTCTGGCCGCGAGTGAACAGGGCCGATCCATGGGCGCGCGGGAGCACCGGGCTGTCGATGGTGATGGGGCGGACTTCGGTGGCCTTGCGGCCGTCCACGCGCAGCTTGGTGTCCAGCACCTGCGACCGCAGCGCGGCGTATTCGACGTCGCCCAGCACCGCCTTCACGTCGCCGAGGTTGTCGGGATACTCGTCCTTGAGCTGCTCGACCACCTCGTCCTTGGCCCGCTCGACGGCCTGGATGCGGGTGTGCTTCTCCTTGCGGTTGATCGCGTCGGCGACCCTGGGCTCGGCCAGCGTCTTGACGCGGGCCTCGAGCCCGTCGGGATACGCGGCCTTCTTCCACGCCATCTTGGCCGGGCGGTCGTCCATCTTGGCCAGCAGCTCGTCCTGGGCGGCGATCAGCTCCCGGATGCCGCCATGGGCGACCTGGAGGGCGTCCACGACGTCGTCTTCGGAGACCTGCAGCGCGCCGCCCTCGACCATGACGATCGAGTCGTTCGAGCCGGCGACCACGAGATCCATGTCGCTGTACTCGAGCTGCTGGAACGTGGGGTTGAGCACCCACTTGTCCTGCACGCGGCCGACGCGCACGCCGGCGATGGGCCCCATGAACGGGATGCGCGACGCGTTGATGGCGAACGACGCGGCGACCAGGGCCAGCACGTCGGCGTCGTTTTCCTGGTCGGCCGACACCACGTAGATGAAGACCTGGACCTCGTTCTTGAAGCCCTCGGGGAACAGCGGCCGGATGGAGCGGTCGATGACGCGCGCCGCGAGGATCTCGTGGTCGTGCGGGCGCCCTTCGCGCTTGATGAAGCCGCCCGGAATCTTGCCCGCGGCGTAGGTCTTCTCCCGATACTCGACGAGCAGGGGGAAGAAGCCGAGTGAGGTTTCCTTGTCACTCACGGTGCAGGCGGCGATCACCATCGTGTCCCCGAACTGCACGACGGCCGAGCCGGCCGCCTGCTTCGCCATCCGGCCCGTCTCGATGACGAGCTTGCGGCCGGCGAAGGTCTTTTCGATGCGTTGCATCATTGCGTTGTAGCCTCGTGGAATACAAAAAGCGCGCGGGCCACCCGGTGGCACTCCGCGCGCGTGCTCATCACGCCCATCTCAGTAGCGCAGTCCGAGATCCTGCACCAGCTGGCGATACCCCTCGACGTCGGTCCGCCGCAGGTAGTTCAGGAGGCGCTTCCGCTGCCCCACCATCTTGAGCAGGCCGCGCCGTCCGTGGTGATCCTTGACGTGCGCGCGAAAGTGCTCGGTCAGGTAGTTGATGCGCTCGGTGAGCGCCGCCACCTGCAGCTTGGTCGAGCCGGTGTCCGTGTCGTGGGACTTGTACTTCGCGATCTCGGCGGACTTCTGAAAAGACATGTCGTGATGATCCCCGCCCCAGTGGCGGATGCGATGATTGAACCGAATGAATTGCAGCAAATGAAGTTAACGGAACCCAAGGGGGGTGTAAAGGGGAGGCCCCTTCGGCCTTCGGGGCCCGGGGCCGCCCGTTCAGGAGAACAGCTTCCCGAGCCACGCCTTGAGATCGTTGTACATGACCACCGCGAACAGCAGCGCGATGGCCGCCAACCCCACCCGCAGGATGTTCTCCCGCGTCCGCAGGCTGAACGGCTTCCCCTTCGCCGTCTCGACCACGTTCATGGCGATCTGGCCGCCGTCCAGGATCGGGATCGGCAGCAGATTCAGCACCGCCACGTTGATGCTCAGCAGCGCGATGAGGTAGAACAGATTCTCCAGCCCGGTGCGCGCCGCCTGCACCGACACGCGGGTGATCGTGATCGGCCCCGCCAGCTCCGACACCGACACGCGGCGGATGATCAGGTCGCGCACGGTGCCGATCACCGCGCCCCCCATCACCCACGTGAGCTGCGTGCCGCTCTCCACCGCCTGCCAGAAGGTCACCGGTACGCGGGCCACGATCTCGCGGCGCGCGATGCCGATGCGCCCCAGGAGCTGGGTCTTCCCGGTCGCCGGATCGGGCACCTCGGTGGCCTTCGGCGTGACGTGCAGATCCAGGGTCCGCGTGCCCCGCCGCACCTCGATCAAGAGCGGCGTGCCGGCCGAGGCGCTCACCTTGTCCACGAGCTGGGCGAATCCGGGAATCGGTTCGCCGTTCACGGCCAGGATGCTGTCCCCCGCCTCCATGCCCCCCGCCGCCGCCGGCCCGCCGGCCCCCACGGAGTCCACCACGGCGGGCGTCCAGTAGTCGAGAGCCTGTGCCACGTCGGCCGCGTGCACCGAGTCGCCCAGCGGCACCGTGACCGCCCCGTGCTGGGTGGCGAATTCCACCCGCGACGTGCTCAGCGCGATGTCGTTCAGGACGTCGGTCCAGTCGCGCACCGTGTCGCCGTTCACGGCGAAGATCGTGTCGCCGGGCTGCAGCCGGGCCAGCGCCGGGGCGAGCGCCGGGGCGCGCACCGCGCCCACCACGCGGGTGGGTATCACGGCGCGCCCGTAGTGCGCCGCGAGGCCGATGGCCACGACCGCCGCCAGCGCGGCGTTCATCGTCACGCCCGCCATGAGGATCACGATGCGGGCGGCGAGCGGCTTGGACTCGAACCACCGGTCTTCGGGCACGGGGCGCGGCCCGAACGGGATCATGGCGTCGGGATCGTACCCCGGGTCTCCGGCCTGCCGGGCGTTCCGCTCCTCGTTTCCTCCCTCGAGCGCGGCCGCCGTTTCGTCGTTGCGCGACGCCATGCGGACGTAGCCGCCCAGCGGCAGGATGGCCAGCACGTACTCCGTCTCGCCGGGGCGCCAGCGCCACAGCGCCGGGCCGAACCCGATCGAGAACCGGGGCGCGTAGACGCCCATCGCCTTCGCGGCGATGAAATGCCCGAACTCGTGCACGAAGATCACGAGGCCGAACACGAGGACGGGGGCAAGCCAGACTAGCATCCGAATCGCTCGCTTACGTGGCGCCGGGCGGCGGCGTCGGCCGCCTCCAGCGCGTCGCGGGTGTCGCCGGGCATGGTACCAAGCGCTTCGAGGGCGCTCGCGATGGCCGCCGGAATGTCCGGAAACCGGAGGCGCCCCTCCAGAAATATCGCCACGGCCTGCTCGTTCGCGGCATTGAACACGGCCGGGGCGGCGCCTCCGGCCCGCCCCGCCTCCACGCCCAGCCGCAGCGCCGGAAAGGCGTCGACCCGTGCCGGCTCGAAGGTGAGCGGCGAGGCACGCACCGGGTCGAAGGGCGGCACGCCGGCGTCGACCGCCCGTGCCGGGTGGGTCAGCGCATAGAGCACCGGCAGCTCCATGTTCGGCACGCCGAGCTGCGCCAGCACGCTCCCGTCCACGAACTCGACGAACGAGTGCACGATGCTCTGCGGGTGCACGACGACGTCGATCCGGTCGTACGGCAGTCCGAACAGGTAGTGCGCCTCGATCACCTCCAGCGCCTTGTTCGCCAGCGTCGCGCTGTCCACGGTGATCTTGCGCCCCATGCTCCACGTCGGGTGCCGCAGCGCATCGTGCACCGTGGCCGCCGCCAGGCGCTCGGGCGGCCACTCGCGGAACGGCCCGCCCGACGCGGTGAGGATGATCCGCCGGACCTCGACGCCGGGGCGGCCCGCGATGCACTGCAGCACCGCGCTGTGCTCGCTGTCCACGGGCACGACCTCGCCCCCGCCCCGCTTCGCCGCCGCCGCCACGAGGTGCCCGCCCATCACGAGCGACTCCTTGTTGGCCAGCGCCACGCGCTTGCCGCGCTCGAGCGCCGCCAGCGTGGCGTCGAGCCCCACGGAGCCCACCACCGAATTGAGCACGATGTCCACGTCGTCGCGCACGGCGGCCCGGGCCAGGCACTCCGGCCCGCGGCACCACCGCGCGTCGGCCTCGGCTCCGTCGTGGACGATGCCCACGAACGCCGGCTGGAACGCGCCGGCCTGCTCTCGCAACAGCGGCGCGTTGGAGTACGCGGTCAGGGCCGACACCCGGAACCGGTCCCCCTGCCGGGCGAGAACGCGGAGCGCGGTCGTGCCGATCGAACCGGTCGACCCGAGGATCGCCACCCGGCGTTGCGTCATAGGGGCGCGGGAACGAGCAGCAGCCCGAGCAGGAAGCAGGCCACGGGGAGCACGAAGATCACGCTGTCCACGCGGTCGAGCAGCCCGCCGTGTCCCGGAATCAGGCGCGAGCTGTCCTTGACGCCGGCCTCGCGCTTGAGCAGCGACTCGAACAGGTCGCCCACCTGGGCCGCGGCGCTGGCCACGGCGCCGAACACGACGATGCCGGCCGGCGTGAGCCCGAGCTGGGCCACCGGATGCAGCACCCAGCGCGCGTAGAGCCAGGTCACGACCACGCCGGCCGCCAGGCCGCCCACGGCGCCGGCCACGGTCTTGCCGGGGCTCACCGACGGCATGAGCTTGCGCTCGCCCAGCGAGCGGCCCACGGCGTAGGCGCCGATGTCGGTGGCCCAGGTGACGATCACGGGCAGGACGACCAGCGCGGCGCCCGCCGCGACGAGCACGTGCCGGCCCCCGAAGTAGACGTCGCGTCCGCCCAGCGCGTACTCGTGATAGCGCAGGACGTAGGCGAAGGAGAGGGTGCCGCCGGTGTAGAGGGCCCCGAAGAAGGTGATGGCGAGCGACGCGATCGGCTGGCCGTGCGTGCCCCGCATCCAGAGCGCGAGGCCGCACACGACGAGCACGATCACGACGACGTCCACCGGGCGCACGACGTAGAGGCCCAGATAGCGCGCGTGCACGGCGAGCGGGGTGAGCCCGGCGAGCCCGATGCCGATGTCGTCGAGCGGCTGGTTGCCGGCCTCGCGGGCCAGGCGGAAGAACTCCCAGGCCGCGATCGCCGACGCCACGGCGAGCAGCGCGGCCAGCGGCGCCCCGCCGACGCCGAGAATCGCGAGCACGATCGGGGCGGCGATCAATGCGAACAGCACGCGGCGGCCAAACTCGCTCATCAGACGGTCACCTTGCCGAAGCGGCGGTCCCGCGCCTGGAAGGCGAGGATCGCCTCGTAGAACTGGGCGCGGCGGAAGTCGGGCCACAGCACCGGCGAGACGTACAGCTCGGTGTAGGCCAGCTGCCAGAGCATGAAGTTGGAGATGCGCTGCTCCCCGGACGTGCGGATGAGCAGGTCCGGGTCGGGCATGCCGGCGGTGTACAGCCGCTCGGCGAACGCCTCCTCGGTCACGTCGCCGGGCCGGAGGCGGCCCGCGGCCACGTCCTCGGCCAGGCGGCGCGCGGCGCGCACCAGCTCGGCGCGGCTCCCGTACGAGATGAACAGGTTGAGGTCGAGCCGAGCGTTGCCCGCCGTCTGCGCGGTGACGCGCTCGACCGCCGCGGCCGCGGGGGGCGTGAGGCGCTCCAGCTCGCCGAACACGCGGACGCGCACGCCGTTCTCGTCCAGCGCGTCGGCCTCGCGCTGGATGTATTCCTCGAGCAACGACATGAGGGCCGAGACTTCCGGCTTGGGGCGCTGCCAGTTCTCCTTGGAGAACGCAAACAGCGACAGCGCGCCGACCCCGACCTCGATCGCGCCCTCGACGACGTCGCGCACCGACTGCATGCCGGCGCGGTGGCCGAACGTGCGCGGCATGATCCGGTCGCGGGCCCACCGGCCGTTGCCATCCATGATGACGGCCACGTGCCGCGGTATCCGCCCGTGGAGGCGGATGCGCCCCAGCAGCTCGTCGCTCGTCGCCTCGGGCACCGCCGTCTCGACCGTCAGACTTCCATGATCTCGGCTTCCTTCGCCTTGATCAGCTCGTCGATCTTGCGGACGTAGTCGTCGTGGAGCTTCTGGACTTCCTTCTCGCCGTGCTTGACCTCGTCCTCGGACACGCCGTCGAGCTTCTTGAACGCGTCGCGGGCGTGGGTGCGGGCGTGGCGGACGGCCACCTTCCCCTCCTCGGCCAGCTTGTGCACGACCTTCACCAGCTCGCGGCGCCGGTCCTCGTTCATGGCGGGGAGGGGCACGCGGATCGTGCCGCCCTGGTGCGCCGGGTCGAGTCCGAGCCCGGACTCGCGGATGGCCTTCTCGATGGCCTTGCCCTGGCTCTTGTCGAACGGCGTCACGATGAGCAGCCGCGGCTCGGGCGACGAGACCGTGGCGACCTGGTTCATGGCCAGCAGCGAGCCGTACATGTCGACGCGCACGGTGTCGAGCATGTTCGGCGTGGCCTTGCCCGACCGGATGCCGGCGAACTCGCGCTTCGTGCTGTCGATGGCCTTGTCCATCGCCGCGCGGCAGTCCTTCTCGATGGCTGAAATGGTGCTCATTGTACGAGTGTCCCCTCGCGCTCCCCGCGCACGGCGCGCGCGATGGCGCCCGGGCGGTGAATGTTGAGAACGATCAGCGGCAGCCCATTCTCCTTGCACAGGGTGACCGCCGTCTGATCCATGACCTTGAGCTCCTCGATCATCACGTCGCGATAGCTGATCTCCTGATACAGCGTCGCGTTCGGGTCCCGCTTCGGATCGGCCGAGTACACGCCGTCCACGCTCGTCGCCTTGATGATGACGTCGGCCTTGATCTGGATGGCCCGGAGCACGGCCGCGGTATCGGTGGAAAAATACGGATTGCCGGTGCCGGCGGCAAAGATCACGCTGCGCCCCTTCTCGAAGTGGCGCAGCGCGCGCCGCCGGATGTACGGCTCGGCCAGCTCTTCCATCCGGATCGCCGTCATGACGCGGGTGTCGAGCCCCTTGCGCTCCAGCACGTCCTGCACCGCCAGCGCGTTGATCACCGTGCCCAGCATGCCCATGTAGTCGGCGGTGACGCGGTCGATCCCCATTTTGGAGAGGATCGTTCCGCGCACGATGTTGCCGCCGCCGATCACCAGCCCGACGGTGGCGCCGATGCCGATCACCGCGCCGACCTCGTCGGCCAGCCGGTCGATGGTTTCGAAATCGAACCCGAACCCCGCCTTTCCGGCGAGGGCCTCGCCCGAGAGCTTGAGCAGCACGCGCGGATAGCGGAGTTCGGGCATGGCGATCAGACCTCGCCGAGCTGGAAGCGGACGAACCGCTTGACCTGGATGTTCTCGCCAGTCTTGGCCGAGACTTCCTTCACCAGGTCGCCGATCGTCTTCTTCGGCTCGCGCACCCAGGGCTGGCTGAGCAGGGTGACCTCCTTGAAGAACGCCTCCATCTTGCCGTCGACGATCTTCGCGATCATCGCCTCGGGCTTGCCCGAGGCGCGGGTCTGCTCCTCGGCGATGCGGCGCTCGACGTCGATCTTGTCGGCCGCGATCCCGTCCTTGTCCACGGCCAGCGGCGCGGCGGCGGCCACGTGCTCGGCCACGTAGCGGGCCAGATCCTTGAAGTCGTCGGTGCGGGCCACGAAGTCGGTCTCGCAGTTGAGCTCGACGAGCGTGGCGACCTTGCCGTTGTGGTGGATGTAGTGGCCGATGATGCCCTCGCTGGTCGTGCGGCCGGCGCGCTTCTCCGCCCTGGCCACTCCGCGCTTGCGCAGGTTCTCGACCGCCTTGTCGATGTCGCCCCCGGTCTCCTCGAGGGCCTTCTTGCAGTCCATCATGCCGGCGCCGGTGCGCTGGCGCAGCTCCTGGACGTCCTTCGCCGTGATGTTCGCCATTGGGTGAATCCGTTCTGCAGTCAGAGTCATGGAAACGCCGCCGGGGAAAGCCGGCGGCGTCTGTCGAAGATACTGCGGCAGGCGCCGCGCCCGGGCGGCCGCGCGGGCCGCCTGACCACGGTTACTCGGACGCCGCGTCCCCGCCGCCGTCGTCGGTCGCCCCGCCCTCGCCACCCTCGCCCTCGCCGGCCGGCTTGAGGCGGGCGGCGATCGCTTCGGGCTTCGCGCGGCGGCGGCGCGGACGGCGCTTCCGCTTGCGCTCGCTCTCGCCCTCGGCCGGTTCGGCGCCGCGGTCGGAGCTGTAGGTGTAGCTCTCCCCCTCCTCGGCCTCGGCGCGCACCGGCGTCTCACGCCGCGCCTCGGCGATCGTGCCCGCGATGGCGTTGGCGATCAGCTCCACCGACCGGATGGCGTCGTCGTTGCCGGCGATCGGCACGGTGATGAGATCCGGATCGGCGTTCGTGTCCACCACGGCCACGATCGGGATGCCGAGCTTGTTGGCCTCGCTGACCGCGATGCGCTCCTTCTTGGAGTCGATCACGAACATCAGGCCCGGCAGGCGGGACATGCCCTTGATGCCGCCCAGGTATTTCGAGAGCTTGTCGCGCTCGCGGGCCATCATGAGCTGTTCCTTCTTGGTGTAGTTCTCGAACTCGCCGCCCGACTCCGACCCCTCTTCCAGCTCCTTCATGCGGCGCAGCTGCTTCTTGACCGTCTGGAAGTTGGTGAGGAGGCCGCCCAGCCAGCGCTCGGTGATGTAGAGGCCGCCGCACTTCTCGGCGGCTTCCTTGACCAGCGCCGCGAGCTGCGGCTTGGTGCAGACGAACAGGACGTGCTCGCCGCGCAGGACGACGTCGCGGGCCAGCTTCTGCGCCAGCTCCAGCTGGCGCATCGTCTTCTGGAGGTCGATGATGTGGATCCCGTTGCGCTCGGCGAAGATGAACCGGCGCATCTTGGGATTCCAACGGCGGGTCTGGTGCCCGAAGTGGACACCGGCGGCGAGCAACTGCTCGAGCGTGAGCTGCGAATCGGACATGGGGTGACGCGAGCCTCGTACGTGGTTTTGAACGTCCGCTGCCGTCGGCGCCCGCCGCGAACCGGCGAACCGGCACCCGCGGGGGCTCGGGCAGCGTGTGAGATGACCTGCACGCCGACCGCCGGCGCGGCGGGCCGCAGCCCGCCGCGCCCGGCGATTAGCGCTTGCTGAACTGGAACCGCTTGCGGGCCTTCGGACGGCCGGGCTTCTTGCGCTCCACGGCGCGGGCATCGCGCGTGAGCAACCCGAGGTCGCGAAGCTTGCGGCGGTGGTCCTCGTCGAGCTTGACGAGGGCGCGGGCCACCGCAAGGCGGAGGGCGCCGGCCTGACCGTTCTGGCCGCCCCCTTCGCAGTTCGCCTTGACGTCGAAGCGGCCGAGGGTATCGGTCGCCGTGAACGGCTGCTGGATGGCCGACACCAGCGTCGGCCGCGGGAAATAGTCGCCGAGCGTGCGCCCGTTGACGTCCCACTTGCCCGAACCGGGCCTCAGATAAACGCGGCACACCGCTTCCTTGCGGCGACCGATCGCGTGCACCGTGGTCGTATCGGGCATGTTACTTGGCTCCCTTCGGCGTGATCGTGAGCGGGGTCGGCTGCTGCGCTGCGTGCGGATGCTCGGCGCCGGCGTAGACGCGCAGCTTGCGCCGCAGCACCTGCCGGCCCAGGGTGGTCTTCGGCAGCATGCCGTGAACCGCCTTCTCGATCACGCGCTCGGGATGCTTGGCCAGCACGGTAGCCAGCGGGGTGTGCCGCTCGTGGCCCATGTAGCCGGTGTGCGTGAAATACGTCTTCTGCTCGGCCTTGCGGCCGGTGAGCCTGACCTTCCCCGCGTTGATCACGATGACGTTGTCACCGGTGTCCATGTGCGGGGTGAAGATGGGCTTGTGCTTGCCGCGGATGACCTTGGCGACTTCGGACGCGAGGCGTCCGAGCACGACCCCCTCGGCATCCACGATGTACCACCGCTGCTCGATGTCGCGCGGGGTGGCGCTGAACGTCTTCATTATCCTTCGGTCCTGACGTGCGATGTGGGTCCGGCGCCTCACCGGTGCGGGCTGCAACCCGGGTCTCGGCCGCCCAAAGGGCGTTTTTGACAGACCTCTAAGCTACGCAAGCACTTAGCGGGTGTCAACGCGTGGGCCGGTCATTCCCCCGGGACCTCCCCCACCCCCTGCTCGAACACCACCCCCCGTGTCTCCGGCCCCACCGCGGTCAGGAACGCGATGATCACGGCCATCATCGCCGCCACGACGGCGAGGGCGAACCCGTAGTCCCCACCCCGGCGGTCGGCGATCATGGCCTGGTACGTGGCGTTCCCCGACGCGATGAAGTTCCCGAGCTGGTACGCGAATCCCGGGAAGGTGCCCCGGACCTCGTTGGGCGACAGCTCGTTCAGGTGCGCCGGGATCACCCCCCAGGCGCCCTGCACCGACACCTGCATGAAGAAGGCCCCCAGGGCCAGCACGATCGGCCCCGACGCCATGCTCCAGAGCGGGATCATGAGCAGCCCGAACAACGCCGCGATCACGATCGCCGTCCGGCGGCCGACGCGCTCGGAGATCGACCCGAAGAAGATGCCCCCCGCGATCGCGCCCACGTTGGCGACGATGGCCAGCAGGCTCACCGTGCCGGGGGAGAAATGGTGCTGCGCCTGGAGGAAGGTCGGATAGAGATCCTGCGTTCCGTGGCTGAAGAAGTTGAACGCCGTCATCAGGATCACGACGTAGGTGAACAGCTTCCAGTTGTGCCGGACCGAGTGCCAGAGGCTGACCTTGGGGCGCTCGCGGAGCTGCGTCCAGACGGGCGACTCCTCGACGTTGCGACGGATGTACATCACGAGCAGGGCCGGGATGACGCCCACCATGAACATCCCGCGCCAGCCGATCCGGTCGAACAGCAGGCCGTAGACGACGGCGGCCAGGAGGTAGCCGAACGCGTATCCTTCCTGGAGAATTCCCGAGACGAGGCCGCGAGCCCTGGCGGGGACGGTCTCCATGACCAGCGACGCGCCGATTCCCCATTCGCCACCCATGGCGAAGCCGAACGCGGCGCGGAGGGCGATCAGCACGACGAGCGACGGCGCGAAGGCCGACGCGAGCTCGAGGAGGCTGAACAGCAGGACGTCGATCATGAGGATCGGCCGGCGGCCGAACCGGTCGGCGAGGAGGCCGAACACCAGGGCGCCGAGGGGGCGCATGGCGAGAGTCAGGGTCACGGCGATCGTGACCGCCTTGACGTCGGTGCCGAACTCCTGCGCGACGGCGCGCAGGATGAAGATCATGAGGAAGAAGTCGAACGCGTCGAGGGTCCAACCGAGGAAGCTGGCCACGAAGGCACTGCGCTGCTGGCGATCGAGCCGGGAGAGCTCGGCGAAGACACCCATGCGGGACCTCCAAGGGGGTGGGCGGGCGGGGTACGGCTCCCGTGACGGGGCCAGCGTAGCGCCGGCGACCGGCGCCGTCAATGAAGGGTCGGCGGACCGTGGCGGGCCCGCCGCGACGGGGACGGCTTTACCCGGCCGTTACGAACCCCGATGGGCGTCGTGACAGGATCGGTCTACGCTTCTGGGCGAACCGGGGAGGTGGATTCCCCACCGGGAGTCGCCTCCGGACCGTCCGTTCCACTCTCCCTCTCACTGCGAGACCACATGCGCACCATCTCTCGTCTGGCCACCGGGGCCCTCTTCGTCGTGCTCGGCGCGACGAGGGTGGCCGCCCAGCAGGCGGCCGTCACTCCGCTCAAGTTCTCGGGCGTGCTGTACGCCGATTGGCAGAACGGCGGCACCAAGGCCCAGCGCGCCACGAACAAGTTCGACCTGACCCGCGCCTACCTGAATTTCATCATGCCGGCCGGGGACAACGTCACCGTGCGCGTCACGACGGACGTGCTCCAGAACACCGCGCCGGGCACGTACTACAAGGGCTGGACGGCGCGCATCAAGTACGCGTTCATGGAGTGGGCGGCCTGGAAGGACGCGGGGAAGGATCCGGCGGCGCTGGCCATCCGGTTCGGCATGGAGCAGACGCCGGAAATCGACATGATGGAGAGCTTCTGGCAGCGCGGCATCACGAACACGCCCATCGACTACCTGAGCTTCGTGCCGTCGTCCGACATCGGCGTGGCGGCGATCCTGACGCTGCCGGGCAAGCAGGGCCAGGTCTACGGCGGCGTGTACAACGGCACCGGCTACGGCTCGGCCGAGACCGACCGGTTCAAGGACCTCAACGTCCGGTTCAGCTGGACGCCGCTGGCGTCGAGCGGCGATGCGGGCTGGTTCAAGGGCCTGCAGATCAGCCCCTACTATCAGAAGGGCTACAACCCGAGCGCGTTCGACGCCACCGGCCCGGGCCTGCAGAAGGACCTCTGGGGCCTGCACGTGGGCGTGAAGGATCCGCGCGCCACGGTGGTCGCGGAGTACGACAGCCGCACGAACGGCCAGGACTCGGCCACCAACCCGGCCGTGACGACGACCACGGGCGCCGTGTACTCGGCGTTCACGATCCTGCGCCCCCTCGCGCTGATCAACAACGCCAAGACCGACCCGTGGTCCCTGGTGCTCCGCGCGGACCAGTACAAGCCGAACACCGACCTCGCCGGCTATCAGCGTTACCTGATTGGCGGTCTCGGCTACGACATCAACAGCAAGGTCACCGCGTACGCCGATTACCAGGACATCGAGGGCAAGAGCGGCAACACGTCCGACCTGAAGGCGTTCTTCGTCCACTTCGTGATCAACTTCTGACAACCCCGCACCCATCGAGGAACCACCGCACATGAAACGTCTTCTTCTCGCTGCCGCGGCCGTGATGGCCGTGAGCGCCACGGCCGGCGCGCAGGACCTGACCGGTGCCGGCTCCAGCTTCGCCGCGCCGATCTACAACAGCTGGGCCCAGGTGTACGCCGCGAAGGCCGGCGTCAAGGTCAACTACCAGTCCGTCGGCTCGGGAGCCGGCATCAACCAGATTTCGGAACAGACGGTGGACTTCGGCGCCACCGACGGCCCGATGACCGACGCCCAGATGGCCAAGGCCAAGGGCGGCGCGATCCTGCACATCCCGACGGTGATCGGCGCGGTCTCGATGTCGTATAACCTGCCGGGCGTTCCGGCCACCACGCACCTCAAGTTCACCGGCCCGGTGCTGGCCGACATCTACCTCGGCAAGATCACGAAGTGGAACGACCCGCAGATCGCGGCCCTCAACCCCGGCGTGAACCTCCCCAACCACGGCATCATCGTGGTGCACCGGTCCGATGCCAGCGGCACGTCGTACATCGTGACGGACTACTTCTCGAACGTCAGCGAGGCGTGGAAGAACGGGCCCGGCAAGGGCACGGCAATCGCCTGGCCCGTGGGCCTCGGCGCCAAGGGCAACGAGGGCGTGGCCGGTCAGGTGCGGCAAATCGAGGGGGCGCTGGGCTACGTCGAGCTGGCCTACGTGCTCACGAACCACATGACCTACTCGCTGCTCCAGAACAAGGACGGCAACTGGATCGCGCCGTCGCTCGAAGGCGCCACCGAGGCCGCGGCCGGCACGGCGGCCCACCTTCCGGCCAACACCGACTTCCGCATCTCCATCGTGAATGCGCCGGGCGCCAAGGCGTACCCGATCTCGTCGTTCACCTGGATCCTGCTGTACAAGCACCAGGCCAACGCCGAGAAGGGGAAAAAGCTGGTCAACTTCCTGCGGTGGGCCATGCAGGACGGCGACCCGCAGGCCCGGGCGCTGGAATACGCCACGCTGCCCAAGAACATGAAGCAGATGGTCTTGAAGCGGCTGGCTGAAGTGACGTATTAAGTACTGTCACGGCGGGCCGTTACCGGTCCGTTACAGAGCAGTCCGTTGGTCGTTGCGACACCAGGCGAGCCTTCACGTTCACGCGGGACCACCGGTCCCCGACGAACGTGGAGGCTTTGCCGTTGGAAGACGCTGCGGCACTGAAACCGACCGAACGGCCCGCCGCGAGCGCCCCGCGCATGGGGGGCGTGGCGGTGGGAGACAGGATCTACCGCGGCGTGACCACGCTGGCCGGGCTGGCCATCGTGGCGCTGTTGCTGTACATCGCCGTCGAGGTGTTCACCGGCGGATGGCCGGTATTCCGAAAGTTCGGCCTGGGGTTCCTCACCTCGAGTGCATGGGACCCGGTCCACGACGTGTACGGCGCGGCGCCTGCCATCTTCGGCACGCTCGTCTCGTCGGCCATCGCGCTGGTCATTGCCACGCCGCTGGCCGTCGGCACGGCGGTATTCCTGTCCGAGCTGGCTCCGCGGTGGCTGGGCCAGCCGATCGCCTTCCTGGTGGACCTGCTGGCCGCCATTCCGAGCGTCGTGTACGGCCTCTGGGGCATTTTCGTGCTCGAGCCGATGATGCGGGACAGCATCGCGCCCTTCCTGCAGAACACGCTGCACCTGGGCGGGCTGCCGATCTTCGACGGCGTCTCGTACGGCCCCGGGATGCTCGCCGCCGGCATCATCCTCGCGATCATGATCCTTCCCTACATCTCGGCGGTGACCCGCGAGGTGCTGATGGCCGTTCCGCGCTCGCAGCGCGAGGCCGCGTTCGCCCTGGGTGCCACCCGGTGGGAGATGATCCGGGACGCGGTGATCCCGGGGGCGAAGTCGGGAATCGTGGGCGGGATCGTGCTCGGCCTGGGCCGGGCGCTGGGCGAGACGATGGCCGTGACGATGGTCATCGGCAACGCGCCGACGATCTCGGCGTCGCTGTTCGCGTCGGGCTACACCATGGCGTCGATCATCGCCAACGAGTTCGCCGAGGCCGCCGGCCTGCACATCTCGGCGCTGCTCGCCATTGGCGCCACCCTGCTGGCCGTCACGCTGGTGGTGAACGTCCTCGCCCGGTGGCTGGTGGCGCGCGTGGGGGTGCGGTACACGTGATCTGGCGCAAGACCGTGAACGTGGTGATGCTCGCCCTGATGTGGCTGGCGGCGGCCGTGGTGCTGCTCCCGCTGGTGCTGATCCTGGTGCACCTGGTGCGCGAGGGCGCCTCGTCGATCAACTGGGATTTCTTCACCAAGGTGCAGAGCGCGCCCGGGACTACGGGCGGCGGCATGTCGAACGCCATCGTCGGCACTCTGGTGCTGCTGCTCATCGCGTCGGGGATCGGCCTGCCGGTGGGCATCGCGGCGGGGATCTACCTGGCCGAGAACCGCACCGCGCGGCTGGCGAGCGCCGTGCGATTCCTGGCCGACGTGCTCAACGGCGTGCCGTCGATCGTGACCGGCATCTTCGCCTGGCAGGTGATGGTCAAGCCGGTGGGGCACTTCTCGGCGTGGGCCGGCGGCGTGGCGCTGGCCACGATGATGATTCCGCTCGCGGCGCGGACCACCGAGGAGATGATCCGCACGGTGCCGAACTCGCTGCGCGAGGCGGCGCTGGCGCTGGGGTACTCGACGTGGCGCACGTCGCTCACGATCGTGGTCCGGACGGCGCTGCCGGGCATCGTGACCGGAGCGCTCGTGGCGCTGGCCCGCGTGGCCGGCGAGACCGCGCCGCTGCTGTTCACCGCCCTGGGCAACATCTTCTTCACGGTAGACCCGAACAAGGTGATCGCCGCGCTGCCGCTGAACATCTATTCCTTCGCGATCAGCCCGTACGACGACTGGCACCGCCTGGCCTGGGCGGCGTCGCTCGTGCTCATCGTGCTGGTGCTCCTGATCAGCATCGCGGCGCGGTACGTCGTGCGCCCCAAGTTCGGCAAGGCGGTGGACTGAGATGACGACCCCGGAACCGCTCGCCGCCCCCGCGCCGCTGCCGCGCCCGCCGGAGCCGGCCGCCCTGAAGGCGATCGGGACGACCGTGCGCCAGCCGGCGGCCAACGCCGGGACGGGCGAGGTGATCCTCGACGTCACCGGGCTCAACGCCTACTTCGGGGCCCAGCACGCGGTGCGGCAGGCGAGCATCGCCTTCCGCGAGCGCGAGGTCACGGCGATCATCGGCCCGTCGGGGTGCGGAAAGTCCACCCTGCTCCGCTGCCTGAACCGGATGCACGAGACGGTGCCCACGGCCCGGGTCACGGGGCGGATCGAGTTCCACGGGCAGGATCTGTACGGCCCGGGGGTGAACCCGATCGAGGTGCGGCGGCACATCGGCATGGTGTTCCAGCGCCCGACGCCCTTTCCCACGCTCAACATCCGAGACAACGTCGCCGCGGGCTTCCGCGCGCTTCCGCGCCATCGGCGGCCGGCGCGGGACGAGATCGACGCCCGGGTGGAGGAGGCGCTCAGGGGGGCCGCGCTGTGGGACGAGGTCAAGGACCGGCTGAAGACCGGAGCCATCGCGCTCTCGGGCGGCCAGCAGCAGCGGCTGTGCATTGCCCGCGCGCTGGCCAACGAGCCGTCGGTGATCCTGCTGGACGAGCCCACGGCGTCGCTCGACCCGCTCAGCACGCAGAAGATCGAGGAGCTGGTGTACGCGCTTCGCCAGCGGTTCACGGTGATCATCGTGACGCACAACATGCAGCAGGCGGCGCGCGTGTCCGACCGGACGGCGTTCATGCTGAACGGCGAGCTGGTGGAGGTTTCGCCCACCGGCAAGCTGTTCACCACGCCGTCGGATCCGCGCACCGAGGCCTACGTGACGGGACGGTTCGGATGAGCGGCGAGATCCAGGCCGAGGACTTCTCGTTCTGGTACGGCGAGACGCAGGCGCTCAAGAACATATCGGTCACCCTTCCCGCGGGGCAGATCACGGCGCTCATCGGGCCGTCGGGGTGCGGGAAGTCCACCTTCCTTCGGTCGATCAACCGGCTCCAGGACGTCGTGCCGCGCACGCGCCACGAGGGGGCGATCCGGCTGGACGGCGCCGACATCCACGCCCCCGGCATGGACGTCGTGTCGCTGCGGCGGCGCGTCGGCATGGTGTTCCAGCGCTGGAATCCGTTTCCGAAGTCGGTCTACGCCAACGTCGCCTACGGCCCCCGGGTGAACGGGATCCGCAACGCGGCCAGGCTGGACGAGATCGTGGAGACGTCGCTCAAGCGGGCGGCGCTCTGGGACGAGGTGAAGGACCGGCTGCGCGAAAGCGCGACCGGGCTGTCGGGCGGCCAACAGCAGCGGCTGTGCATCGCGCGGGCGCTGGCCAACGACCCGGAGGTGCTGCTGCTCGACGAGCCGGCCAGCGCCCTCGATCCCCTCTCGACGCAGAAGATCGAGGAACTACTATTCGAGCTGAGGGGGTCGCTCACAGTCGTGATCGTGACCCACAACCTGCAGCAGGCGGCGCGGGCGTCCGACCACACGGCGTTCTTCTTCCTGGGCGAGCTGATCGAGACCGCCCCGACGCAGACTCTTTTCACGGCGCCCTCGGACGATCGGACCGAGGCGTACATCACGGGGAGGTTCGGATGAGCCCTGGCGACACGGCGGGCACCTATCGCCATTTTCACGAGCAGCTCGCGGAGCTGACGCAGCACCTGCTCGACATGTCCGACAAGGCGACGGCGCTCATCGACCTCGCGGTGGACGCGCTGCTGTCGCGCGACCCCGGCGCCGCCGAGGCGGTGCTGGTCGGCGACCGCGACCTGGACGCGATGGAGATGGAAGTCGAGAACAAGGCGGTGGGGCTGCTCGCCCTCCAGCAGCCGATGGCCCGCGACCTGCGCTTCCTGGTGAGCGCGATCAAGGTGTCGAGCGACCTCGAGCGGGTGGGCGACCACGCGGTGAACATCGCCCAGTGCACGATCCGGCTGGCCGCGATGCGCTCGCGCATCACGCCGGACCCCGAGATTGCCGACATGGCCCGCCGCGCCCGCCGCATGCTGGGCGACGCCCTCACGGCGTTCGTGCGCGCCGACGGCGCCCTGGGGCGCGCCGTGTGCGAGGCCGACGACGCGGTGGATGCCCTCCACGACTCGGTGTTCCGCATCCTGCTCACGCACATGATGGCCGACCCGCACACGATCAACGCCTCGCTCGAGCTGCTGCTCGTGAGCCGCAACCTGGAGCGGGTGGCCGACCTGGCCACCAACATCGGAGAGGACGCGGTGTTCCTGGCCGAGGGGAAGACCATCAAGCACCACGCGGAAAAGCGCGGCGAGGGATCGGCGGCCGAGGGCAAGCCGGCCCCGCCGGCCGAGGGCAAGCCGGCCCCGCCGACGGGCGGCGCGCTTCCCAGCTAGGGGCGCGCCGGCTCGGCGACGACGGCGAGCCAGTTCCCGTCCGGGCTCACCGCCAGGCGCGACAGGTTGCGCAGGCCCTCTTCCCTGAAGTCGGCGATCGGCGTCCACCGGGCGCCGGCCCCGGCCGCCCGGTCGAGACGCAGGAGCTCGGTGCCGGTCGCGGTGAGCGCCATCGTGGGCGAGATCCAGACCACGTAGCCGGCTCCGGCCGGCATCGCGATCACGCGCTGGATGTCGCCGTCGGGGGCCGACGGATCGGCGGTGTCCAGGAACCAGACGCCGTGGTCGCGCTGCAGGAACGAGAACCGGTTCCCGCCCGGCACCCTCTGCAGCGACTGGCCGATGTCGTGGGCAATCGCGTGCCCCTCGCCGGTCCTGGTGTCGGCGATCTCGAGCGCATTCGGATGGCCGAGCACGAACAGGGCGAGCGTGTGATCGTCGAGCCACACGTGATAGCCCACCGGCGCGATGCCGGGCAGGAGCAGCACGGGCGCCCCTCCCTGCGCGTTGAACGCCCACAGCCGCTGGGCGGAGTCCCGCTCCACGCGCACGACGCTGAACCCGGACCCGGTGGGGAGGGGCGTGGGGGAATACTCGCTCTCCGGCGTATCGGTGAGCCGCGCGATGGCGCGGGTGGCGAGGTCCAGGCGATAGACGTCGGCCTGCGCGTCGGCGCGGATGGACGTGAACAGGATCGCCTTGCCGTCGGGCGTGAACGCCGGCTGATTGTCGTAGCCCGGGCGGTGCGTGACGTTTTCCGGCGGGTCGCCGATCGTCGCCCCGGCGCGAAGCCGCACGAGGTAGATGTCGGTGCTCGGCGGCGCGCCCTGCGCCGCGAGCGAGGTCGCCGTGAGTGCCGCGCCCACCAGCCAGCCGATCGTGCGTCGCATCTGCATTCCCTCCAGGATCCGGGCGGTCTATTCGAGCTCGAGGAGCAGCGCCCCCTTCTCCACCGCGGTGCCCGGGGCGACGGCCACCGCCTTCACCGTGCCCCCCGCGGTGGCGCGAAGCTCGTTCTCCATCTTCATCGCCTCCATCACGACCAGCCCCTGCCCGGGCTGCACGACGTCGCCCGGCTTCACGTGCACGCGCACGATGAGCCCCGGCATGGGCGCGCGGAGGGGGGCCGGGCCCGCCGCCGCGGCGGCCGCACCCGACAGATCCCGGATCGTGCGCGCGCGCTCGTCGAGGGCATCGACCTCGTAGCGGTGGCCGTCGATGGACAGCGTGTAGGTGCCGCGACGGTCGCCGCGCCGCACGAGCACCCGATGCACCGTGTCGCCGATGGTGACCAGCTTCACCGGCGTGCCCTCGACGTCGGCGAGGTGCGCGCGCACGCTCGCCCCGTCCGCGTGCACGCCCTCGCCGTCGAGGACGACTTCCTGCTCGACGCCGTTCACCGTCACGAAGTACTTCACGCGGCCATCTCCTCCGGTCGCAGCTCGCAGACGGTCTCGACGTGCGCGGTCTGCGGAAACATGTCGAACGCGGTGAGCGACGCCACGCGGAACGACGGGAGCCGGCTCACGTCCCGGGCCAGCGTGGCCGGGTCGCAGCTCACGTAGATGATCGCGCTCGGGCGCGGCGCGGCGCCTTCCAGCGCCCGCGTCACCTCGGGGGCGACGCCGGCGCGCGGCGGGTTCAGCACAATGAGGTCGGCCGGCAGCGCCTGCGGCAGCAGGTGCTCCACCCGGCCGGCCATGGCCCGCGAGCCGGCGGGCAGGCGCGCCGCGCAGGCGCGCACGGCGTCGCGATCGAGCTCGATCGCGGTCACCCGGGCGCCCGCGCGCGCGACCGCTTCGGCGGTGTCTCCGATGCCCGCGTAGGCGTCCACGACGCGGCGGGGCCCGTGGGTCCGCACGAGGGCCAGCACGTACTCGCGCATCTGTCCCGCGACCCGCGGATTGACCTGCGCGAACGACGCGCCGTGGGCCAGCCCCTCGTCGCGCGCGGCCACGAGACGCCGGCCGCGCGTCTCGGCGGGAATCCACCAGATGGCCGAGAGGGCGGGAACGGCGGCGAGCAGCCGCTCGCCGTCGGGCCACGCCCTGCCCCCCTCGACCACGAATCCCGCCCCGCCGTCCAGGAGCCGCACCGACGCGCGCAGGGCGTCGGCCGGGGGCAGCCATTCGGCGTGGGCCATGATGGCGTCCCAGGCCGCCATCACGCGCTCGTCGGTGATCGCGCAGTCCTCGAGTGGGAACACGGCGCCCGGGTCGTCGTAGCGGTGCAGTCCGGCAATCCACCGGCCCTCCGCGCGGCGCAGGGCGAGGGTGAGCTTGGTGCGATACCGCCACGGGGACCAGCTGTGGCGCACGGGCGGCAGCTCGGTGGCCCGCCGGCCGATGCGCACGAACGCGTCGCGGATCATCCCCGCCTTGGCCGCGCGCTGGGCGTCGTACGACAGGTGCTGCAGCTGGCATCCGCCGCAGGCGTCGCGCTCGTAGTGGGCGCACACGGGCGCCACACGGTCGGCGGATGCGCGGAGGATCTCGACCCGCGTGGCGCGGGCGAACCGCTTGCCGCGCGCGATGGAGGCCCGGATCCGGTCGCCGGGGGCGGTGCGCGGCGCGAACACGACCAGGCCGTCGGTGCGCCCCACGCCGTCGCCGCCGGCGGCGATGTCACGGATCTCGACCTCCACCGTGTCGTGGGTCATCGCAGGCCGTCGGCGCGCGCGGCGCGGGTCCACGGCGAGTCGGGCAGCGTCGGGCCGGCCGCGCCGCCGTTGGGACGGCGGGCCTGGCGGTCGCGCTCGGCCAGCAGCGTGGCCGCGATGGCCGCCACGCGCATCCCCTCGGCGGGCGCCGGGGCGCCGGTGAGCGAGGCCAGCCGCCGTTCGAGCCACTGGATCTCGATCGCCCCGCGGCGGAACTCGTCGTCCTCCATCACGCGGAGGTGGAAGTCGCGCGACGTCTCGATGCCGTCCACCGCCAGCTCGAGCAGGGCGCGGTGCATGCGCGCCACCGCCGCGTCGCGATCGGCCCCCCACACGATGAGCTTGGCCAGCATCGGGTCGTAGTGCAGGCCGATCTCGCTGCCCACCTCGATGCCGCCGTCCCACCGCACGCCGGGCCCCGTGGGGACGTGCAGGTACGAGACGCGTCCCGTGGACGGGAGGAACCCGTTGTTCGGGTCCTCGCTCGTGATGCGGCACTCGATGGCCCATCCGCGCGGGTGCAGCTCTTCGAACGCCTCGGGCAGCGGCTCGCCGGCGGCGACGCGCAGCTGCCACTTCACGAGGTCGATCCCGGTCACGAATTCGGTCACCGGGTGCTCGACCTGGAGGCGCGTGTTCATTTCCAGGAAGTAGTAGTGGCCGTCGCGGTCGAGCAGGAACTCGCAGGTGCCGGCGTTGCGGTAGCCGGCGGCCCTGGC